>CAMDLI010000011.1 GCA_945901615.1 Spirosoma fluviale
TATTTCTACTGTATTTCTATCCTATTTCTACTGTATTTCTCTTTCTCCCCGACAACTTCTGCCAGACATTAGGTCAAATATATAGATTTGTTTACATTATAAACAATTAATTGTTTAAATAATTAACATTTTCAATGGAAGAAAAGCGAAGTATCGTGCACTTGGATCTGGACACCTTTTTTGTGTCCGTGGAGCGGCTTTTTGACGACCGCCTCAAGGGAAAGCCCATCCTCATTGGAGGGTCAAGCGACCGAGGTGTAGTCGCCTCCTGCAGCTACGAAGCCCGGAGATTTGGCGTGCACTCCGCCATGCCCATGCGTACCGCAAGGCAACTCTGTCCCGAAGCAATTGTCGTGCGCGGAGATTTTGAAAAGTACAGCCAAAAATCCCAAGAAATCACCGAAATCATCCGAGAAGGAGTCCCCCTTTTTGAAAAAGCCTCCATCGATGAATTTTACATCGACCTCAGCGGCATGGACCGCTTCTTCGGCTGCTTCAAACTAGCCCACGAGCTCCGCCAACGCATCATCCAAGAGAGTGGACTCAACATCTCCATGGGGCTCTCCCAAAATAAAACCGTCTCCAAAATTGCCACCGGAGAAGCCAAGCCCAACAACGAAAAACAAATTCCCCTAGGTGAGGAGAAATCTTTCCTCTCCCCGCTTTCCGTACAGAAAATCCCCATGATTGGGGAAAAAACCTCCCAGACACTCTACAACATGGGAGTTAAAAAGGTGCATACCCTGCAGCAGATGCCTGCCCAACTCCTAGAAGCCACCTTTGGGAAAAATGGCAAGCTGATCTGGGAAAAAGCGAATGGCATCGACCTCAGCCCAGTAGTTCCCTACTCCGAAGCGAAGTCCATCTCCTCCGAGCATACCTTTGATGTGGACACCATCGATACCCAACTGCTAGAAGCCACACTGATCGCTATGACGGAGCAACTCTCCTCCAAGCTCCGCCAAAAGGGGCAACTCACGGCCTGCATCACGGTGAAAATCCGCTACTCCGACTTTGAAACCCACAGCATACAGCACCGTATCCCTTACAGCTCGGCAGACCATAACCTACTCCCCTTGATCAAGCAGCTCTTCCAAAAACTCTACAGCCGACGCCTACTCATTCGCTTGGTGGGCGTACGCTTCAGCAATTTGGTCTATGGCAACTACCAAATCCAACTCTTCGAAGATAGCCAACAGCAAATCAACCTCTACCAAGCCCTGGATAAGTTGAACGTCAAGTATGGGAATAAAACCGTCTGCCGAGCCGTCACTATGGGCCTAGAAAAGCGTAGTTTCAACCCCTTTAGTGGCGCGGAAAATTGAAAATCAAGTTCTAAATCCCTCATCCTAATTTCAGGAACTAGCTTACCAAATTCAAAAACATCCTTATTTTGGACTAAAATTCAATCCATCGCCACTTTCCTATGTCCTCCTACCTGTTCACCAGTCCCCGACTTGGATTTCGCCGTTGGCAAACAGCAGACCTGGATGCATTTACCGCCATCAATTCGGACCCCGAGGTGATGCGCTTCTTTCAAAAGCCTCTTTTGAAAGAAGATACCCTAGCCATGATGGAGCGGATGGAGCGCCTGTACGAGGAAAAAGGATTCTGCTATTTTGCAGTGGATATCCTAGAAAGCCAAGTGCTTTTGGGTACCATAGGCCTGGGATGGAAAACCTTTGAAGCTGACTTCACCCCTACCGTAGACCTGGGCTACCGCATCGGTAAGGCCTGGTGGAACCAAGGTTTTAGCACCGAAGGAGCCGCCGCCTGCTTGGACTATGCCCGACAAATCCAAATCCCGGAACTGGTAGCCATGGCCTCCATCGGAAACCTTGCCTCCATCCAAGTCATGAAAAAAATAGGCTTGCAGTATTGGAAAGATTTTGACCATTCCGAGCTCCAGGAACACCCAGAGATCCAACGCTGTAGTCTGTATCACATCAAATTTTAATACAGCCCCTGCCCGATCCCCTACACCTGCCAAAAACACATGCCCTACTTTAGCGAACAACATTTTCAAAACCTAGGCCCTTTGGATAGCATAAAGGGAGAATACGATGCCTGCACCTTTTCAACCTGCAACTTTGCAGGCCTTTCACTGCAGGAAGCAAGCTTTGAAAATTGCAGTTTTGAGGACTGCGACCTGAGCAATATCAAAGTGGCCAAAGTGAATTTCCAGAATGTACGATTTGTCCGATGCAAAATGCTGGGAATTGCTTTTACCACAGCCAATCCTTTTTTGCTAGAGCTTCATCTAGACCACTGCAGCCTCGACTACTGCAACTTTTACAAACTCTCTCTGAAAAAATCGACTTTCCACCACTGTCGATTACGGGAAGTGGATTTTTCGCAGGCAAATCTTAGCGAGGTAAGTTTTGTAGGATCGGACCTCCTCAGCGCAGTCTTTGACCAAACGCATCTAGAGAAGGCCGACTTTCGAGATGCCCTACACTACCGCATCGTTCCAGAGAATAATTTCCTGAAGGGCGCACGGTTTGACTTGTCCGGTTTGCCCGGACTACTCACCTCTTACGGAATTCGAGTCGATTGACCTCGTACTCTTCCTATTTCTTGAAGTAGCTGTCTCGGATGGCCTTGAATTCAGAACCTTCCTTCCATCCCGGCCATTTAGTTGAGTTGGCTAGATTCCGACCTACTTCATACAACAACTGCACATCGTCCACTGCACCATCCAGGTTCCATCGCTTTGGATCGTAGGCATCTGCTGGCTTGTGGTAGTACTGGGCCACATATTCCTCCTGAAGCTGCTTTCCATACTCCTTCCCCTTTTCCACATGGTCGATTCCTGTTCCAATATACAAGGCTGGAATTCCTATTTTGGCAAAGTTGAAATGGTCAGATCGAAAATAGTAGCCCACCACAGGATTGGGTTCAGGGGCAGCATACCGTCCCAATTTTTTGAGTTCCTCGTCCAATAAATCCTCCATTTCGGATTGCCCTACTCCAATGACAGAGACATCTTTCATTTTTCCGTAAGGATTGACACCGTCCATGTTGATGTTCGCCACGGTCTTTTCCTTGGGATAGATGGGGTTCTTCGCATAATACGCCGAGCCCCACAAACCTTGTTCCTCTGCTGTAACTGACAAAAACACCACTGTTCGATCGGGCTGCTCGTCTGTCTTGAACGCTTTCGCTAAAGCCAACAGGGCAGCTGTCCCAGAGGCATTATCCAATGCCCCATTGTAGATGCTATCACCCGTTTCATCAGGCTTGCCTATGCCAATGTGATCCCAGTGAGCCGTGTAAATAATCACTTCTTCAGGAGCTGTTTTTCCAGTGACTTTGGCAATTACATTTTTGGTCACATTGTAGGTAGGCTTCACAGCAAGACTGGTGCTGAGCGTCATGCCAGTTGAGACTCCTTGAAAATCGGCTTTTCTTGCACTTTGCAAGAGCTCAGACTCATTCTTTCCCATTTTTTCAAACAGCTGCTTCGCAAAAGGCAGCGTAATCCATCCTTCAAATCCCAATTTATACTTCTCTTGACCTCGGTGATCGAGGTAGAGTTTGGACGCTTTCCAACTGTTCTGGATGTTATTAAATCCATAGCCAGCAGGAATGGTATTGTGCACGATCAAGCAACCCAAGGCTCCTTGACGTGCCGCCTCCTCGTATTTGTAGGTCCAGCGACCGTAATAAGTCATCGTATTCCCTTTAAAAAAGGTCGGATCCTCACTTCCAAAGCCAGGATCGTTGATCATCACCACCACAATTTTACCCTTCACATCCAAATTCTTGTAGTCATCCCATCCATATTCTGGAGCCACAATGCCAAAGCCCGCAAAGACCACTTCTGCATCTTGAATACGGACAACGGAATCCGTACGCTGCGTCCAGATCACAAAATCTTTCAAGCCTTCGCCCACGACAGATCCTTGCGCACCTTTAAACGCTATGGATTGTTCGGGGTACGTGATGATGGAAACCATAGGTACCTCTTGAAAATAAGAATCCCCATTGCCCGGCTCAAGCCCCATTTCCTTGAATTTACTTTCCAAAAAGGAAGTCGTGAGCTGCTCTCCTTCGGTAAAAGGCATGCGACCCATAAATTCATCGGAGGAAAGGGTAATCAAATTGGGCTCTAGATCGGCCACCTGAAATTGATACGATTCAGACTTGGAGGAGCAAGAAGCTAAGCATCCTGTGAGCACGAATAAGGCAAGGAAATTTTTCATAGACAGTAGGGAAATTGATCAAACGAATGCACCAAGTTAAAACATTTAGTGGGTGATTTTCTGATCTATATCCCCAATTTAGAGGTCGCTACTTGCAATGCCTGAATTTTGCCTTACCTTTGTCCCCGGCGGCACGACCAGCTCCTGCTGAATCCCCCAGGTCCGGAAGGAAGCAAGGGTAGGCGGTTGTAGCGGTGCGATGCCGCCTCTTTTTTTTCTGGTAGCCCAAATTCAAGCCCTCCTTTCGCTACCTTATCCTAATTAATCTTCTAACTTTGTCTATTGACCTTTGCTAGTTTTACTGGCAAGCCAAACTGCTTTTACAACCAAACCCTATATCCATGAAATTCTTTATCGATACCGCCAATCTCGACGAAATCCGCGAAGCACATGACCTCGGCGTATTGGATGGCGTGACCACCAATCCTTCCTTAATGGCCAAAGAAGGAATTACCGGAGATGCCAATATCAAGGCGCATTACAAAGCAATCTGCAAAATCGTGGAAGATAAAGTAAGTGCTGAGGTTATTGCCACCGACTACGAAGGCATGGTGCGCGAAGGAAAAGAGCTCGCCAAGCTAGATGATAAAATCGTTGTTAAAATCCCAATGATCCGTGACGGCGTCAAAGCCATCCGTTACTTCCATAGTGAAGGAATTCGCACCAACTGTACCCTCATATTTTCTTCAGGCCAAGCGCTTTTGGCAGCAAAAGCCGGCGCTTCCTACGTATCTCCCTTTATTGGCCGCCTAGATGATATCGCAATTGATGGATTAGACCTGATTGCGCAGATCGTACACATCTACCAAAACTTTGGCTACGAAACTGAGGTGCTCGCGGCATCTGTTCGCCACACCATGCACCTGATCAAATGTGCAGAACTGGGTGCTGATGTAGTGACCTGTCCACTCAAAGTGATCACAGGATTGTTGAAGCATCCGTTGACTGACGCAGGATTAGCACAGTTTCTTGCGGACCACGCCAAGGCTGCAAGCAAATAAGCCTCGACCTCCAATTCACTAGGACTACGCTGCCATGTACATCATCAAAGTCAAAGGAAAAGCAAAAATTCCCGATTACATTCAAGTACGAGATGCGAATTTTGTGCTTGTTGCCTATTTTAGAGCAGATCGCCCCATGAAAAGTGTGGAAAAATTTGGATTGGAAGGCAAGGAAGAACAGCTAGAGGAATTAATCAAATCCCTCCCATTTGGGAAACTTCAAAAACTAGAACTCTAAACCCATGGATTTCAGTACGCTCCCTGTCTTGTCCATGACACAGGCCACCATCTTCCAAGGAGAAAATCCCGTCCTCAGTGACGTTACCTTTTCCGTGGAGCAACATGAGTTTGTATTTCTAATCGGTAGAACAGGAAGTGGCAAAAGCTCCTTACTGAAAACACTTTACGCGGACCTTCCACTGCAATCGGGACTAGCTGAGGTGGTGGGTTACTCCCTTTCTCAAATCAAAAACAAAGAGGTTCCTTTCCTCAGAAGAAAAATCGGCATCATCTTTCAAGATTTCCAGCTTTTTACAGACCGTTCTGTTCATGAAAACCTCGCCTTTGTCCTAAAAGCTACGGGCTGGACTGACCCCATCTTGATCAAAGAACGAATTGGAGAAGTACTAGTTCAAGTAGGCCTGTTGGAAGCGCTAACAAAAATGCCACACCAGCTATCAGGAGGAGAACAACAGCGCATAGTAATTGCCAGAGCTTTGTTGAATAATCCTTCCATTTTACTAGCGGATGAACCTACAGGAAACCTAGACCCTGATGTGGCGGATGGAATTTTCAAATTATTTCAGGACATCAACAAAAAAGGCACTGCCATCCTGATGGCAACGCACAATCACGAATTACTCCGCAAATACCCCTATCGAGTGCTGAAATGTGAAAAAGGAAAGTTGCTAGACAGCACCATGGACGATATCTCTTTCGCCTCCACCTTTTAGAATTGACTTTGGACAAAAAAAATACCGACGGCCGTCGGTATTTTTTTTTGATTATTGTTTTCGGAGATTAATTCGCCTTTACCAAATTTTCCTTAGCCTGAGTAAACGTAGGTTCAATTGCAAGGGCCTCATTGAATGCTGCCTTGGCTTCTACCTTGGAGTTTTGATCCAAGAACACCAAGCCCTTCAAGTTGAGCGCCGCCGCTTTCATGTCTACCTGCTGTGTCTCCGACTCGGAGATTGCGAAACCAATTTTTTCATCCGCTTTAGCCACCTTCATGAGCATATTCAAGGAATTCATTGCTTCAGGATACCGCTTCATGGAATACTGAAGGTAGGCCGACTTGTACAAACTAAAATTATCCCCCGTCAAGAGGTGTAGGCTTTCATAATACGGAAGGGCACGGTCAAAGGCACCCAACTGCTCCAAGGCGTACGAAGCAATTTCCAATGCCCCCACATTCTTATCGTTGATTTTCAGAATATCCATGGCCACCAAAGCTGCAGAAGCATTTTGGCCAGCCTCGAAATACAAGCTACCCAAGGCTTCCATGTAGCGGAGATCCTCTGGATTTCTTGCCAATAGATCGTAAAGTTTTTGTTTGGCGATTGCCAAGTCACTGTAGCGGAGTGCAGCCTGATAGGCCATCTGATCCACCATATTGAGTGCGTTTTTTACTTTAGGATCAAACTTAGGAATAGAATCGGTAGCTGTTTGTGCTAGGGCTGTACCGATGCTGAGGGCAAATAGAGAAACGAAAACTGCAATTTTCATCATGACTGAACTAGTATTTAAGGTTTTTGTATGGGGTAAAGTCCTTTTTCTTGGGCAATTTGAAGCATTAAATTCCGGGCTTCTACCGGGTTATTTTGGATTCTGCCCTCCAATATAGCTTCTTTGATCTCTTCTTTTATATCTCCAATGATTTTTGAAGGGGAAATTCCAAAGGTATCCATAATTTCCTCTCCACTCACTGGGGGCTGAAAATTACGAACCTGGTCTTTTTCCTCCACTTGTTTGAGCTTCTCCTCTACCCGACCAAAATTATCCAAGTACTTCTGAACTTTCTTGTCGTTTTTGGAGGTAATGTCTGCTCGACACAAGGCCATCAGATCATCGATGTCATTCCCCGCATCAAAAAGTAACCTCCGCAAGGCTGAGTCTGTCACCTCATCTTTTACCAAAGCAATAGGTCTTAAGTGAAGTCGCACTAGCTTCTGCACATACTTCATCCGCTCGTCCATAGGAAGTTTCAATCGTTTAAAAATCCCTGGCGTCATCCGAGCCCCCTTGTCCTCATGCCCATGAAAGGTCCAGCCTATCTTTGGATGAAAACGCTTGGTGGCGGGCTTGGCGATATCGTGAAGGATTGCCGCCCAGCGAAGCCATAGGTTATCTGAGGCCTGACAGAGGTTGTCCAATACTTGGAGCGTATGGTAAAAATTGTCTTTGTGCGATTTGTCGTCTACAGAATCTACCCCTTGGAGCTCGACCATTTCAGGAAAAAACTCATGCAAGAGCTTGGAGGCAAACAACAGTTTGAAGCCATAGGAAGGCTTTGGGGTTTGGATTATTTTATTGAGTTCATCAATGATCCGCTCCGCCGAAATGATTTGAAGTCGGGAAGCGTTTGTGGTCAATGCAAAAAAGGTCTCTGACTCGATGTCAAAATTAAGTTGCGCGGCAAACCGCACCCCACGCATCATGCGTAGCGGATCATCCGAGAATGTAATCCCTGGTTGCAAGGGGGTTTTTAACTGCTTGGACTTTAAGTCCTTTATTCCATCAAATGGATCGATCAATTCCCCATAGTTATCCGAATTCAGGGATATTGCCATCGCGTTAATCGTGAAATCTCTTCGCTCCAAATCTTCTTGGAGGCTACCGTCTTCCACGAGGGGTTTGCGCGATTCTTGACGGTACGATTCTTTTCGCGCACCTACAAACTCAAGTTCCCAGTCGTCTAACTTCAGCATGGCTGTTCCGAAATTTTTAAATACGGATAGGGGAACATGCACCTCAAAGGTTTTTGCAACTGCTTGAGCCAACTGAATACCAGAACCCACACAGGTGAAATCAATGTCCTTGCTAGGCCGTCCAAGAATCAAATCACGCACGTAGCCTCCTACCACATAGGTTTCAAGCCCCTCTTCAGCAGCCACTTTCGCCACACGGGCAAAAATAGAATGTTCCTCTAGCCTATCCTTTAGGTTCATCCCTTCTGTATTTTTACTTCTCCCTCGGGACCTAAAAACAACTCTTTAGTTCCTGAGTGGAAAAGCGGGAATAGCAGACTAGTTTGTACCGTTGCCTCTACTCCTGATTCTTCCCTAAAAAGTACGGGTTGGGAGATTTGAAACAATAGTTTATTCCAGTTGGGTTCGCGAATCAATGAAAAGCGAACCAGTCCATTTACCACTGCTCCTTTGGGGAGCATGGGATTTGCTGGACTTTCATAGATCGTAGGCTTGGAAGCAAACTCGACTATATCCAACGAAACTTCAGAAAAGGAAACGCAAATAGTTCGGATTTGAAACAAATCAAAAAGCAGGTAAATTCCTCCTTCTATTTGTTCTTGCTCAGCAAAGGATCCTTTGTGCAAGGAAAAAATCTTCCCGCTTCCTTCTTTGATGTAAACTTTCCCATTTTCCTTAAGTAATGTGAGAATGTTGGCTTGATTTAGCATACAACAAAAATAAACAGATTATCTATCTAGACTAACATCCTAAAAAATGATTCGTAATTCCCTTGAAAATAAAAAGTAATGAGTACTCGATTAGTACCTCTACATACACCCAAGTAGCAACAAAAAAGGACAGCGATGGCTGTCCTTTTTTTTATTTTGTGGTGAGAATTAACCTCTCAACCAATTGATAAAAGTCTGGTAACCTACACCAATTTCACGAGCGAAAGCTGCTTTTGTCTTTTTTCCAGCTGCTTCTACTTTCTTCCACTCTTCCATGATTTTTCCTTTTTCAACATCAGAAAAAGATCTACGCTTTCCTTCAGACTTACCAGCAGAAGTTCCATTCAAGGAAGCGATTAACTCGTTTAGGTCTGCTAAAAATTTGTTTTCAGTTAGAAACAATCCAGCAGCTTCTAATTTCTTAATTACACCATCTCTTGGGTTTACTGGTGTTACAGCGATTCCTCTTGACGCGGCTTCGTGAAGGTCAATTTTTTTACCTTCAGCAGTCACATACACAAATCCATCAGATTTTTTTAAATCTACAATAGACTCTTTAATTAATTCTCTCATGTTTCTTGTTTGTTTTATAGTTTAAAAATGGCTCGCAATCTAGTACGAGAAAACTAATATTCCAAAATGATTAATATAATTTTTAACAAAAAATTAAAAAAATATTCTTATTTTTTTAATTTAAAAATTTTTAAACCCTCAAAAAGTGTTTTTATTTTGATTAAACACAGATTTTAACGTTAGCTGAGCATAATAATAAAATCACAAAAAAAAGAGAATAACCACTTCAGCCTTCATCAAACAAAAAAGGAAATGATGACGATTAGTTGAATCAAAACCACAATTTGGATGAGATTTATGTACTAAATCAAGAATTGGATTAATACTTCAATCAAAGAATACAAGCAAATGATGTCTTACTAAAACCAAACTACAAAAAATCATAAAACTAAGATAGAAATTGAATCTATTCAGATAGAAATACAAAAGAAATATCATCTAATTAACTGACTTTGCTCATAAAAAATCCAATAAACTATCCTTGTATTGATGTGGACTCTAAATTCTTAACTTATAAAAACTTAAAGTTGATACAAGACCTTTTTATTATACAAGAGTAATGTAGAAAAAACACAAAATCCATCAAGTAGTAAACAGCTAGATTCCAAGGGAATACTTCCTGATTTTTAGTTCAGATTTTTTTAGGCTTTTCTGAAAGGAGGGTCAATTTCTTTTCCTTAAAAATTCCAAGAAGGTTAGTAAGACCTATTCATGAATTTTTCTACCTTTATACCCCATAAGAATTCAACTTATTTCTATCCCTCCACCGCTTCTTATGGCCTCAAAAACAAAGTACATTTTTATCACTGGAGGAGTTACTTCTTCCTTAGGAAAAGGCATAATCGCCGCTTCATTGGGCAAATTGCTTCAATCCAGAGGATTAAGTGTTACCATTCAAAAATTTGATCCCTACCTAAATATTGATCCAGGTACCTTGAATCCTTACGAGCATGGAGAATGCTATGTAACTGAGGATGGAGCGGAAACAGACCTTGACCTGGGGCATTACGAACGATTTTTAAACGTTGAAACCTCCCAAAGCAATAACATCACCACCGGCAGGATCTACAACAATGTCATCACCAAAGAGCGTAAAGGAGAATTTCTCGGCAAAACAGTTCAGGTAATCCCACACATCACCGATGAGATCAAAAGCAACTTCTACAAGCTTGGTCAAGATGGAAAATACGATGTAGTCATCACTGAGATTGGCGGTTGCGTGGGAGATATCGAGTCCTTACCCTTTATTGAAGCGGTTAGACAAGCCCGGTGGGATTTAGGGCCTGGAAACTTTCTAGTAGTTCACCTGACGCTCATTCCTTACCTCAAAGCAGCGAAGGAACTGAAAACCAAACCAACGCAGCACTCTGTAAAGCAACTTTTGGAAGCAGGTATTCAGCCTGATATTTTAGTTTGCCGTACCGAGCATCCTTTGCCTGCTGATGTCAAACGGAAGCTGGCCTTGTTTTGCAATGTACAATTGGACAGCGTGATCGAAGCCATGGATGCCGAGTCCAT
Organism: Spirosoma fluviale; assembly: GCA_945901615.1. GTDB lineage: Bacteria > Bacteroidota > Bacteroidia > Cytophagales > Cyclobacteriaceae > Algoriphagus. The sequence goes on from CAMDLI010000011.1 coordinate 10,938, forward strand.
TTACGACGTGCCACTTTTGATGAAAAAAGAGAAGCTGGACGAACGGGTACTTTCCAAACTCAATTTAAAGCCGAAGTCAAAGTTAGACCTGAAAGACTGGAAAGGCTTTTTGGGCAGGTTGAAAAATCCAACAGCAGAGGTAACTATAGGTCTCGTAGGTAAATATGTTTCGCTTCCCGATGCCTACAAATCCATCATTGAATCCTTTATACACGCCAGTGCCGCAGCTGAATGCAAGGTCAACTTGGTTCTGCTATCTTCTGAGGAAATAAATAATGGGAATTACAGCTCCAAACTAAAATCATTAGACGGCATATTGGTTGCTCCAGGGTTTGGAGAGCGAGGTTTTGAAGGAAAAATAGCCACTGTAAAGTATGCTCGGGAAAACAAGATTCCCTACTTCGGTATCTGCCTAGGCATGCAAGTTGCGGTGATTGAATTTGCAAGAAATATACTCCTGCTTGAAAATGCCAATTCCACCGAAATGGACCCAAATACCCCTCATCCTGTCATTGCTCTGATGGAAGATCAAAAGAAAATTGACCAAATGGGCGGAACTATGCGTCTGGGTTCGTATGCTTGTGATCTCAAAAAAGGCAGCAAGTCAGCTTTGGCCTACGGGAAAATAAAAATTCAGGAGCGCCATAGACACCGCTACGAATTCAACAACGAATACTTCGAACAAATCGAATCCAAAGGCATGGTGTCCACAGGGAAAAATCCAAATACTGGGTTGGTGGAAATTATTGAACTTAAAAATCATCCTTGGTTTGTAGGCGTGCAATTTCATCCTGAGTACAAAAGCACTGCATTGAAACCACAACCCTTATTTGTAGGATTTATTCAAGCAGCACTCGATAAAAAAAACAACAAATAACTGGAGCTTAAGCCCAGCCTTTCTAAACTATCATGGATAAAAATCAAGCAACAGGTTTGATCCTCTTTGCAGCGGTCATTCTCACCTACTCGATATTTTTTGCGACTAGCCCTGAAATTCCGCCTGTAGAAACTACCACTTCTGCCGATTCGACCAACACCAGCACATCAGTCGCAGCTACCACCTTGCCCACAGCAGGAGTTCCAGACAGCTTACTCGACTTAGAGCGGCAGCGTAAATTCGGTGATCTTGCTCCCTTTACCCTTGGTGAGGAAGAGTCCCTCGTACTCGAGAATGAGGTAGTTCAAATCACCCTTTCCAACAAAGGAGGAAGCATTAAAGGGGTTCTACTGAAAAAATATACCAGCTGGAAAAACGAACCACTTTACCTGCTAGATAGTGCCCAAACTAGCCTTAACTACTCCATCGACACCCGTTTAGGACCTATAAACCTGAATGACTTGTATTTTGTACCCATCTTAAGTTCAGCCGATGTTGAAGGTGTAAAACAGCAAACAGTAACCTTTACTGCTAGCAGCCCAGCAGGACAATTAATTCAAAAATACACGCTAAAAGAAGGTGAATACACTTTAGAAAAAAGTTTTGAAATCAAAGGCCTACAAGGGACACTAACTGCGAAAGCAATCCAAATTGACTGGAAAGATGAAATCAAATCCCAAGAAAAAGACCTTGCTGAATCCAGAAGAAAAACACAAGTAAATTATTATTTGGCTGAAGGTAGCTATGAAAATCTTGGGCTTAGCGACGATCCTGAAGAGGCCAAAGTGGCTGAACCAGTTAAATGGATAAGTTTCTCCCAACGATTTTTTACTGCTGGAATCATTGCAGATTCCGTATTTCAAGAGGTAGAAGTGAGTCAAAGCACTCCCACAGATTCCTCTATTGTGCGCTCCATGAGCGCAAGTCTTTCCCTTCCTATTTTAGAGGGTCAGGCAAACCTCAGCTATTATTTTGGTCCGGATCAATACAAAACCCTAAAAGCCATCACCCCTGGATTTGAAGAAAATGTGGACATGGGTTACTTCTTTGTGAGCTGGGTTAATAAATACATTGTCGTCCACCTGTTCGAATTCCTAGAGAAGTACTTTGACAGCTATGGGATAATTATCATTCTGATCGTGCTTCTCATTAAAGTAGCCTTATCGCCGCTAACCTATAAATCCTACATCGGGATGGCAAAAATGCGGGTGATCAAGCCTGAGATTGATGAGTTGAAGGAAAAGTACGGGGACGATGCCACCAAAATGCAACAGGAGCAAATGAAGCTCTTCTCTCAATTAGGAGTGAGCCCACTGTCTGGATGCCTCCCCTTATTGCTGCAGATGCCCTTCCTATTTGCCATGTTCTTCTTCTTCCCGAATGCGATCGAGCTGAGACAGGAATCCTTCTGGTGGGCAGAAGATCTTTCTACTTACGATGAATTCATCAAGCTCCCGTTCACCATCCCTTTTTATGGGGCTCACGTGAGTTTGTTTACCCTCCTGATGACGGTTTCTCAAGTGCTTTACGCACACTTCAATAATCAGCTGACTACCGCAACCGGCCCTATGAAAAACTTGGGATACATCATGCCGGTCATGTTTATGTTTGTCCTAAACTCCTACCCTGCAGGACTTAGCTTCTACTATTTTGTATCCAATATATTTACATTTGGGCAGCAGGCCTTGATTAAACTATTTGTTGATGATGCTAAAATCCGTCAAAAAGTAGAAGAAAATAAGGTGAAAAATGTAGACAAGAAAAAGTCAAAATTCCAGCAACGACTAGAAGATGCAATGAAAGTTGCAGATGCAAACAAGAAGAAATAAAAAAGGGGCACATCAACTGCCCCCTTTTTTTATCCCTTGCAAGTACTGCTTCACCGAGCGGATAACCAGCTGAAGCCTACTAGTAAAATGAATATGCTGTGGGCCTGGAAAGGCCGGCTATCGACTGGTTGCCATACCAGAGTTTATACTATTTCACTTGGTAATTGTGAATAATCACCTTATTTTTTGTTATAAACCTTGCAAAAAAAGGAGAGCCCTGCCAAAAATGGACCTGAATTTGCTTAATATTGATTTCTAAATTCCGGTAACGAACACACCATGGGAAAAATTATAGCCATTGCGAGCCAAAAAGGTGGGGTTGGAAAAACTACTACAGCAATGAATTTGGCTGCAAGTCTCGCTGTTTTAGAATTCAAAACCTTAATTATTGATGCTGACCCTCAAGCAAATACAACTTCAGGTCTTGGCCATAATCCCAAATCAATAGAAGCTAGTATATACGAGTGTATGGTAGATGGTGTGGATATCCAATCCATTATTCTACCCACCAACTTGGAACATTTATCTCTAGTTCCTTCACATATTGACTTGGTAGGAGCTGAAGTAGAAATGATCAATATAGACAACCGAGAAGAAAAGATGAAAGAAGTGATCTCATCGGTGAAGGATCAATACGATTTTATCATCATTGATTGCTCCCCTTCCCTTGGTTTGATCACCATCAATGCATTAACTGCTGCAAACTCAGTAATTATCCCAGTTCAATGCGAATATTTTGCATTGGAAGGACTAGGAAAGTTATTAAATACCATCAAGATTATACAAACGCGGCTTAACCCAGATCTTGGCATAGAGGGGATTTTACTTACTATGTACGATGTCCGTCTTCGCCTTTCCAACCAAGTAGTAGAAGAGGTTCGAACACACTTTAAGAATATGGTATTCGAAACTATTATTCCTCGAAATATCCGCCTTTCAGAATCCCCAAGTTTTGGACTTCCAGTGGTTTCTTTTGATGCAGACGGAAAAGGCACCATCGCCTACCTCAATTTGGCTGGGGAGATTGTACAACGAAATGGGCTTCAAAATTCAAAGAATTGATCATGTCAGATTCAAAATCCCCAAGAAAAAATGCATTAGGAAGAGGTTTAGGCGCTCTTTTGGAAGATAGTCCAGTCAAAGGCAAGTCACAAGAAATCCTACCTGAGATTCAAAAAGTAGGGATCTTTGAAATCCCTTTAACAGAAATTCAAGTCAATCCCTATCAGCCAAGAATCCACTTCGATAAGGAGGCCATGCAAGAGTTGGCTGAGTCCATTCGTGTGCAAGGAATCATTCAACCTATTACCGTTCGGAAGCTGGCACCAAACGAATACCAACTTATTTCAGGTGAGCGGAGATTTCAGGCATCCAAACTCGCAGGACTAACTAAAATCCCGGCTTATGTCCGTGAGGCCAATGACCAGCAAATGCTGGAGATGGCCCTAATAGAGAATATCCAGCGTGAAAACCTCAATGCGCTCGAAATCGCACAATCCTACCAAAGATTGCTAATTGAATGCAACTTAAAGCAGGAAGAACTTGGCGACAGAGTTGGAAAAAACAGAACTACTGTCAACAATTACCTCCGCTTACTCAAGCTACCTCCAAGTATCCAAGCAGCCATTCGAGATCAGCAATTGTCCATGGGTCATGCACGTGCATTGATCAATATTGTAGATGTAGACAAGCAGCTTGCACTCTTCAAGAAAATTCTAGACGAAGAACTAAGCGTAAGAAAGGTAGAAGCTTTGGTTAAAGGATTGAATGAAGGAAATCCAGAAAAACCAAGTGCGAAGCCGGAAATTAGCCCTGTTCGAAAGTATGAACTTTCAAAAATCCAGCAGCGGCTTGCAACTCATTTTGGGTCGAAAGTAGCCTTAAAGGCGAACCAAAAAAACAAAGGAGAAATCAAAATCCTCTTTACCTCTGCTTCGGATCTCAATCGGATTCTTGAAATATTAGAAATCATTTAATTGTGTTTGCCTTTTCCTCTTCCAATCTTCCCTCCAAAACGCTGCTTTGGTCTTTTTTAGTAGCGCTCTGTATATTGGGAATAGGAACAGGCAATGCTTACGGGCAATCCGACTCAAGCGCACAAACCCCCCAAAAAAAATTGGAGAAGGTAGCGGACTCCCCTAGTTTACTCCCAAAGGATCCAAAGAAAGCGACCATGCTGTCCGCTATCCTTCCTGGAGCTGGCCAAGTTTACAATGGAAAAACCTGGAAAGTACCAATCCTCTACGCAGGCATACTTACAGATGTCTACTTTATCCAGTACAACCACAAGCGGTATGAACGTTTTCGAGACGCACTTTTTGCGCTAGACAAGGGAGAACCCAACCAATTCCCCTCCTTAAATCGGGCAGCATTGGTTCGAAATGTGGATTATTGGAGGCAAAATAGGGACCTAACCCTACTCCTGATGCTAGGTATTTATGCCCTTAACTTGGTAGATGCCAATGTAGATGCACACCTATCTGGTTTTGACATCTCTGAAGATTTAACCTTGAAGATTGCTCCGCAGATTGGCACACTTTCTGCCTCTTCCACTAGGGGATTTTCTTTCACACTCCAATTCAAGTAATGAACATTGCACTTCTAGGATACGGAAAAATGGGCAAGCTAATCGGTGAGTTAGCTGAGGAAAGAGGACACCAGATCATCGCTAAAATCGATCTGGAAAACCAAGAATTACGCAATTTTTTAGACCCTAAAACCATCGATGTTGCCATCGAATTCAGTCAGCCAGAAGCCGCAATAGAAAATATTCAGTGGGCGATTACGAATGGAATTCCTGTACTTTCAGGAACTACCGGCTGGTTGTCCCAGCTTCCAGAGATTGAAGCCTTGACCCACCAACACCAAGGAACCTTCTTTTATGCCTCCAACTTTAGTATTGGAGTAAATGTATTCTTCAAGGTAAATGAACTCCTTGCCAAGCTCATGAATGAAACCAGTGGCTACGAAGTGGCGGTAGAAGAAATTCACCATACAGCGAAAAAGGATGCCCCATCCGGAACTGCCATCACCTTGGCTGAAGGGATTCTGAAGCACTATTCGCACCTAAAGGCCTGGAACTTGGTGGGAGAATCTCCCAGCAGCCCTAGCTCTTTGCCAATCACTTCAATGCGTATCGATCCCGCACCTGGCACCCACCACATTCGCTATACCTCTGCGATTGATGACCTCGAAATCATTCACACGGCCCACAGCAGGCAAGGTTTTGCCCTAGGAGCAATCCAAGTTGCCGAGTGGATTTTGAAAAAAAAAGGAGTACTTTCGATGGATGATTACTTATCATTTTAAGTTAATAGCTAACCAATGAGTAAAACTAAACCAAAAAAATCGGCATTTCGTGAGTGGATTGATGCGCTAGTATTCGCTGTAATTGCAGCCTCTTTAATCCGCTGGCTACTTCTGGAGCCCTTTACCATTCCCACTGCCTCGATGGAAAAAACCCTTCTCGTTGGGGACTTTTTATTTGTGAGTAAAGTGCATTACGGAACTAGAATTCCAAAAACACCTTTGCAGATTCCGCTGACCCATCAAAAAATCTGGGGTACTGAAATCCCTTCCTACACAGATCTTGTTCAGCTGCCTTATCTCCGTCTGCCTGGATTTACTTCCGTGCAGCGCAATGACGTGGTCGTGTTTAACTATCCTGTAGAGTTCAACTACCCGAATGATCTCAAAACAAATTACATCAAACGAGCTGTAGCCGTTCCTGGCGATCAAATTGAGGTTCGGGAGGGTGAACTTTTTATCAACCAAAAAGCATCTCCAAAGCCTGAGGAAATGCAGTACTCCTATGAAATTAGCACCAATAGAAGTTTGACAGCAGATTTCTTGAAGGATTTTGGAATCAATCAAGAGAGCTTTTATGCTGCTCCAGATGGCAGCCGCTACCTGATTTGGACTACAGACCAAAATATCGAAAAGCTTAAATCTTCGCCAGTAATCACCTCTGTTACCAAATCGCTTCAGCCTAAAGGTCAAGCAGAGTCTGGAATTTTTCCAAACGGTTCAAACCTAACTTGGAATAGAGATAATTATGGCCCGCTACTCGTACCTGGCGAGAATCAAACGCTAGAAATGACCCCTGACAATGTGATGAAGTATGCCTTTACCATAGAGAAATACGAGAGTCATGAAAAAGTTGAGGTAAAAGATGGCGCCCTGTACATCGAGGGTAAGAAAATTGATAGCTATACCTTCAAGCAGAATTATTACTTCATGATGGGCGATAACAGACATGATTCACTTGATTCGCGCTACTGGGGCTTCGTACCTGAAGACCATGTAGTAGGCAAAGCATGGTTCTTGTGGCTATCCTTGGACAAGTTTGAATCCATGTTCGGAAAAATTAGATGGAATAGATTCTTCAAAGGAATCTCCTAAGCAAGAGGCCCCGCATTACGGGGCCTTTTTTTTACCAAACAATGGGAGTTTGGCCACTAGCGATCAAGTACTCATTGGTTTTGGAAAAATGCTTACAGCCCCAAAAACCGCGATGAGCTGCCAGAGGACTAGGATGTGGAGCCTTCAGGATGAAATGCTTTTCCGCATCAATTAATTCTTCCTTCTTCTGCGCATATGCACCCCACAATAAAAATACAACCTGTGATCGCTCACGGCTAATCGTTCGAATCACCTCATCCGTAAATGCCTCCCAACCTTGGTTTTGATGGGATCCAGCCAAATTTGAACGAACCGTCAAGGTAGCATTTACTAAAAATACACCTTGGGAGGCCCAGGCACTCAGATCTCCATGTGCGGGCAAAGGAATCCCTAGGTCCGTTTTAAGCTCCTTGAATATATTGAGCAAACTCGGAGGGAAAGGAACCCCAGCAGCAACCGAAAAAGCAAGTCCATTGGCTTGGCCTTCTCCGTGGTAGGGGTCTTGTCCCAGAATCACCACCTTCACTTCGGGAAGCGGGCAATGCCAAAAAGCAGAAAAAATCTGCTTGCCTGGAGGAAATACCCGGTGCTCCTGGTACTCCTGCTTGACGAATTGCGTGAGTTTCAAAAAGGTGTCGCTTTGGAAAATTGGACTTAAGGCCGCTTTCCATGTGGGTTCTAGGGCAACATCCATGGGAGAAGAGTTGGTTTGAAAATTAGAAATCCTAACTTTATGCTTGAAATAGTGATGCCATGGTCTCTGCGATTACCAAAGGAATTCAAGTAAGTGTCGAAACTACCTACCAGCCGGATTTTTCGAATCCACAGCAGCACCATTATGTATTCACTTACAAGGTACGCATAGAAAATAAAAGCAACCATACCGTCCAATTGTTGAGGAGACGATGGGAGATTTATGATGCTACCGAAAGCCGAAAAATTGTGGAAGGAGATGGGGTTGTCGGCCAGCAACCGATCCTGGAGCCAGGTGAGTTTCATACCTATGTTTCCGGATGCAACTTAAAATCAGGAATTGGCAAAATGCGCGGGTCCTTTACCCTTGAGAAATTAATGGATGGTAAACCTTTGGAGATAGTCATCCCTGAGTTTCAGCTGATTTCCACCCTCTTTCAAAATTAATGCCTCGGAATTCAGTTGGCCTTGCATTTGCCTATTTTCAGCATTGGCTTCGGAAAGAGGACCTTTACAGCCAGCAATCCCCATTTATTTTTTCGCGTTACCAGGACTTAATTGCCTATTTAAAAAGTCCTGAATTTTCCCATTTGAAGACTACAGATTTTAGCGCTTCAATTTTCTCAAGTGCGAGAGGAAAAAGATCAACAGAAACTGAAAAATTAGGTTCAACCGAACATCAAAACCCTGGAAACAATTGGAAACCCCGCAAAAAAGCGGCCTTAATCTGTTCCTATTTTTGCCAAACTACCGCTGCAAAACAGGTAATCGAACTTGGAACAGGAACTGGAGTTGTAACTCGGCTTTTGGATCAAGTAACGAAAGGACATCTCTACACATTCAGTGAAGGGGGGTCTTCTGATGCAAAGGACGTCCTTTCTTCACACACCACGATAATCCCTGAGGTAACGTCAGCAAAATTCAAGGCAGTACTGCAAAACTCGGATGCACTCGATTTTTTGGTCATCCATCCTGAGTTTGCACAAACATGGATTCGTGAGGTTATTTCCACCTGCATCCCTCGAATGCAATCCACAGGGATTCTTGCAATCGGAGGCATTCACCAAAGTGAAGAGATGAATACTTACTGGAAGGAGGTTTGTAAAAAGGATAGCGTGAAGCTTAGCCTCGATTTTTTTGATTACGGATTCCTATTTTTTGACTATTCAGGACCAAAAACCGATCTCATTTTAGGGTATTAAGGAGTTAATGGCCATCCTTAGGTAGTCAAAATTTGATTGAAAGCTATCCGTTCTTAATCCCCCTTGATAAACTTTATCTACTCCATTAAAGAATTGGCAAAGATATTGATAAAGAGAAGGAAAGCGTTTTGTTCGAAGCTGAGATCCTAATCCATCTCGACAAAAAACGAATAAAGCCACTTTTCCATCCCCTTGTATCATGGACCAGTTTAGCAAAGATCAAAAGTCCCCAAAACCCGAATTAGGCAAAAACTTAATTTTGGTGTTTTTGGTGCTATTGGTCTTAATCAGCGGAACAAAACTGTACCTAGATCACCTAAACAGCACGAAACAAACGGCCGAAATCTCCGCACTGACTACAGAAAACCAGGTGCTAAGCACTCGACTAGATTCGGTGGAGAAACAACTGAAGATTCGAATTCAAGAATTGGAAAAGTTAGGTGCCAATGTCACGGAACTTCGCTTTTTGCAGGACCAATTGATTCAAGAAAAAAAATCCAATACACAGCGGACTACGCGAGAAATTGATGCATTGAATCAACGAATCAAGGATCTCTCCAAATTACTGGTACAAAAGGACGATGAAATTCGTCTACTTCAGGAACGATTTCAAGCGGTATCCTCAGAGAATGAAGTGCTCAGGAGCAATCAGTCTGAGCTACAGAAAGAAGTGACTGAAATCAATTTGCAAAAACAGGAATTAACTACAAAGGTGGCGGAAGCCTCCAAGCTAAAAGTGAAAGGAATTCGCGTATCTGGAATGAACTCCAGAGGCAAAGCCTTGGATGCCAAGAATAAAACATTTAAGAAAAAACAAATCAAGGGCCTTCAAGTACTGATTCAACTCGCTGATAATACAGTAGCAGAGAAAGGAAGTCGAACTGCCTATCTCCAGGTAGTAGGCCCTAACAAACTTCCTATTTTTGACCTTGCGAAGGGCTCTGGAACAGCGAATTGGGCAGGAAAAGAGGAATTTTACACCGCAAAACAAGAATTTTGGTTTGATACCAAGGAACAGACCCTTGAATTTTTCTACGAGAAAGGCAGTCCTTATGGCCCGGGCAACTATGAAGTTAAACTCTATGTGGACAAGCAGTATTTAGGAAGCAGTTCATTTGTAATTGAATAAGAAGAATCCTTCCAATTTTTTGATTTATACCCTTAGATTCTAGATAATTATTTGGAGGGTAGCCACTTTTCTACTACTTTTGCGGTCTGTTTATTTAAATTCCAACAAACACATTAAAAAATGTTCCAAAGAAGTTACGAGACGGTATTCATTTTAACTCCCGTTTTATCTGATGTTCAGATGAAGGATACTGTCGACAAGTTTGTGAACTTGTTAAAAGAAGAGGGGGCAGATGTTATAAATGTGGAAAACTGGGGTCTTAAGAAGATGGCTTATCCAATCGAAAAAAAGACAACAGGTTTTTATATTTTGGTAGAGTTCATGGCTGATCCGACACTAATCAGAAAGTTTGAGATTGAAATCAGACGAGATGAGAAAGTGATGCGATTCCTGACTACTGTATTGGACAAACACGCAATCGTGTATGCTCAAAGAAGAAGAAAAGGAGAATTTAACAAAAAAGCGGAAGCTAAGGAGGAACCAGCCCAATGACACTAGTAAACGAACCTATCAACAGAGGCGAAATCAGAAAGAAATATTGCCGATTCAAGAAGCATGGTATCAAGTATATCGACTACAAGGATCCTAACTTTCTTTTGAAATTCGTAAACGAGCAAGGTAAAATCCTTCCAAGAAGACTTTCAGGTAACTCTGCAAAGTATCAGCGGAAAGTTGCTCAAGCGATTAAGAAAGCAAGACATTTGGCTTTGTTGCCATTCGTAACCGACGGTTTGAAATAGGCCAACGGTGTATCGTTCAATCAATAAAGATCATTACAAATGGAAATCATTCTAAAAACAGATATCAAAGGTCTTGGATACAAAAATGACTTGGTAAGCGTAAAGCCAGGATACGGTAGAAACTACCTGATTCCACAAGGCTTTGCTGTACTTGCTACAGGGTCAAACAAGAAAATCCTTGCTGAAAACATCAAGCAAGCAGCACACAAAGCTGAAAAAATCAAGACTGAAGCAGAAAATATCGCTGCAAGAATTGCCGAAACAACCCTTGAAATCAAGGCAAAAATCGGTGATACCGGAAAAATTTTCGGAAAAGTAACTACCCTACAAATTTCAGATGCCCTAGCAACTAAAGGTTTTGAAATCGACAGAAAGAAAATCGCTATCACAGTTCCTGTGGAAGGTGCTGGCGAATTCACTGCAGACATCGACCTACACAGAGAGGTAAAGACGCAGGTTAAATTTGTCGTAGTAGGCGAATAATCAATTCGAAAAACCAAAAAAAAAGTCCCGCAATTTGCGGGACTTTTTTTTATGCCAATGCCGATTCCAAATCCTCGACTAATTTCTTGGCTACCGCTTTGCTGTTTTTTTCCCGCGCAGCTCTGAACAAGCTAAGGGCAGCTTCGCTCTTTTCTATCAATCCTGAAGGATTCTTATCATTTTGGTAGCTACCCCAGCACCAAGATAGCTCAGCCGCCAACTCCACCTGGGACAATTTTTCCAATTTCTCGATGACCTCAGTCACCACCTTTTTCATTTTTTTAGAGTTCATCGTAGGATTCATTTAGTTGGTTTAATTTCTATAAAGAAACAAAATAGGGTATTTAATTTCATTATTTCAAAATAAATTACACTTTATTAATGATTTAATAATTTCAATCGATTTCACTACCTATTTTTATCACAGGTTCCACAAAATTTTAGTGGACACAAAGTCGAGTTCTCCGGTTTAGGCAAGTCACTTGACACGAACAAATTAGCGGCTAATCCCAGGTAATTGTCAAAAATGTTTGGTAGTAGGTTTGGAAAAAATTTCAGAGAACTCTACCTTTGTACCATCAAAAGTAAGAAACCTTGCATTTGAATTTCACTGACTGATGGTGTAACTGGCAACACGTCTGATTTTGGTTCAGAAGAGTCTAGGTTCGAGCCCTAGTCGGTCAACAAAAAAAAACCTCCCAATTGGGAGGTTTTTTTGTTTTACCCCATTTTCACAGGATGCTTTTTAAAAACTTATTTATATAATCCATTAAATAACATTTTGAAGGTACCATGTGCCTGTCCACGGAAGGTGATCTCGGGACCAAAGGCATACAGTTTCCCCTTACCTACCTGCGCCTCAAAGGCAGTAACCCCATGCTTTAAGTAGTTTTGTCCCCAAGCCCATCCACTTCGAAGCGGAGGGGTTGTTCCAAACCAAGCCAAGGGCTTTACCCCTACACTAGCTGCTTCTGGAGCCAGACGAAATACAGGGCTATTTGAAAACATGATGTCTGCTTTCTGACCCATTCCAAAATTGATTGGAGCAGCAGTATCTACTTCCATCTCCAAGACACTGCCTGGAATGTAATATTTATCCCCTGTGAGTGACTTTTCCTTGCCATCCACAATCTCAACTAGAGCATTCGAAACAGGTAGCCCTAAAAGGTTTGCTAAGGAGGTAGCTCCTCCAGCAGTTAGAATTTGCCCTCCCCCCTCAAGAAATTTCTTCAGTTGAGGTATGGACTTGTCAATCGAAAGCCTTCCTAGCATGTGATGGTAGGTTGCAGGAACATCTTCCTTTTTAGGTTGCGCCCCAGCCCCATATCCACCCCCAGCTCCTGGCATACCAGGACCTATGAATAAGAGCACATCGTACTTTTCAGCCAGGTTGCCCCCATCGATCTCCATTGGAAACACCTGTGCATAGTCGAAGTGGAACTGCTCCATGATCCATCTTGTCCAGCCAGAAGGCATAGAGCCTCCATAATAATCGTATAGGCCGATTCGCGCTGGTTTGATTTCTTTTGCCCCTGAAGGCATTCCTTTTGCTGCAGTAGGCTTTAATCCATAGTTACGAACTGCTAGGTCAAGTATTTTTTTGCCTGCCGCAGGAACATAAAAAGCTCCAGCTGGAATAGAGCCAGCCGCGGTTTGTGTGCGGTAAATCTTCACTTTCCCTTTGAGCAGGTCATTCACTGCTGTAAAGGAATCATTGACACGTGGATCAAGGAGGTAGCCTGCTCCTGAAGCTGCCAAGGAGGAGCCTTCTGGAGAAAGTAGTTGTCCATAAGTCACCGCCTCGAAGGGACCATCAAAGCCTTCCATGATTCGATCTACGTCAATTCCCATCTGGAAGGCTAGCGTCCAGCCTGCAGCATCGTAAGGACGTACAGGAGGTCCACCAGGATACTGGAAATCATTCGGGTGATCCTGAGGCTCAAACATATCGATTACGTGAGGACGGAATGCCTGAGCCGTCTTGACGATATAGGATCCCTTTGGATAATTCTTTCCTCCTACCGTAAAATCGCTTGTAGCCTGATGCACCAAAATACCTGACTTAATCAAGGCATTCAAAAACTTGACGGCCGTAGGGAAATCCGCCTGGTCGGCAGACAGGATGTATCCTCGGGGATCTCGCTTTTCAGGATCTGCATAGACCGAGTCGTAAAAAGCCAAAGGAATACCTGATCTATTTCCGAAATAGGCCTCTTCAGGATCGTCGCCTGCGGGCTTACCCTTACTGGCCTCGAAGGAATTTTGAATAGCCTGTGCATATTTTGGATAGCGAGTCCAAGTATCCGTATTGCCTCTTTCGATGGATTTTTTGCCCATCAAGTAGAAGTTGTAAAGCAGCTCATCCCCATGCCGCACCGCATGATTGAGTATCGCATAATTCATAGACACCGAGTAGTCGATGGAGCGACGGAAAGGCCATGCTCCAGGAGTCACCGGAAATGGATTGCCATTATTAGGAATCAAACGATCTGGAACCAAGGGAATCGAATAGGGAGAAGGATCTCCTACGATCTCTGTAAGGATACCAATCATATTGTGGTAGTATGGAGTGGTTCTAAGCCCTCCATTCCACCAAGTAGAAAACACGGATCCATCCAAGCGTGCAAACCCAGGCTTTTCTTCTTGGTGCAGTCGATTGATCATGGCTGCTCCCACCGCATCTAGGCTAGTGATAATCAAAGGATCAAAAACATGGTTAAATGGATCACGGTAAGGAGGTCCAGCTACCACAGTACCGGCAGGACCTGATTGGTGGTGATTGTAAATGATTTGAGGCATCCACTCCACGTATTGCTGCATGGAAATATTGGTGGACTCCTTCATGTTGTTCATGAAAAAATCTCGGTTGTTGTCATGCCCTACATACTTCTGATACAGCACAGGGATGTTTTTATTCCGCTTGGCCTTTTCCGAAGGAAGCATGTACCAATTGGACATGATCTCCATGCCATCGGGATTCACATGCACGAGCAGGATGATGACCTCATCCAAAATTCGAAGCGTCTCCGCATCGTTTTTGGAAGCCAGTTCATAGAGCGTCTCGATCAACTGCTGTGCACCCACCACCTCATTGGCATGCAGTCCCCCATCAATCCAGACGATGGGCTTTCCTTGACTGGAGAGTGCCTTAGCCTCGGCTTCAGAAATCTCCGCTCTACCCAATTTTCTAGAAATTTCTTGGTAGCGCGCTAAATCAGGAAAATTTTTAGGCGCAGTAATCACCAAAAGTGGTTGCTCACGACCAAACTCAGTTTGTCCAATACTACGGTATTCCACTCGATCTGAGAGCTCAGCTACTTTTTTGAAGTAGGCTTCCGTTTGCGTGAAATTGGCAAGCATGTACGGTTCACCGATGGTAAACCCAAAATGCTCCTTGGGAGTAGGAATGGTCTGCGCGAGCAAGGCTAGTGGCACAAGCAAGGCCAGCAGGATGAAAAGAACTATTTTTTTCATAAATACAGTTAATTATACCTTCCCAATTTAACCCTTTGATTTGGAAAAAGTCCGAAAATTAGTCCTGCCATCCATTTTTTACAGGGTCGGAAAAATAGCAAAATGAATTGCTGAAATTAAATTCATCCGCACCAAACGACTCTCCAATTCCAAAAAATGAGTGAGTCAAACCTAGCTTGAAATTTTTCTTTTGCCAGTAGTTTTCAGAGCACAATCCTTTCCCCAAAATCATTACTTTTGTTTACCTATCCTTTTCCAACCTTTCTTTCAAACTCCCCTTGATTCCAATGTCCGAGGTAAAAATCTTTGCAGGCTCCAATAGCATAGATTTGGCACAAAAAATTGCCAAAAGCTATGGTAAGAAATTAGGGGAACTGACCCTATCCAGATTCAGCGATGGTGAAATGTCACCCAGCTTTGATGAATCAATTCGAGGCTGTACCGTGTTTATCATTCAAAGCACCAATCCACCGAGCGACAACTTACTGGAGCTTTGCCTTCTGATCGATGCTGCAAAACGAGCGAGCGCATACAAAGTATGTGCGGTGATCCCTTACTTTGGCTATGCGCGTCAAGACCGAAAAGACAGACCACGCGTATCCATCGCTGCCAAGCTTATTGCCAATATGCTGACCTCCGCCGGGGCGGACCGAATCATGGCTTGCGACTTGCATGCAGGGCAAATCCAAGGTTTTTTTGATATTCCTTTAGATCATTTAAATGGATCTGCTATATTTGCACCCTATTTGAATACGCTTCGCTTAAATGACATGATTTTCGCTGCTCCCGATATGGGGGGTGTTGGAAGAGCAAGGTCTTTCGCAAAGCACTTTGAAGTAGAAATGGTAGTCTGTGATAAGCACAGAAAAAGAGCCAACGAGATCGCTTCCATGCAGGTGATTGGAGATGTAGAAAGAAAGGATGTGATTCTCGTAGATGATTTGGTGGACACTGCAGGTACTTTGTGCAAGGCTGCTCAAATCATCATAGAAAAGGGAGCCAATTCGGTACGGGCCATAGTGACACACGGGGTACTCTCAGGAAAGGCAATTGAAAACATAGAAAATTCGATGTTGGAGGAACTAGTCATTACAGACACTATTCCATTAAAACATCCATCTTCTAAAATCAAGGTACTGAGTGTAGGAGAATTGTTTGGCAAGGCCATACATGCAGTGACTGGTCACACCTCCATCAGTTCCTTATTTATTTAAAACCAATTTTAAAATACAAATACATGAAAACACTAGAGATTATAGGGTTTAAAAGAGCAAATCTCGACAGTGCTGCTTTGAATGAAATCAGAGATGCCGGCAATGTTCCCTGCGTAGTTTATGGACCAGGCATTCCTGATCAAGTACATTTCTATTCCCCAGCGATTCTTTTTAGAGACCTGATTTACACGCCAGATGTTCACCTTGTTGAGTTGAACATTGAAGGCAGAATCATCAAGGCAGTCTTGAAAGAAGCACAGTTTCACCCAGTGAGTGAAGTATTGCTTCATGCAGACTTCATGGCCTACACCAACGACAAGACCATCAAATTTGAAATTCCTATCAAAGTAGAAGGAAGTTCACCTGGTATCGCAAAAGGTGGTAAACTAGAGTTCAAAACCAGAAAACTAAAAGTAAAAGGATTGGCTCAAACCCTTCCTGATTTCATAGTAGTAGATATTTCTAACCTAGACCTTGGCAAATCATTCAAGGTGGGTGAAGTAAAGGCAGAAGGATTCGAGATTTTAACCTCTCCAAACGTGTCCATCGTCACCATCGGTGTTCCAAGAGCACTTCGTGGAAAGAAAGGAGAATAATTCTTTCTTTCCTCTTTTTGAAATCCTGCTCTTTACCGAGCAGGATTTTTTATTTTTACCCAGTTGAATCCTTATTTTATGAATTATTTATTGGTCGGATTAGGGAATATTGGCCCCGAATACGAATTGACTCGACATAATATTGGTTTCCTTACGCTGGACCGTCTCGCGGATAAAGAGAACGCGGCCTGGAAAAACGATCGCCTGGCCTTCAAAAGTGAGTTCAAACACAAAGGCAGGACAATCCATCTGATCAAGCCCACCACCTACATGAATTTGAGTGGAAAGGCAGTCAATTACTGGATGAAAATCTTAGCTATTCCCAAAGAAAACATCCTTGTCCTCGTAGACGATGTGGCCATCCCATTTGAAAAATTACGGATGCGACCGAAAGGAAGTGCTGCAGGACATAATGGACTCAAAAATATTGAAGAACTATGCGGAGGACAGGACTATCCACGCCTTCGCATGGGTATTGGAGACAATTTTCCCAAAGGAAGGCAGGTAGACTACGTTTTAGGCAGGTTTACCCAAGAGGAACTCGCTGCACTACCCACGATCATGGACAAAGCCATCTCCATGTCTCTGGGATTTTGTACGATGGGAATCGCACAGACAATGACCCAATTCAACGATTGATTTTTTAGGAATTTGGAATTCCGATTCTATCCTTATTTATTTGTATCCTTTCAGGTACTATTTTATAAAGAAGAGGCGAGAGAATAGGCTCAATGACCCTCTGGCAACCAGCTCCACTGTAGAGCAAGGTGCCAAAACCTACCCTTAGCGGGAACTATAAATTGGCGTAACTCACTCTACCCCTCTTTCTGGTTCATCTACTGCTTTGGGAAATTTCTTTTGAAATTGTCCCCGGAGCTTAATTTACTCGAACCTATATGTCACACTTCGAAACCGATGCCATCCGCATTCAACAGCGTTCCAACCAACGGGAACACTCCTCTGCACTTTACCTGAGCTCAAGCTTTGTCTTTGAATCCGCAGAGGAAGCTCGCGCCATGTTTGCGGAAGAAATACAGGGGAATATTTATTCCCGCTACTCCAACCCCAACTCCTCGGACCTCATTGAAAAGGTTTGCAGTGCCGAAGGGACAGAAGATGGCATAGCCACCGCCTCCGGCATGGCAGCCATGTTTGGAAGTATCGCCTCCCTACTCCAGCAAGGAGATCATATTTTGGCTTCCCGCTCACTTTTTGGCTCTACCCACCAGTTATTGACCCGAGTGTTTCCCAAATGGGGCATAACCTCCACCTATGGAGATATTTCGGATTATCAAAATTGGGAACAGCTGCTGCAACCCAACACCAAAATGCTTTTTCTTGAAACCCCCTCCAACCCAGGTCTTGAGATCATCGACCTGGAATGGGCTGGAAAGTTTGCCGAAGCGCATGGCCTTATCTTGGTGGTGGACAATTGCTTTGCCACACCCTACCTACAGCAGCCCGCCAAGTGGGGCGCGCACCTAGTCACTCACAGTGCCACCAAATACATCGATGGGCAAGGCAGGGTGCTAGGAGGTTTGATACTTGGAAAAAAGGAGCTGATCAACGAAGTTCGTTTTTTTACCCGCCACACCGGCCCTTCACTTTCCCCCTTCAATGCTTGGATCCTATCCAAAAGCATGGAAACACTGGCCCTTCGCATGGACCGACACTGCGAAAATGCAGAAAAAGTGGCTCGATATTTTGAAGGCTGCCCGCACCTCGAAAAGGTAAACTACCCCTTTCTCCCTTCCCATGCGCAGCACGACTTGGCCATCAAACAGATGAAAGCTGGGGGAGGTATTCTCACATTGACCGTAAAAGGAGGTCTGCAAAGAGCACAACGCTTCATTGACAAGTTACAGATGATCTCCATTACGCCCAACCTAGGCGATAGCCGAAGCATCGTTACGCATCCTACCTCCACTACCCACAGCAAGCTTAGCGCTGAGGAGCGGCAGAAAGTAGGAATCACGGATGGCCTTATTCGGCTCTCTGTAGGATTGGAACATTACGAGGACATACTCAAGGATGTGGAGCGCGCCCTGGAACAGTCCAAGTGATAGCGCTACCGTAATTGATTTCTAAGGACCAAAAATGGCCTCCATGGGCGGTCAGGCGCCTTGTACAACTGATCAAACGCAAAAGTACCTAAGATGAGATCAACATCTCCATCTAGGTCTAGATCCCCTTTGGTGAGCGTAAGAAAATGATCTTCTACCTGCTCCTTCAAGGTCGATGGAGTAAACTTGCCGCCTGCACTTTGCTTGAAATAAATGACATGCTGGTAGTCCACCTGCCGTAGATCAGGGAAAAAGGAGAGCGTCACGATATCTACGAAGCCATCTTGATCAAAATCCCCAAGCTCCAGTCCACTGGCACCATACATGGGATAAAACCAAGATTCTTGATACTTCCCTTTGTCATCACGCTTAAAAATCCGGAGACCGTGGTAGGACTTGAAAATTTGACTTTGGTCCGCATTGTCTCCATTTACCAGAATGATTTCGGGCTCCCCATCCTTATTGATGTCCTCAAATCGAAAATCACTGGATCCAAAGGCAGGATGAAATGCCAGTAGCTGCTTTTCTTTAAAATCCCCTTTCCCCAAATTTTCATAGAGCGAGAGTCCCTCCTTGGCTTGAGAAAATAGGACCATCAGGTCCAAATCCCCATCCTTATCGTAATCCACCGCAATGGAACGCCTTGCTCCTGGATCCTTCTTCAAGATTACCTCGGTAAACCCATTCGGCTTACTTAAAAAAACGCTCAGCTTCCCAACATGATTTCCAAATTGGCAGATCACATAATCCTTTTTGCCATCCCCATTCCAATCAGCCACTTCCATATCCATGGGCCGCATCAGCTGATCGATGCGAGGCACTTCTTCCCAACTCGTACCCTTTAAGTTGAACGTGGATAAAAGTCCAATCGAGTCATTGGATGGATCCATCTTTCCCATGGAAATCAAATCAAAGGAAGATGGGGAGTTCCAAATGAGATCCACTGGAGCCACTCGGGTAGGCAAGGAATCGATTTGCTTAAACTTATTTTTTGAATCCAATCGATAAATAGCCCTAAAACGATCCCCAACCCACAAATCCCCCGTTTGCGGATGAATGCGAAGCAAGGTAGTCAGGCTAGATCGTATCGCTGAGAAGACAGGCACCTCTAGCGTGAATCCAGGGATTCCTGCCTGAGGACGCTCCTTCTTTGCTTGAGGCAATGGAGTGACCGGTGCATTTTCTAGGTAATAGGCTTCTAGCTTTTTCCAGTTTTCATGCGTGATGTAGGGTACTTTGGAGTAAATCCCTTCAGGCACCCCTTCGTCTTCCGGCATAGCAGTACCAAAATCCTCTTCTAGGTACAAGCCCATTCGCTTGCGCATATCGGGCAGCAAGGTGGCCCAAGTTTTCTGGTCCAACACACTTGGATCTGGCATCAGGTGACAGGCAGCACAGTATCCTTTGGCAAGCTGCTCACCCGAAAGGTCCAAATCTGATTGGGATAGCTGGTAAAGGCTGGGAGGAGGTTGCTTCCGCTCTGTTAGGGGTTCGCAACCCCAAACTATCGCCAAAAGAACAGTACAGAAAATACCAATCTGTCTCATAGCCAACCTACAGGACTGATTTGAATTCTTCTACCACCGCAGGATCTATCCCAAAAATAGTCGAATAGTCTAAGGCTGTGGAAGAAAAGGAAAGTTCCGGCTTCGTAAACTGATTGCTGCTCGCTTTGGGCAACTTGCAAGAAGCGTGGATTTCTTTAAGGTAGCCCGTTGCTTTCAAGGCCGGGACATGAGAAGGCTTTAGCCCACCTCCTGGCATGACAATCAGTTGGTCTTTTGCCAAATTCAGCAATTCAACCACCTGGTCTAGCCCTTCGCTAAGGGAATTTTTACCTCCAGAAGTAAGCACCCGTTGAAAACCCAGCTGCATAATTTTCTTTAGGGATTCTTGAAGATTTGCCGAAGCATCAATTGCTCTATGGAAGGTGCAAGGCTTGGAAGCGGCCGCGCGAACTAGAAATTCGCAAGCGGATTCATTGACTGCACCCTGAGGATCTAATACGCCGAATACAAAGCCATCTGCCCCAAGGTCAGCCAAGAGCTGCATGTCGTGCTTCATGACCAATAGCTCCTTGGAGGAATAGACAAAATCACCGCCACGAGGACGAATCATAACAAAAATGGGGAGATCGAGCTCAGTCTTCAAAAAGCGAAGCATCCCTGCACTGGGGGTTTCCCCACCTTCAGGGAAGTTGGCACACAATTCCAGACGATCAATCCCTTGCTGAGCGGCTTCCATAGCAGCCTGCACATTAAAAACAGGAGCTTCTAAAAGAATGCTACTCATGGCTTAAACTGACTACCTGCATCCACCAACACATTGCCAGAATCTGTAGCCAGGGCATAATTGAATCCAGGATGTACGGCAAAAGCACCTACTTCTCCTTCTTTGCTGATTGCAAGAAAACCTGCTTGGATGTCTTTGATGTTTTTGTTTTTGGCCACCAACCTGCGTACGGCTTCTTCGCAGGCTTCTTGTGGACTTCTCCCTTGACGCATGAGTTCTACAATCAAAAAGCTGCCGCAAATCCGGATGATTGACTCTCCCAAACCAGTAGCTGTGGCGGCTCCAACTTCGTCGTCTACGAATAGACCTGCTCCAATAATAGGGCTATCTCCTACCCTGCCATGCATTTTGTAGGCCAGCCCACTCGTGGTGCAGCTACCTGCCAATTTCCCAGAAGCATCAAGGCCTATCATGCCGATGGTATCGTGATTTTCAATATTTATGATGGGCTTGTATTGGCTGGTTACCTTCCACTTATCGTATTCTTTTTGGGCGTTCGGACTCAATTTTTCTTTTTCCATCGGGAACCCCTGAGCAATCGCAAACTGTCTTGCTCCTTCGCCTACTAGCATCACGTGTGGGGTTTTTTCCATAACTGCGCGAGCCAAGGAGATGGGATGCTTTACCTGTCTGACAAAGGCCACGGTACCGCAGGAGCCATCTCCGCACATGATGGAAGCGTCCAAGGTGGTGATCCCTTCCCGATCGGGCAGTCCTTGGAGTCCTACAGAAAGGTTTTCCATATCCAACTCGGTGTTCCGAACCCCCGCCTCCACTGCATCCAGGATACTGCCCGTTTGCTTCAATTTGGCCCAGGCATCCGCATTGGCAGGGATCCCATGATTCCAAGTAGAAAGGATAAGTGGCTTCGTTCCACTGGATTTTTTCGATGGAGAGGCGTGGCTTTCTAGCGCAGCCATCCCAGGGAGTAGTAGTGCTGATCCAAGCAAGGATTGCTTGATAAACTTTCTTCTTTGCGACATGGATTGTACTTTAGAATCTGGAAGACAAATTATCACTTTTGATCCGAATTATCCTTTCCTTTCCTCCAAATCTGAAAACAAATACATGAGACCCTATATTTTAAAAGAAGCCAGCTGGAAAACGCTCAAAACCTATCGCTATGACTTAGCGGTATTGCCCTGGGGCGCCACCGAAGCACACAATTACCACTTACCCTACGGTACAGATGTCTATGAGGCCGATGCTATAGCCGAAGAGGGTGCTCGGAAGGCTTGGGAGAAAGGCTCTAAAGTCGTGGTACTTCCTACAGTTCCCTTTGGGGTAAATACAGGACAGGCAGACATCTACCTAGATCTTAACCTCAATCCCAGTACCCAGCTACTGATCCTTCAAGATTTAATTGTCGTTTTGCAGCGTCAGGGATTGAAAAAATTACTGATTCTAAACAGCCATGGAGGGAATAACTTTCAGCCCATGCTCCGGGAATTGGGACTCAAGTTTCCAGACATGCTGCTCTTCACTTGCAACTGGTTTCAGGCGTTGGACAAAAGCCAGTACTTTGAAGAAGGCGGTGACCATGCGGACGAAATGGAAACATCCTTGATTCAATACCTGCATCCAGAATTAGTAGCTCCCTTAGCTGAGGCTGGAGATGGAGCTGAGAAAAAATCCGTTATCCGAGGCATTCGTGAAAAATGGGCCTGGGCAGAGCGCAAGTGGTCTGAAGTATCCGAGGATACGGGCATCGGTAATCCAAAAAAAGCGTCTCCTGAAAAAGGGAGGTATTATTTTGAAGATGTGACAAACAAGATCTCAGACCTGATCGGCGACATTTGCCAGGCTAAGGCGGGAGAATTGTACCGTTAATTACTTGGGTAAAGGAAGTGCACTTGCCTCTCCTTTGTAGTTGATTTTCGTGGCTGATTTTAGTCCTAGAGGAAGGTGAAGGGTACGGCTGGATTGCGAACCAAAGCCCGCACCATAGCTCGTATCGATTCGCTGCTTTTTGCCGTTGGCTAGCACCAACTCCACTGCCATCGCATCAGCTGGAACTTGCAAGACCCTAGTTTCCTGCTGCTTTACCGAAAAGGCTAGGAGCTTGGACCTGTTTTGAGAAGCAACATAGAGGGCTTCACCACCACTCTTCGCAAGTTTGACCAAGGACTTGGCATCACCAGGAACTGCAAAGCCACTTTCCCTAGCAGAAACGGGGACAAAGCCACCTTTGCCATCTCCAAGAAACACCCAGCCCAGCGCTGCGTCTAGCCTACCGATAAACACCTCGTTACCATAGTCATTTCCAACCATCACGAGGTCTGTGTACCCATCGCCATTGATATCTTCAGCCACGATTCCATTCATAGGGGCAATTTGAGCTTGCCATGGAAGCTCATACATGGTGAATTTTCCATTGCCTAAGTTCTCTACCCAAACAGAGCGGTCGCTATTTCCGATCAATCTCTTCGCATCCTTCTTCTCCTCTTCGGTAAAGAAGGTCTGTTCCGTACTCAAGGCAAAGTGCTTGTAGCGATCAAATTTTCGTCTAAACATAGGGCTTTGACCCATCAAATCGTCCCAGAAATGGGTAGGAAAGGCTTGGTAGCCTCCACCAATTTTATCTTTGTAGAATGCAAAAGCCACCGGATCCACCGAGCCATTGGCATCAAAATCCTTGGCATAGAGGGTGTATGGTCGGTCGGCAGAGGGAGAAAAAGCATTGTTGCCTCCCATGTTGCCAACCACCCAGTCGGTATCTCCATCCTGATCCAGGTCAGCACTTACGATGGAATTCCACCAGCCGCTAGAAGCTTCCAAGCCAGTAGCCTTGGCTAATTCAAAGCGCTTCCCTGTGTTTAAGAAAAGCGTAATCGGCATCAGTTCTCCTACCACAACCAAATCTACTTTTCCATCACGATTCACATCTGACCAAAGGGCATCGGTAAGCATCCCTAGATTCTCCAATTCAGGAATCCAAGTTTTGGTCACATCGGTCAACTTCCCTTTTTCATTTTTCAAAAGAAATGACTTCTCAGGAAGCGGATATTGCCCAATGGGAGCCCTTCCTCCTACAAATACATCTACGAACCCATCTCCATCGAAGTCTGCCCCACGTACCACCGATCCATTTCCTATGGCAATGGAGGAACTCGGATCCAACTTAAAGTTGCCTTTTCCATCGTTGACATATACCCGATCCTGGTATTCCGGAGCCCCAGGTACAAATTCAGCACTCCCGGACAGCAAATACAAATCCAAGTCTGCATCGTTATCCAAATCTACTAGGAGCACTCCCGTTACTTCTTGGGTAATGCTTTCTCCAGTAGGAAGCAGTGCTTTTTGAGTAAAGGTTCCATCTTGGTTTTGGCTGTACCAAAGCGGTGAAAATCCAGACGAAGAACCTACTACCAGATCTTCTCTCCCATCTCCATTGAGGTCCCCAACTGCGAGGGCTGGACCAAACTGCGAAAGCTTGTGTGGGAGCGTACGTTGTAAGTTGTAATCGATTTTATCTTGTTCTTGGTGGATGTAATCCATTCCTAGAGCGATAGAAACTTCCTCAAAAAGTTGATTTCCTGGAGCTAATTCTTCCACTGCAACTGACTTGGTTCCAGGTCTAGCGCTGCTATAGGCCAAGGAGAGTACTTGGTTGACTGGTACTTGTTTCATGATATGAACTTTACCATCCGGCCACTTCACGGTAAGTTCCTCCACCACTGTTGCTGAATCCAAGCCAAAATGGACAATGGGCTCCGTGGAAGACATGTATCCTCTAACCACCTGCAATTCTTGGAAAGCCATCTTCCCTTTACCCCACTTTGCCCAGACTTTTGCTCCCAAACCCTGCGGGTTATTTTTAGGACCTTCAAGTTTAATTCTGAGGTAGCTAGGTGCCTTTTTTTGTTGATTCAGCTTGTTTTCAAACACAAAAGCAGGGTCATTGATGTTGTTGACCACGTAATCCAAGTCTCCATCCAAGTCTAGATCCAAAATTACCGCCCCATTCGAAAAGGAAGGTTGACTCAATCCCCAAGCTTGGCCCACATCTTCAAAAGCAAGGTTACCTTTGTGCTTGTATGCATAGTTTGGAATTTTTACGATGGGGATGGAATCCAACAATTGCCGTGTAGAGGCAATACTACCTACATCGGCTCGATAATTGGCAAAATCTTTATCGGTAATGTCTCTTGGAAATCCATTGGTGATCAGAAGGTCTCGATTGCCATCGTTGTCCATATCGGCAAACAAGGGTGCCCAGCTCCAGTCCGTTTGGTACACTCCTGCTAGCATTCCCACCTCACTGAATGGAAGACCTGGACCATTGTTGAGGTGCAGCATGTTGCGTACGTACTGGTATTCGTAGCCAAACTCCTCGTTGTTGAGGTAGGTCTGGTAGACGTTTTTGCCAATGGTGGTTTTTTTGCGGTAGCTATCCTCGCCAAGCATGTCGATGGTGATCAGATCAGGAAGGCCATCGTTATTTACATCAGCCATATCGGAGCCCATGGAAAATTGACTCTGGTGCCGCAACAAATCCTTGGTTTGATTCGTGAAGGTGCCGTTTTGGTTGTTGATGTAAAGAATGTCGTTGGTGATGTAATCGTTGCTCACGTGGATATCTGGCCAACCGTCGTTGTTGACATCTCCAATGGCCAAACCTAACCCAAAGCCTTCGTAGGTAATTCCCGCTTCAATAGTCACGTTGGTAAAGGTCCCGTCACCGTTATTTCGGTAAAAAGAATCGTTGTTGATGGCAGAGCCATCGGTGACCTTAGCCCTGAAGTTGGTGGGCTTAGCTGCCAATTGCTCGTTGTTGAGGACATACAAGTCCAAGTCGCCGTCCAAGTCATAATCGAGGAAGGCGGCCCCCATGGAATTGCCTGAGTCAGCAATACCGTACTGGCTAGCCATTTCCTTAAAACTTATTTTACCTTTCGCATCTTTGCCCTGGTTGACGAAAAGCAAGTTGTTCCGCTCTCCAGGACCTTTTTTCATGGCAGTGGCCACATAGATATCGGGCCAACCGTCTTGGTTGATGTCTACGATAACAGATCCCGTACACCACTTGTCTGCTGCAAGAATCCCTGCCTCCTCGGAGACATCAGTGAATGAAAATTCGCCCTGATTCAGGTAAAGTCGGTTGGCAACTTGATTGCCTGTAAAAAAAAGATCTGGAAGGCCGTTCTTATCAAAATCAGCAGTAGCCACCCCCCCACCATTGAAGATGTATTCGTCGGTGAGGATATTGAAACTGTCTGATTCTACGATCTCATTGGTAAACAAAATCCCCGTCTCATCCGAAGATTTGAGTTCAAAAAGGGTTTTTTCCTGTTGGCATGACACTAAATGTCCTCCAAGTACTACAGCTAGAAGAAGGGATGGAATTCTCATTAAGAAAAGGGGGAATTAGAAGTAGAAAATTACATTTTCCCAACTGGAAAAAAAAGTGTTGGGTAGCAAACAAAAAAAAGAGAAGGCCTTTCGACCTTCTCTTTGTACTCGTATTGTATTGCCGGATTAGAATCCTGGGTTTTGCACCAAGATATCCTTTCCTACAAGGTCAATTTGATCTTGAGGGATTGGAACCCACTTGAACTTATCGGAGTACTTAGATCCACCTAGGGCAGAAGCAAGTTTAGCTCCATCGTAAGCAAAGTAGAAATCCAATTCAGCCTGGGCAGTGCCCCAACGCTGAAGATCATAGAAACGGTGACCTTCCATACCCAACTCAAGAAGACGCTCGTGACGTACAGCTAGTCTAGCAGTATCTTTGCTTGTCCAAGCAGCAGTATAGGTGCTGATCTTGTAGTTCGCAGCAGGAGTACCATTGCTTCTCTTAATTTCAGAATTGATTGCTCTAGTACGAACACGGTTCACATACTCACGTGCTTTTTCCAAGCTACCAACTTCGATTTCAGCTTCAGCAGCTAGCAAAAGCACGTCTGCAAAGCGGATAATCATAAAGTTGATGCCGGTATAACCAGGAGTCCATGAAGAGTTATCCTGGAAAGTTCCTTGCTCAGACTTCGCATATACATACTTCTTAGGAGAGTAAGGACCTGCGTTTGGCTGGTTACGGATCCAAGCTTGACCTGGGTGATCCATCCAATCCAAATAAGGGATACCTCTACGACCTACAGTATGATCCAAACGAGGGTCAAGTTCGCCAGCATCTGGAGTGAAGGCTGCGCCAGAAGCTACATCCATATCGTTCTTCACTTGGTTTGCACCGGTGTTGTACGACTTATCCAAAAGTGGAAGACCATCCTTAGTTCTAAATGCATTCACGAAGGTGAAGCTTGGCTGGAAGAATCCGCAGCAGTTACCTGGACCAGCAGGTCCGGTGTTGTAAGGGAAGTTCAAGTCAAACTCAGGGTTGGCGTTGTTTACAGAGCCAGTACCTGCTGCAGACTGATAAGCCCAGATAGACTCTTGGTGGTTATCGTTCTTGCCACGGAACATGTCATCGTAGTAAGGTACCAAACCGTACTTCAATCCATTTGAAGTCACACCATTGGCAATTACGTCATCAAATAACGCTTTTGCTTTGGTGTACTCCTTGGTGTACATGTAAACCTTAGCCAAGTAAGTTTTCGCTGCCCATACGTTTACTCGACCTACTTGAGGCTGAGTAGCAGGAAGCTTAGAGATCGCAAATTCCAAATCCGCGATGATAAACGGCCAAAGCGGTTTGTCATTCTTCACTTTTTCTAGACCAGAACCGTAATCAACAGATTCGTCCACATAGGGAACCTTGTCGTAATCACGAGTAAGCTCAAAATAGAAGTGCGCTCTCAAGAATCTTGCTTGAGCAGAAAGACGAGCCTGATCGGCAGCCGTCACAGTTGTACCAGCTTTGGTCAACAGTCTCAATACGTTATTTGCACGTGCAATACCTTCGTACGCTACGTTGTACTTCGCTCCGATATCTCCACCTGCAGCGTTGTTTTCAAAACGCTGAATTGGGTTGATCGTTGTAAAGTCACCTGGGTCAGTACCTTTGTTGGCCTCTCCCCCTCTAATACTACCCCACACCCAGTTGGATGGAGATCCTAA
>CAMDLI010000012.1 GCA_945901615.1 Spirosoma fluviale
GCTTTTTCGCGCTCGCGGAATTTTGCCATTAAATCCAAACAGACTTTCCCTACTTTTCCAGAGCCTACTTTTCTATCGTCAATCTGTGTAACTGGCAAGATAATTTTTGTGGTGGCTGAGATAAATGCTTCATCTGCTCCCCAAACTTCTTCCAAAGAAATAGGCCGGATCTGTACCTCGCCTGCTACTGCCAGCAAATGCTTTCGGGTGATCCCCATCAGAATGTGCTGGTTTGGGGTATGAATGACCCCATCCTTCACAATGAAAAAATTACTTCGCGAACTTTCACTCACCATGCCGTCCCAGTGGTACAAGACGTCCTCAGCACCTTGCTCCTTCCACTGCATGCTATGCCAAACGGGCAGCGTATAGTTGGTAGTCTTGATGTCGGCAATGGCCCGAACATATTCTACGCTGAGGAGCTTGACGCCATGCTGGTATTTTTCCTCCGAAGGGAAACTCAGTTCCTCTCCAAACATAAAAAGCGTACCCGTAGAAGGAGAAAAGTGATTTTCGGACACGCCTCCAGTCAAGACCATGCGGATTCCACCTTGCTCCAAGTCATTTTTGGCAATCAACTCCGAAATGATGGTGCGGAGCTCTTCACGAGAATAGGGCAATGGCAAATAGGTTTTTGCTGCTGATGCAATAAATCGATCCAAGTAATCCTCCAAGAACACGGGGCGATACTGCTCAGTACGGAAAAAATCAAAAATTCCGTAGCCACGAATGACTGCGAGATCGGCAGGATGAAGTCGAGCATCTTGGGTCGGGATGATTTTCCCGTCGGCAAAGCAGAATGGTTTCATAGCATCAAAGTAAGTAATCAAAATTAGGACTTAAATTCACATCAGCTTCGCCGAAGGCTGTTGTTTCTTGTTTAATTTTAAAAAATAATTAACCCCAAACTAAATCCAATGAAACTATTCTCAAGCTTCCTGATCCTACTTTTTTCAATGCTAGTCCTTGCTTGTGCCAATCCATTGATTGAAACAAATAAAGCAATGAGGGCACAAATTATCGGGGTACACGATGAGGTGATGCCCAAAATAGGGCAACTCATGTCCTTGGAAAAGAAAGCTTTGGCGCAGGCAGACAGCCTTTTTACGCAGGATAGCACTGCTACTACTGACATTGAGGCCATGAGGTCTCTTGCTGGACAGCTCAATCAGGCCCATGAAGGGATGTTTGTATGGATGCGGCAGTATTCGCTCGAGGAGGAAGGAAAAACTCCCGAAGAACTCAAAACCTACCTGGATGAGCAGCTGGTGAAAGTCAATCAAGTAAATGCGGACATCAAAGCCGCCTTGGAGCAGGCAGCTTCAAAGTTAAAAAATTAATTTTCTGCGGGTGGGGTTCTCAGATACTGCTCTACTCGAGGAGCATTGATGACCCCTTCCTTCATATCCCAACTATTGTACAAGTAGGTGGCAATCTGTGCTAGCTCCAGTGGACTCAAGTTGGGATTGGCAGGCATGGCTTGGTTGTAAACTTGTCCATTGACTACTATTTCTCCGGCTATTCCATGCTTCATAATCCACACAGTTCGGTGAATGTCGGCCTTGAAGTAATCCGCATCTCGCAGTGGAGGGATAAGTTTGCCTAGTCCAGTTCCATTTTTTTGGTGGCAGTTGGCGCAGTAATTTTCGTACAACTCCTTTCCGGGGATTGCAAATTGCAGCACTTCGGCATCCGAAATTTGGGCCAAAGAATTTGCTTCGCTACTTGCTTTGGGAGCACAGGAAGCAATGAGTAGCCCTAGAAAAATCACGATTGCCAGGTGTCTCATGGCTTGAGTAGTTTTGGGATATCTGCAAGTAAACGATCTACCTGGTCGGTTTTAGTTCCATCATATACGCCACGGATCCTTCCCTGCTGGTCTACCAGTAAGAAGGCTCCACTGTGAAGAAATCCTCCTGGCTCCATGTCATCGGCCATGGTCGTGGTCAAATAGCTGGTTTGGCCAATCTCAAAGATTTTTTCCTGGTCTCCTGTCAAGAAATTCCAAGTAGCCGCATCTGGCACGCCTAGTTTCTCCGCATAATCCTTAAGCACGGCTTGCGTATCGTGGCTAGGGTCGATGCTATGACTTAGGATTCGGAAATTGGGGTTTCCCTTAAACTGCTCGTACACCCGAAGCATTTCTTTTTTCATGACTGGGCAGATGGTAGGGCAGCTGGTAAAAAAGAAATCGGCCACATAGATTTTGCCCGCCATATCTTCCTTTCGGATGGTGTCGCCTACTTGATTAACGAAAGCAAAGTCTGCAATGCTATGGTATACCGTATCTTGGTTGTCGTCTACATAGCGTTCTCCAAGGATGGGCAGTTCAGCCGTTTCACTCGTTTTTTCGGAAGGAGAGCTACAAGAAATAGCCAAGACTACCGGAAGGAGAAGGAAGAGGAGCGAGTTTTTCATGGAGCTTATTGGGTTCTATATTTTTTATACAGCTTGATGGCAAGTAGCAGCACGAGGGATAAACCTACCAAGCCCAACATCCCCCAAACCATACTCATGGTGTTTTTGAGAACGATGAGAAAGACGATGGCAAAGAGCAGCAGCGTGGACAGTTCGTTCCATAAACGCAGTTGGGTGGAAGTCCACCGCGCCTTGCCTGCTTGCAGCTCTTGAAATAGCACTTGACTGTAGCCGTGGTATACGTAGAGTAGGAAGACAAAGATCAATTTGGCCTGCATAAATTCCTGTTGAAGGTATCCCCAGCGGTAGGTAAGTACCCAAAAACCAAAAATTAGGGTGAGCACTGCCGATGGCCAGGTGATGATGTACCATAACCTGTGCGCCATCAAATCGAGCTGTGGTTTGAGTATTTGTCGCTCTTGTTCGGATTTTTCGAGGGCTTCGGTTTGGTAAATAAATAGGCGCACAATGTAAAAAAGGCCTGCAAACCAGGTGACAATAAAAATCAGGTGCAGTGCCTTGACGTATTCGAATCCCATTGTCAAAATTTTAGGCTAAATTAAGGGCTTCAGCCTACAAACCCGCGATAAATTTTTGAAAAGACCATCGACCCTCCTTATTCTACTTGGCATCGCCGTACTTTTAGTTGTTGGGCTGATTGTGACCGAAAGTTTTTCCGAAGAGGGAATTGCTGCCTACCAAGACCAGTTTGAGGAAGTAGGTTACTACAGGAATGAGAACAATACCGGGCCCGTGCTGCGGATCTATGCCTTTCGAACCCAAGTGGAGGATCCAGAAGTATTGAAATCCTTTGCGGACTTACTTCCACACACCAAGTACGGTCGAACGCTGGTGTTTTTTGTGCATGAATCTGTGAAGGCTCCAGTGGTACTCTCTCCAGAAAGTCCGCATTTTCCTGCATCCTTGAGCCCTTCCATTTTTGCGAAGTATGAAAAAACGCCGATGGGGGAACAACAACTTGAATTGGTCAATCCATGAGAACTAGACAATCGCTAGCAGAATTCAAAGCCGGTATTTTGGCCGGAGATCGGGTAATCCTTGCGCAGGCCATTACCCTAGTGGAGAGTGGTCTCTCTGCCGATCAAGAATTGGCAACCGCCCTTATTCAAGAGCTGTTGCCGCATACGGGAAATTCCTTCCGGATTGGGGTCACAGGTGTGCCCGGTGTGGGGAAAAGTAGTTTTATTGAAGTGTTTGGAGAGCGACTTTTAGATGCGGGCAAAAAAGTGGCCGTGTTGGCAGTGGATCCCAGTAGCTCCCTATCGAAAGGTAGTATCCTAGGGGACAAAACGCGAATGGAACGTCTGGCTTTAGATAAGCGTGCATTTATCCGACCTAGTCCTTCGAGTAGCACCTTGGGCGGGGTGGCAGGAAAAACCCGGGAAGCAATCCTACTCTGCGAAGCTGCTGGCTTTGACTTGATTTTGGTAGAGACCGTAGGGGTTGGACAAAGTGAAACAGCCGTGAAAAGCATGGTTGACTTTTTTCTTTTGCTGCTACTTGCTGGGGCAGGGGATGAACTGCAGGGGATTAAAAAGGGGATTGTGGAGATGGCCGATGGCTTCTTGATTCATAAAGCCGATGGGGATAATTTGGAGTTGGCGGCTCAAGCCAAGGTAGCCTATCAGAATGCAGTGCACCTTATTCCTCCAAGCGAAAAAGGTTGGGCTCCCAAAATTCTGTTGGCATCCTCAGTGACTGGGATGGGCATGCAGGACCTGGCCGAGGAATTGACTTCCTACCAACAACAGATGAAGGGCTCAGGGTTTTGGGAAAAAAATCGAGGATCGCAGCGACTTACCTGGTTAGAAGACCAAATTCAAGAACTTCTAGGCAGGGCTTTTTTGAAACATACCGCTGTGAAGGAGACCTTGGAACGAGAAAAGCCATCGGTGCAATCGGGCTTGCTTAGCCCGAGAATGCTCGCACATCAGGTATTGGATCTGTTCTTAAATTCGAAGAAGTAGGCTGGCAAAAAGAAGGATGCTAGGCTCAGTAAGAGCGCATCTTGAATTTCTTTTTCAGTTCATTGACCGCGTTGCGGAAGCTGGTATCCGTTTCCATGATGTCATTGACCGTTTGGATAGCATGGATCACGGTGCTGTGGTCACGGCCTCCAAAATGGTAGCCAATGGATTTCAAGGAATGGTTGGTGAAATCTTTGCAAAAATACATGGCCACTTGTCGGGCAATCACGATTTCTTTTTTTCTGGTTTTGTCCTTTAGCTCGTCTACTTGGATGCCGTAGTAATCCGCAACAGCCTTTTGGATAAAATCAACTCCTACCTCGGTTTCAATGTCCTTGATGAAATTTTTGATGATGGATTTTGCGAGCTCAAGGCTGACCTCCACCCGGTTGAGGGAAGCATGGGCGATCAGCGAGATCAAAATACCTTCCAATTCTCGCACATTGGTGTCGACGGTGTAGGCTAGGTATTCGATTACCGTATCCGGGATATTTATCCCTTCTGACTCCATTTTACGACGGATGATGGCCACACGAGTTTCAAAATCTGGCATCTGAAGATCGGCCGTCAGCCCCCACTTAAATCGAGATAGCAGTCGCTCTTCCAGCCCTTTGAGGTCCCTTGGAGGACAGTCGGAGGTCATGATGATCTGCTTTTTATTTTGGTGGAGGTGGTTAAAAATATGGAAGAACATCTCCTGCGTTCTGTCCTTACCTGCCAAAAACTGGATGTCATCGATGATCAAGACATCCACCTGCATGTAAAAATTGGTGAAGTTCTTCACGTTGCCATCCTTGATGGAATCCATGAATTGGTTCACAAACTTTTCGGAAGACACGTAGAGCACAAATTTTTCTCCCGGTCCATTTTTGATTTCGTTGCCAATGGCTTGTACCAAGTGCGTTTTTCCCAAGCCAACTCCTCCATAGACCATCAAAGGATTGAAGGAGGTAATGCCTGGTTTGCTTGCTACTGCAAAACCTGCAGATCGAGCCAATCGGTTGCAATCCCCTTCGATGTAACTGATAAAGGTATAGGTTGGATTTAGGTTGCTTTGTGTCAGCAGTCCTGCATCCAAAGATTGCATTTCAAAAGGAGTTTTTACCTCTTGGTTAGTTGTGCCAGGCTTTTTGTTGCTTGCGTTTCCCTGCGGAAAAGAAACCACGTAAGGCTGATTGCTTGGGTTGCCCTTATCTACTACCACTGCGTATTCAAGTCTGCCAGCAGCACCCAAAGTATTTTTGATGGCTAACTTCAGTTCTTCCACGTAATTGTCCTCGAGCCACTCGTAGAAAAATTGACTAGGAACCTGGATGGTCAGTGTGGATCCCTCAAGCTTTACTGGTAGAATGGGCTTAAACCAGGTGGAATAGCTCTGCTCATTGACGTGTTGTTCGATCACACGCAAGCATTCACTCCATACAGCATTGGCTTCTGAACTCATTCTGAAGATATAGGATTCACACTCATGTCAAAAGTTGACAAAGGGGGGTACAAAAATGTGGATAATTAACTAAAATAAAAAATCCGAGACACAGGGATTCCTTTTTTTTAACCATTTTCTATGCAGCTTGAATTTGGCTATTCCAATAATCGGCAAAAATTTAAGATTTATATTCTTGAAATAGAGTCCTAAAAAGATTGAGTTTATGTTCCAATGCCAATGAAAGTTTCGTGATTGAGTATTTGGATGTCTGTTGACTTGGATACACTGTATTTCTTTCCCGCCTTTCGGAGCAAATTGACTTGGAATGGTTAATTTTGGTCTTTCGCTTTTTCAATTCTAATTTTTATGGAGCAGAATTTATTTTCAGAATTCCCCGATACCACCAAGAAAGACTGGTTGCGGCAAGCTACGGCAGACCTCAAGGGTAAGGGAGAGGCCCAAGATTTGGGGAGCAGGCTTTGGGATACAATTCCCCTTCAGCCCCTGTATGCCCTTGAAGATCTTGTAAATCCTGTAAAGCAGCGTCGGTTTCATGCCCCATCCGAATTTCCAGGCATGCCTCCACGCCTCTGGACCAATGTGGTCACCGTGTTGCCAAACGATACCAACGCGGATATTCTGCTTTCTTTAGAAAATGGGGCGGAGGGCTTGGTTTTGCCACTTCATGGAACTGAAGATCTTCAGGAACTTTTGGAGGGGGTGATGCCCCAGTACATTTCGATTTATTTGCTTCCCTTGGGAAATCCTATTTCTGCCTTCCAACTTTTCCAGGACTGGGTGGATCAGATAGGAGCTGATGCATCGGCTCTACAAGGAGGGATGTTATGGAGTCCTGCAGACCAAGTCTTTGACCATCAACAAGACCTTGGGCTGGGGGTCGAACTTCTAGAAGAGCTGCTCGAACTGACCGAGGGCTATCCCAACTTTAAGGCATTTTGCATCAAAACTTCCCGCTACACCGAGTCTGGGTCACACCCTTTGGATGCCCTCACTTTCGGTTTGGGGGAGTTGGTTGAGATTTTAGATCGGGTGTCAGTTGCACCTACCTTGGTTTTTGACAAGCTGTTTTTGGAAGCGGCGGTAGGGGAGCACCATTTTGGAGAGGTAGCTCGACAGCTCGCTTTTCGACAGTTGGTTCAGAATTTAGCCTTGCTCTATCAGGTGGAGGTGGAGGCGCAGGAACTTGTCCTTTTTTGCCAAACAGCTCACTGGTCGCAATCCGTATTGGATGCCCACACGAATACGATTCGCCAAACCTACCAAGCACTATCGGCGGTATTGGGCGGTGCCAATGTGCTTTGGGTGAGGCCTTTGGAGGAAGAGCATGCCAGCACACAAGAGCGTCGCATCGCTCGAAATGTGTCTGCTATTTTGAAAGAAGAAGCCTATTTGGATAAAGTTCAAGACCCTGCTGCGGGTTCTTACTTTTTGGAAAATTTGGTGAGCGACCTTGTTCAAGAAACGCAAACTGCCTTGACCCAGCTCGAGCAGGAAGGAGGCTGGTGGAAAGCCTGTCAATCCGGAAAGTTACAGGATCGAGTGAAGGCGCACCGTGCCAAGATCCAAGGAGAGCTCTTGGATAAAACTCAGGTGAAGGTGGGGGCCAATGCCTACGCTGCGCCTGCATCCTTGAGTTACAACAAACCGGTACCTCCCTTTGAGGAAGCGGCAAATGAATTAAAGCCCACTCGGGCTACCTATTTAGTTGAAAGTGTAACCCTCGATTCCCTATGAGACCAGATTTTAAGCAGTGGAATTCGAAGAGGGCATCTAGCCAAGCAAAGTTCCCTACCAGTACTTGGGAGTCGCCAGAGCAGGTAACTGTTCCGGATCAGTTTGATCCCGCAGACATCGCTCAGTTACGCGAGTTGCATTTTACTGCAGGCATAGCTCCTTTTTTAAGGGGACCCTATGCGAGTATGTATCTTCAACGACCCTGGACTATTCGGCAATACGCTGGATTTTCTACTGCGGAGGAGTCCAATGCTTTTTACCGACGCAATCTGGCAGGTGGGCAGAAAGGGCTTTCGGTAGCTTTTGATTTGGCTACTCACCGGGGCTACGATTCAGATCATCCACGCGTTCAAGGGGATGTAGGCAAGGCTGGGGTGGCCATCGATACGGTGGAGGACATGAAGGTCCTGTTTGATCAGATTCCCTTGGATCAGATTTCGGTTTCCATGACCATGAATGGGGCGGTAATTCCCATTTTAGCATTTTTTATCGTCGCTGCAGAAGAGCAGGGGGTAGCCATGGAGGCGCTCTCTGGGACCATACAAAATGATATTCTCAAGGAGTTTATGGTGCGAAATACCTACATCTATCCTCCTCAAGCCAGTATGCGGTTGATAGGTGATATTTTCGCTTTTACTTCCAAGAATATGCCCAAGTTCAATTCCATTTCCATCTCCGGTTACCACATGCAGGAGGCAGGTGCTACAGCGGATTTGGAATTAGCCTACACCCTTGCGGATGGCTTGGAGTATCTTCGTACGGGTCTGAAATCCGGCTTAGCGATAGATGAATTTGCACCGCGACTTTCCTTCTTCTGGGGGGTAGGGATGAATTATTTTATGGAAATCGCAAAGCTGCGAGCGGGACGTTTGCTCTGGTCCAAGTTGGTGGCCCAGTTTGGGCCTAAGGACCCAAAGTCTTTGGCTTTGCGCGCTCACTGTCAAACTTCCGGTTGGTCGCTCACCGAGCAGGACCCTTTCAACAACGTAACCCGAACAGCCATGGAGGCCTTGGCGGCAGTGATGGGACATACCCAGTCTTTGCATACCAATTCGCTGGATGAAGCCATTGCGCTGCCTACCGATTTTTCTGCGCGCATCGCTCGAAATACCCAGTTGGTGTTGCAGCATGAGACAGGTGTTAAAGAGGTGGTCGACCCTTGGGGTGGATCCTATTACGTGGAATACCTCACGGATCAGCTGGCCAAAAGAGCCTGGAGCTTGATTGAAGAAGTGGAGAAATTGGGTGGGATGGCTAAAGCCATTGAAACCGGGCTGCCGAAACTTCGAATTGAAGAGGCTGCTGCTAAAAAGCAGGCAAGAATCGATGGGGGCAAGGATATCATTGTGGGGGTTAATCGCTACCGAGTTGATGAAAAGACAGAACTAGAACTCTTGGAAGTAGACAATCACTCCGTTCGAGATTCCCAAATCCTGCGACTGAAGCAGGTGAAAAGTGAACGAAATCAAGAAGAGGTCATAGCCATTTTGGAACAAATACGGGCTGCAGCTGCTTCTGGGGAAGGAAATTTACTGGCCTTGGCCATCGTTGCAGCAAGAAAAAGAGCTACTTTAGGAGAAATCTCCTTTGCCATGGAGCAGGCATTTGGACGTCACAAAGCCCAAACCCAATCCATCTCGGGAGTATATGCAGCAGAAGTGAAACAGCAGAAATCATTTGTAGAAGCCCAGCGACTTTCGGATAGCTTTGCGCTACTCGAAGGACGGAGACCACGTATTCTGGTGGCTAAAATGGGTCAAGATGGTCACGACAGAGGGGCTAAGGTGATTGCTTCGGGATTTTCTGACTTGGGCTTTGATGTGGATATTGGACCCTTGTTTCAAACACCCCAAGAGGTGGCTGAACAGGCGGTTGAAAATGATGTGCACCTCGTGGGAGTGTCTTCTTTGGCCGCGGGCCATAAAACGCTTATTCCTGAGCTAATCTCCTGGTTGCGACAATTGGGTCGTCCAGATATTCGCGTGGTGGCTGGGGGAGTCATTCCTGCCAAGGACTATGACTTTTTGAAAGAGGAGGGGGTAGTGGCGGTTTTTGGACCGGGAACCATCCTTTCAGAGGCAGCTTGTGAGATACTCAATGCCTTGATGCAAGAAGAATAGCTTCTAGTTATAGAGTGAACAAGTAGGCGAATTACTTCAATTTCTGAAAAAAAAGGGTCGGCCAATTGGCCGACCACAAAAAATGGGGTGCCTGACAAAAAATAGAAATCAGGAGCACATTAAAAAATCAATAGACTAAAACTGGCTTGTTGCCTTCGCATTGAATGGTTCTTGGAGGACCAACCAGGAGGCAATCGGAAAGGACATTATTTTTTTCATTGTACTCTTTTTGAAGTGCGGTGAAGCGGCTGACTAAGTCTAAAAATTCACGTTCCAGGCTTTGGTGGTAGGCAATGTAGCGCGCAGGACCTCCGCAGGCTTTGTTGCCCATAGGAGTAAACTTCCATTCCGAAGCATTGGTGCAGGGCACAGACTCAGCTAGTCGGATGATTTCAGTCTGTGCGGCTAGTAATTCTTCAGAAGTAATTAGGATCGGTTCGGTCGTAGCGAGGTCACAGGAGACGACTAGTAGGGAGATCAAAAAAATAGCGATGCGTTTCATGGTTTTGTTGTTTTTTCTCAGAACGAAAAGACTTGGATTTTCGCTACACAAATTTTAAAAAAAATAGCCCGATGAAAACACCGGGCTAAAATAAGTTGGTTTTTAACTTTCAAAAGCTGGTAAATCGGCTTAGACCACGTCTTCGCCTCGAAGTTTGATGACCGCGCCTTCGAGTTGATCTCCAATTCGAATTTGGCAAGCCAAGCGGGAAGTAGGGAAGTACTCGGGTAGGTTTTCCAACTGGTCTAATTCTATGTCGGTGGCATCACCTAGCCCGTCTTGGCCTTCTAGGATTTCTACATGGCACGTTGCGCAAAGGGCCATGCCTCCACAGGTGGCCAGAATAGGGTACTCGGAAGCCTTAAGAATTTCCATCAGGCTTAGGCCCATGTCAGCAGGTGCCTCGACTTCCTGTCGCTCCCCTTGCTGGTCTTCTACGGTAAATTTGATTAGATCCATACGATTTAGAAGGCATTTACCCCGTTGACGGTGGTGTATTTGAAACTTAGTTTTTGGTCTGGATAGACATACTTGAAGGCAGAGTGCATCATGATGGCAGCCTCGTGAAATCCGCAAAGGATGAGTTTAAGTTTGCCTGGATAGGTATTGATGTCTCCAATGGCATAGATGCGGTCCACTCCTGTAGAATAATCTCGGGTATCTACCTCGATTGCGTTTTTGTCAATGCTCAAGCCCCAATCGGCGATAGGTCCCAACTTTGGAGATAGGCCAAACAAAGGAATTAAGTAATCAGCATCCAAAACGATTTCCTGATTGTCCTTATCTTCTAAAATTACTTTTTCTAGGCGGTCGTTTCCACTCGCTTCCTTCAAGTTGGCAGAAAGAATCAGATCGATTTTTCCTTCTTGTGCGAGATCAAATACTTTGGACGCAGAATCAGGAGCACCGCGGAAGGTTTCGTTTCGGTGAACTAAAGTAACTCTTTCAGCGACATTGGCTAAGAAAATGGTCCAGTCCAAGGCGGAATCTCCACCACCTGCAATCACCACTTTTTTATCACGGAAGGTTTCTGGGTTTTTCACCATGTAGTGAATGCCCTTTCCTTCAAAGGCCTCTAGGTTGTTCAAAACGGGTTTTCTCGGTTCAAAGCATCCCAAGCCACCCGCAATGATGATGACTTTGGCATGTACCTCGGTCTTGTCGCTGGTGGTCACAATAAAGCTTCCATCCTCTTGACGATCCAGAAGATCTACACGTTCGCCGAGGGTAAAGGTCGGATTAAATGGTCTGGCCTGCTCTAGCAGGTTGTCCACCAATTCTTGTGCTTTGATCTCAGGGTATCCAGGGATGTCGTAAATCGGTTTCTGGGGATAAATTTCAGAAAGTTGCCCGCCAATTTGTGGCAAGGCATCGATGAGGTGGCATCTCATTTTGAGTAATCCTGCCTCAAAAACTGCAAAAAGTCCTACTGGGCCTGCGCCGATGATGCAAAGATCTGTGTGGATGGTTGGGGTGTTCATGGAGTAGTTAAATGCGTTTGGTTAGGGTCTGAAATTCATCTACTGAATTCCAAACTAGCTGTTGGTATCTTTGTTTGACTCGTCCAAATTTTGGTAGATGGTATTCAGGATGCGCTTGAATTCTAAGAAGTCCTTTTCAGTCAGATTCTCCCAAGCTTTCTCGCGAAATTGAAGGACTTTCGGTCTCAATTCAGCCACTTTGGCTACGCCTGCTTCGGTCAAGTGCAATTGAAAACTTCTGCGATCCTGTGGGTGCTGCACTCGAATGATGTATCCTTTTTTGTTTAGTAAATCCAATATCCGGGTAAGCGTGGGATGATCCTTGAAAACTAGGTTAGCCAATTCTGTCTGGCTCAATTCAGGATGTTCAGCTAAGTTTTTCAAGACCAACCATTGATCTACTGTTACGTCAAAGCCCCCTTGCTTAAATTGCTGTTGCGCATATTGCTTCACCTTGCGGGCCGTGCGGTCCAGCAGAAAAGAATAGCTAGCAAAGAGTTCTTGTGTCATGGCAATTGTTAGTGTGACAAATATATGGATAAGTTTTTAAATAGTAAATTCTAGGGGTTCCAGATTTTTTAATGTCCTGTTCTAGAAATCCTATTTTTTTCTTGGCTATCGCTCTCGTATTTTTGAAAAGAGCGGCTTCGTGAAGGGTTAAAGGATTTGTAATTAGCCTCCACTGATTCTGCTTCAAGAGTATTCCAATTCTAATTGTTTAGCCATGCGTTTTTTCCTGATCCTCCCGCTTCTTTTTCTCACCTTTGCTGCTCAAGCCCAGCAGCAGACTTACTGCAATCCCATCAACCTGGACTATGGCTACACGCCCATCCCTA
Organism: Spirosoma fluviale; assembly: GCA_945901615.1. Lineage (GTDB taxonomy): Bacteria > Bacteroidota > Bacteroidia > Cytophagales > Cyclobacteriaceae > Algoriphagus. The sequence goes on from CAMDLI010000012.1 coordinate 12,527, forward strand.
ATTTTTCGGAATGGGGCAGGCACCGGGCCACTGCAGATCCTGTCATCGTCAACTACCAGGGTTCCTACATTCTTTTTTCCACCAACCAGTGGGGCTATTGGACTAGTGATAATATGTTGAACTGGGACTTTCATTCCAGACGCTTTCTTCAACCTTGGAACAAAGTGTACGATGAATTGTGTGCTCCAGCAGTGGGCATCGTCGGCGATACCGTCCTCGTGATGGGCTCCACCTATGAAAAAGACTTCACCATTTGGATGAGCACCAATCCCAAGGCCAATGAATGGAAGCCTTTGGTAGAAAAATTTGAAATTGGAGGTTGGGACCCCGACTTCTTCACCGACGACGACGGCCGACTCTACATGTACAATGGGAGCTCCAATCGCTACCCACTTTATGGCGTAGAGTTAAACCGAAAAACGATGGCTCCCATCGGAACGCGAAAGGAGATGTACCTCCTAGAACCGGACAAGTACGGCTGGCAGCGATTTGGGGAGCACATGGACAATACCTTTTTGGATCCCTTTATGGAAGGGGCTCACGTGACCAAGCATAACGGAAAATACTACCTGCAGTATGGTGCACCGGGCACCGAATTCTCTGGCTATTCGGATGGGGTAATAGTAGGACCAACGCCTTTGGGGCCATTTACGCCCCAGTCCGATCCCTTGAGCATCAAGCTAGGAGGCTTTGCCCGAGGTGCAGGTCATGGCAGTACTTTTCAGGACAACCAAGGCAAGTACTGGCACATCAGCACGATCATGATTTCGGTCAAAAATACCTTCGAGCGGCGCCTGGGCATCTGGCCCGCCGGCTTTGACAAAGACGATGTCATGTGGTCTAGTACCGCATTTGGAGACTATCCGCATTACCTTCCGAATACCGAAAAGGCCGGGAAGTTTACGGGATGGATGCTGCTCAACTACGACAAACCCATGCAGGTGTCCTCCACTTTGGGGGGATTTTCGGCCAACAAGGCCAATGACGAGGACCTCAAAACTTACTGGAGTGCGCAATCGGGCACCAAGGGAGAGTGGATCCAAACCGACCTAGGCCAGTTGAGTACAGTGCATGCAGTGCAGATCAACTATGCCGATCAGGATGTGGATACCGACCGTCTCGGCAAGCGCACCGACCAGTACCACCAGTACCTGCTCTACCACTCCCTAGATGGTAAAAAGTGGGAGGTCTTGGTAGACAAAAGTAAAAACACCACAGATATCCCGCACGAGTATGTGGAACTGAAGCAACCTGTAAAAACGCGTTTCCTCAAGCTAGTCAACGTATGGATGCCTACTGGCAAATTTGCGCTCTCCGGATTCCGAGTATTCGGGAACGGGGGAGGAGCAGTGCCCAACAAAGTGTCTCAATTTATGGTCTTCCGCACGGAAAAGGACAAGCGCAGTGCCTTTATCAAATGGTCGCCATCTTCTGATGCCTATGCCTACAACCTCTATTACGGTACCGCACCTGACAAGCTATACACGTCCATCATGGTACTGGGCAATAATGAATATTGGCTCAAAACCTTGGATCGCACCAAGCCCTACTACTTCAGCATCGAAGCGATCAATGAGAATGGGGTAAGTACTTGGTATCCTATTCAGAAGGTGGAGTAGAAAACTAGGCCTTTTCGCCTAGTTTTTCTCCAAAGGATGCATTTTTAGCAATTCTTGAGGGCTCCAAAATCCTTTCTTGCCTTTGACTTCTTCCCTGACTTTCTTAACAAGATTTGCAGAGATTGGTGTCGCTTTGTTGCCAAAGGAGTTGCGGACGTAGGTAAGCACGGCAGCTACCTCTGTATCGTCAAGCATGCCTTCGTGCGGCGTCATCGGAACCTGTCCCGAATAGCTTCTTCCTGCTACTTCCATGGGACCCATCAAACCTTTTAGTACCAATTTGATGAGTCGCTCAGGACTTCCAGTAACCCATGGGGTGCCTCGTAGTGGAGGGAATTCAGAGGCAGTCAAGCCTCCACCATCTGGCTGGTGGCAGGTACTACACAATCCTTCTCGAGCATAGATTTCTTTTCCGAGCACAAAGAGCTCCCGATCCGAACCGGTCAGGGAGGACTTGATGTCTTCCTCCTTCTTTTGGGCTACAGAGAGCCCATTGAGGTGTGCAATGGCAGTTTCTAGGGTGCCAGGAATCCAAATTGCATCCTTGGCTTGTTTTTCAGCTTCTGCCAAAATAGGGATTCCTTGAGCAGCTGGCAGCCAGGAGGCAGCAGCGATGCCTTCCATCCGTACGCGTCCATGGGGGTCTTGTACGGAGGCGGTAAGCAGCTGAACTTGGTCTGGCACCTGGTGTCCAGAATAGCGGAGCACACGGGTAGCGGCAGCACGCACTTTGTAATCTTTGGAGGCAAGTAGCTCTTTGAGGAGCGGAGTGTTTACCTTATTGGCGCCCCAGGTCACCCATAGCGCTTCGAGTCGCTGGTGCTCGTAGTTTGGATCTTTTTTATCCAAGCCTTTGACCCATTTTTCAAGTGCAGTGGTGACGGCAGTGGCATCTCTTCCTCTTAGTTCACGACGGGTTCGGTACCTGCTTCGGTATTCAGGAAGTTTCAAATTTTCCAAAAGTGCAGGTATGGATTCCCCATCGATTTTGGCAGGAGTGACCAAAGGTCGGGAAGGGTAGGTCACCCGATAAATGCGTCCATGCACATGGTCTCTCAAAGGATCTCGCGCGTTGTGCTGCATGTGTCCGATAAGGATATTGTGCCAATCCACAATGTATAGGGATCCATCAGGAGCAATTTCCATGTCTACAGGCCGGAAGTTACGGTCCGAGGAAACTACCAAATCTTGCCGCCACTTGGTGGTAAATCCGACCGTGTCTTCTAGCATTTGGTGCTGCTTGGTACCCAAAAACCCAATCGTATTGTTGATGATCAAATCGCCCTGTACATCATCGGGGAAGTGTCTGCTGGAGATAAATTCAAGCCCTGATGTAGGGCGGACCATGTGGTCTTTTTCAATGAGATTTGGGCCTTTGAAGTTCCCATTTCCATAGCGAGGTAGCGTAGATCCTGGTAGCATCCAATTGACATTGGGACCGGAAGTTTCCGCGTAGAAGTTCTGTCCGAAGCGGTCAAAGGCAATGCCCCATGGATTGGGAATGCTGACCTGGTTTACCCGCTCCAGCTTGTGTCTTTTGGGTTCGAAGCGGTAAAATCCCCCATTGGTTCCTCTTACAGGACCGTAGGAAGTTTCCACATTGGTATGCAAAAACACCCCCTCAGCCATGTAGATCGCTCCGCTTTCATCTGCTGCAAAAGCCGAGATGGCGTGGTGGGTGTCATGGTCATCAAATCCGGAGAGCAGGATGGTTTTCTTGTCTGCTTTATCGTCTCCATTGGTATCTTCTAGCAAAATCAAATTTGGACCTTGGGACACATATACTCCTTCTGCGGCAAGTTCGAAGCCTACTGGAATGTGGAGGTTGTCCGCATAGACCGATTGCTTATCGGCCTTCCCATCGCCATTGGTGTCTTCCAAGATGAGCAATTTGTCTGAAGGGCGTGGATCCCCAGGCTTGTAGTGCGGGTAGCTCGGCATGGTCGCCACCCAGAGTCGGCCCTTGTTGTCAAAAGAGAGTTGTACGGGATTGGCGAGGTCTGGGAACTCTTTTTCGGAGGCGAAAAGTTCGATTTTGTATCCCTCAGGAACTTTCAGGGAATTCAGGGCATCTTCACCGTACAAATAGTTTAGGCTTCCATTGGCTTCTGGGTTGTAGTTGGTGGTCACCTCTGGCAGGGACTTGGTTTTTGCATCCGCAGCCAGGAGGTCTTTCACTTTGCCTTGACCAGCTTCCCAGATGGCCGTATCACGAATGGCAGTCATCTGGCGAATTTTCTCCAATTCAAAAGGATAGTTGTCCGGCCCAAAAGGATCGTAGCGTCTACCGAAGACATGGACACCGTTGGGAATTTTGTAGTCATTGTGCCAAAACCAGTTTTTCTCCATCACCGCCTCTTGGATTAGGTCACGGTAAGTAATTGCTTTTTGCTCTGCTTTGCCAAATACCTTGTCTGCAAGGAGCACAGCTAATTTTTCATAACCCGCTTCATTGAGTTGGCTTCCATCGAGTGTAAGTGGTTCTTCACTAGCTGCATACCAACTTTTACTTGGGGAAAAAGCATCCACAAAGACTATTTGATGCTTTTTGGCTACTTCCTCCATGGCGTCAGTGTAGCGCTGTAAGTTTTCGTTTTCAAGTTTTCCATTGGGGACATCCTTGATTTGAGATAGGTCCTCAAAGGCAATGGGAGACACAAGGGCAAGTTGCGGAGCTCCTTTTCCGTTGTAGCGCTGAGCTTTGGAATGTAGGATCCAGGCTTCCAGCTCGTCCTTGAAATTTTGAACTTTGGCTTCCCCTTGGAAGGATTCATTGAATCCAAAAAATCCAATGATCACATCTGCCTTCAATCGGGTCAACCACTGATCAGGTTTTTCAAAAAAACCTTCCGACCCAGAATTGGTGGCATACTCCTCTTGAAATTCTTCGGCGCCAGGAAAAGCCCAGGGATCGTTGGTGCCTGACCGAGGGCGAAATCCAGGGGTATCTCCAGGATCGCAGAGGTTGCGAATCAGGAGGGTGCTATCGGGGTATCGGAGGTGCAGTTCTGTTTCCAAACCACCAAAGTCCATCATCCGAGATCCTAAATTATTTCCCACAAGAGCGATGCTAGTTCCCTTGGTAAGTTGCAAGGTAGGCTCAGGGCGACAGCCAACGAGTAAGATCCCGGCTAGGACAAAAAAGAAATTCCAGGGAAGGCAGGTGTATTTTTTCATGTGATGATCTGAAAGTTTTGCTAATACTAAGCAGAAAGGAGAGCATTGTCAATGCCTTTTTGATATACCGGTTAGGTTGGTTGGAGCTTTAGGTTTCCGTTTGTAAAAAAACTTATCCAAACTTGCTTTTATCGACTTAAATTTTTTCTCATCTTGAATTGGTAAAATAGTATTTTTCAAAAAGCAATACACCCAGCCTTTATGTTTCGTAGATCCAACTTCCAGCCAATTTTAGTACTTGGTCTATTTTTAACCCTCGCCTTTGGCTGCGCCAAAAAAGAGGAAGTCCGGCAGCTCACCGGTAATCCCAAACTAGATAAGCTTAAACTGCCCGATGGCTTTGTGGCCGAATTGCTCTACAGCCCTGGGGAAAATGAGCAGGGATCTTGGGTAGCCATGACCTTTGATGACAAAGGACGCATGATTACTTCCGATCAGTATGGATTCCTCTATCGCCTGGAACTGCCTCCAGTTGGTTCGGACTCCAGTCAAAAAGCCAAGGTTGAAAAGTTGGTGGTAGGAAATATGGCCGACTCTCTGGTGGGCATGGGCTATGCGCAAGGATTGCTGTACGCCTTCAATTCACTTTACGTGATGGTGAACCACAATCCCAATGAAAAATTTAGCCAACCTACAGGACTCTACAGAATTCAAGACCTAGATGGGGACGATCAATTTGAATCCATTACCCAGATTCGAGAGCTCAAGGGAGAGCAGGGCGAGCATGGGCCTCACTCCATGAAGGTCACTCCTGATGGAAAGGGAATTTACTTGATTGCAGGTAACCATGTGGATGTGCCTGAAATGAATTCCTATCGTCTGCCAAGGGTATGGCAAGAGGACAACCTATTTCCATTGATCAAAGATCCAAGAGGCCATGCAAATGATAGAATGGCACCTGGAGGATGGATCGCTCGAATTAACCCTGAGGGAACAGATTGGGAATTGATTTCTGCAGGCTACCGAAATGCCTTTGATTTTGATGTCAACGAGGTGGGTGACATTTTTGCCTACGATGCGGACATGGAATGGGATTTTGGAATGCCTTGGTACCGTCCTACGCGCATCAACCATGCTACAAGTGGGTCTGAGTTTGGTTGGAGAACGGGTAATTCCAAGTGGTCTCCAAACTATCCTGACAACCTTCCTGCAGTACTCAATATCGGTCAAGGATCGCCTACGAACGCCATGTTTGGCTTTGAAGCTAATTTTCCGAGCAAGTATAAAAAAGCACTCTATACATTTGACTGGAGCTTTGGAATCATTTATGCCATTCACCTTACTCCAAATGGCGCTACCTATGACGCCACAGCTGAGGAGTTTATTTCAGGTTCTCCACTCCCGCTCACAGATGGAATTATTGGTCCAGATGGCGCATTTTACTTTGCCACAGGCGGTAGAAGACTTGAATCTGATCTGTATCGTGTAACCTACAAGGGCGAGCTAGATACCTATGTTCCTATGACAGAAGCAGATCTTCCAAAGGAGGCAAAGATTCGTAGAGAATTGGAGCAGTATCATCGGAAAGGAGCTCCTGCCGAAGGGATAGAAAAGGCCTGGGCCCAGCTTGGTCATGAAGATCGCTATGTGCAGTACGCTGCAAGATTGGTTTTGGAGCATCAGCCTGTTGCTTCCTGGAAGGGAAAGGCCTTGGCCGAGCCTGATGCAGCTAAGAAAATGCAAGCAATTCTTGCGCTTGCTCGGCATGGCTCAAGTGCTGATGCTGCAGCCATGTTCAACAGCTTGATGCAAGTAGACTACAAGAAGCTCTCCTCCAAAGAAAAGCAAGACCTACTCCGCACTTTTGAGGTGCTTTTGGCTCGTCATGGCTCAAATGCGGAAGCGATAAAGCCTCAATTGATCGCTTACTTGGATCCCCATTACCCAGCAAATGATAACCTGCTAGATCGCTCACTCGCTATCCTTTTGGTTCACTTGGATGCGCCTACTGCGGTGAGCAAAACCCTTGCCTTGCTTGAAAATGCGAAGGACGATCCCGACTATCAAAAGACCTTTACCGAATCTTCGGATTTGATTTTGCGAAATCCTCAGTATGGATTGGATATTGCGAATATGCTCGCCAATGTACCACCTGCGCAAGCCACCTTCTATGCTACCGTTTTGGGTGGCGCGGATAAAGGCTGGACTGCTGCTCAGCGAACCGAATATTTTGGATGGATCAAAAATGCCCTCACTGCTTATAAAGGAGGGCGAAGCTATGTAGGCTTCCTCGATCGTGCTCGAAAAATGGCCTTGGCCTCTGTGGATAAGGCAGATTTTGAGAAATACGACGAACTATCAGGCGGTAAATTACTTACGGAGAGCGGAAATGATATTATAGATTCAAGTGTTCAACCTGAAGGCCCAGGTCGTCGCTGGACTCTGGAAGAAGCAGAGCCCCTCGTAGCAAATCTAGTGGGTCGTGATTTGGTTAAGGGAAAAGCGATGTATGCCGCTACCCTATGTCAGTCCTGCCACACCATGAAGGGCGAAGGTGGAGCAATTGGCCCGGATTTGAGCCAGTTGGGAACCCGTTTTTCTGCCAAAGACATCTTGGTGGCTACTATAGATCCTAACGCCACCATTTCCGATCAATACCAATCTACGGTTCTCGAACTCAAAGCGGGAGGCTCAATTTTGGGTAAAATCAATGATGAGGATGCGAAGAATTATTACATTTCTCAAAATCCATTTGCTCCAAACGATATAAAAACCGTTTCCAAAAGCACCGTAGAGCTGAAGAAAAATGGGGATGTGTCTATCATGATGCCAGGGTTGATCAATCGACTCAATGAGGAGGAATTGAAGGACTTGATGGCCTACCTCATCTCAGGGGGGAATGCCAATCATGCCGTATACAAGCAACCTCTTACACAAAAATGATTGGCTCCATGACGCTCAGAATTTGGGGGGTCCTAGGCTTGTTGATGCTTGCCTCCTGGATATCCTGGACCTTGTCTCTAGAGTCCAGCAGCTCAGCACAGGCATCTGAGCAGCAGGCTGACTTCATCTCTCTTTTTGATGGAAAAAGTCTTGATGGTTGGGAATTTGATCCGGTTTACTGGTCAGTAAAAGACGAGGCGATCGTGGGAGAAATTACCGCTACAACGCTTCTTAAGAATAATACCTTCATCATCTGGAAGGGTGGAGAGCTCGGAGATTTTGAGTTGAAGGTGGATTTTTGGATTTCAGAAAAAGGAAACTCCGGGGTGCAATACCGAAGTGATCGATTCGCAGAGTTGCCTTATGCCCTACGAGGCTACCAAGCAGACATCGATGGGGGCAATCTCTACACGGGCCAAAATTACGAAGAGCGGAAGCGGACGACCTTGGCTTACCGAGGTCAGAAGACTCAAATAGCTGCGGCACCAGATTCCATCACCTCAATTGGTGGATATGTGCGCAACAATGCATGGAAAGGATTGAACCTTGTGAATGAGTTGGGTGACCGCGCTGCATTAGGGAACCTGATCAAAAAGGGGGAATGGAACACGATTCATATCGTGGCTAAGGGCAATGTGATGAAGCATTATGTCAACGGCACGCTGATGAGTGAAGTACTGGACGAGGATGCTAAAAACAGAAAACTGAGTGGTTTATTTGGTTTTCAAGTCCATGTAGGCCCTCCCATGAAGGTGATGTTCAAGAATATTCTTTTGAAAAAGGGATAGGGCGACTAGCTCAATCATGGGTTTTACGGAATAAAAAATGAAGCATAAGGATTCTCAAAATTGGAAGCATACGCTCTCCAACTCCCAGCAACTGGGAGGTATTGAAACTTCCGTTTTGGACAATGGTGCAGGTCGAGGAGTTCGAATCGCTTGGATCAATACGGGTACGGGGCTTCGCTACAAGGTGGTGCTTGACCGTGGAATGGATATTTTGGATGCCTTTTTCAATGAATATAGCCTGGCATGGATTTCTCACGCTGGCCTCACTGCTCCCCAACCCTTTTCCAACCAAGGCATAGATTGGCTTCGCACCTTTGGTGGAGGCTTATTGACTACCTGCGGATTATCCAATGCCGGTCCTCCCAATTCCGATGCGAATGGATCAAGAGGATTGCATGGCAATTATTCCAATCTATCCGCCGAAATCATTTCCATCAAGCAGCCCGATATTTTCTCTGGGGATTTGGGTTTTGAATTGGTTGGGAAAGTTACCGAAAGCAGCACCTTCGGTCCAAGTTTGGAACTCGTTCGACGGATCTCAGGAATAATCGGATCTGCAGAAATTAGGATTCACGATCAAGTCACAAATCGAGGGAATGCAAAAGCTCCTCACATGCTCTTGTACCATATCAATTGTGGATGGCCATTGATTGATGAAGGAACGCGAATTGTCTGGAAGGGTGACCTGCAACCAAGACTTGGAGAGTCGGACATTCGTCAAAATTCCAGAAAAGATGGATTCAGACACTGTCCAGCTCCTATGGACAGCCATGCTGGCTTTGGGGAAGAGGTAGCCTTTATTGACCCGCAGGGAGATAAGGAGCAACAAGTAGTTTGCGGCTATGTCAACGATCAATTGGGATTGGGATTAAAGATTTCCTTTTCCAAAACCCAGTTGCCCTGGCTCATCAATTGGCAGCATTGGGGGAAAAATGAATACGTAACTGCGCTTGAGCCGGCTACAAATCCTCCGATTGGACAGGCTGCTGCACAAGCGAATCAAAGCTTACTAGTACTGGAGCCCGGCGAAACCCGAAGTTATGACCTCCACTTCAGCGTATTGTTAGGTGAGGCTGCTCGAGAATTCGCTTGACCCAGTTTGAAATGAACTGCCGCTTATAGAATGATTTAAAAGAAAAAAATAGACTACTACCACTAACCCAAAATACAGACCTATGAGTTTTGCCAAAAAAGCGCTCGAACAGGGCGAAGGAATTGTACGATTGACCCCCACCTGGGTACCCCGATCTTTTTGTGTGCCGGGACGAAGAATTAAACTGCACCCTGACGATTACTATGCCTTTGGAGGCATGCGTGGAGGAATCGATGAACGCTGGTTTTCCTCTACCACTGCTGCTCAAAATGGGCCACTGACTTCAAAAAATGAAGGCTTAAGTCACATTGCCCTAGAGGATGGCGGAAAAGTAACCCTAGGGCTCCTCAAGGATGCAGTGGAGGAACTGGGTGCTGACCTGATCGGCTCTCGCCTATGGAATGAGTTCAAGTCCTGGCCCATGTACTCCAAATTTTTTGACAACATGGGGCCTTTGCCGCACCACATTCACCCTTCTGATGAATTTGGCAAATTGACGGGTCAAAATGGAAAGCCAGAGGCCTACTATTTTCCCCCACAAGTGAATAACCATGGAGGAGATTTCCCCTACACCTTCTTTGGCATAGCACCAGGAACGAGCAAGGAGACGATCTTGGATTGCTTGAAAAATTTCAACAAAGGGGACAACAAGATCACCAATTACTCCCAGGCGTTTCGCTTGCAGCCGGGCACGGGTTGGGATGTACCTCCAGGGATGCTTCATGCGCCAGGCAGCATGTGTACCTACGAACCCCAAAAAGCCTCCGACATCTTTGCCATGTACCAATCCTTGGTAAATGAAGCCATTATTCCGGATGAGTTGCTCTGGAATGCTTGTCCAAAAAACCGCTGGGGAGACTACGAACTCTTGTTGGAGATGATCGACTGGGATCTCAACGTCAATCCCAACTTGATGGACAACCACTACATGGAACCCAAGCCAGTAGCGGATTCCGCTCAAATGCAGGCTGCGGGCTACCAGGAAACCTGGATTTGCTACCGTTCTCATGACTACAGTGCCAAGGAACTTACTGTGCTTCCTGGGCAGACCGTCGTGATTCGAGATGCAGCAGCCTATGGCATGATCATGATGCAAGGGCATGGAAAAATGGGTGCTTGGGATATTGAAACTCCTTCGTTGATCCGTTTTGGCCAATTGACCCAAGATGAATATTTTGTATCCGAAGCCGCTGCGAAGTCAGGAGTAAAAATCACCAACACCTCCAAATCAGATCCTATTGTGATGCTCAAGCATTTTGGGCCCAAGAATCCTGATTTGACTGTATTGTGATTTAAATATTAGAAAAAGTTTTAGTTGAACTACGTTACTAACCCAAAATAGCAATGAATACATTACCCAAACTGCACAATGCCACTTGGCCTGGATTGGTTGGAAAAGGTCCAGACTCAGAGCCAGTAATCGCCTTTGATCAGTTACTCGAAATGACCGCTGCAGCTGAAGTGGGCGGAGTCAAATTTGATGGAATTGATGTGGGCTTACTCGAACCACATATTTACCTCGATCAGGCCGAAGAAGCTAAAAAGCTAGCGGACAAAGTTTCCAAACATGGACTTAAAGTAGGTTCCCTCGTAGCCCCAATCTGGGCAGGCTCCTCCATGGGTACAGCCGATCAGCGCAAAACTTTTGTGGAAATGGTCCGCAAGTCTTGCGAATTTGGACAGCAACTGAAGGCGCTTGGCGTCAGGGATTATGGAATCGTACGAATTGACTCCGCTGCAGGCGTATCCGACTGGGCCAAGGACCCACTCGGCAATTCCAAATTGATTGCCAAGACTTTCCAGGAAGCTGCCGATGTTGCAGCTGGCTATGGAGAAAAGTTGGCCGCAGAAGGAGAAATCTGCTGGGGTGGCATGCACAGCTGGAAGCACATGGTCGAATTGCTAGAAATGACCGATCGAAAGAATGTGGGTTTCCAGGCCGACATGTCCCACACCTTCCTATATACCCTAGGTTACAATGCCCCGGAGCACCGCATTCTGCCAGTAGATGCAGATTTGAAGGATAGAGAAGTGATCAAAGCTGCCATAAAAACAGTTTCAGATGCACTGCGCCCTTGGACCATCGACTTTCACGTGGCCCAGAATGACGGGTCGGTGTTTGGATCTGGATCGCACGATAAAACTGGCCGTCACTGCCAGGCTACCGATCCAAATGGACTGCTCGATATCGCCCATGATGCAGGGTACTGGATGCGAGATGCTGCTGGGAATTACAACCAAGCCTTGACCCACATTTGCTGGGATGGCTGCATGTTCCCCAATGCCGTCATGGAAAAGCAGCAAACTTGGAACGACATCCTGGCTGCGATGATCGCAGTTCGTACTGCACAGGGACATTGAGGCTGAGGGCTGTGAATTTGTTCTTGCGGCTGCCTTAGCCCAATTAAATCTACTGTCACTTACCTAATAACTGAATACTAGAGATCTTTCTTTTACATCATTCTTACTAGAAAAATGAGCAACAAAAAATTAATTCGTGTAGGCCTAATCGGCACAGGGCTGATGGGCAGAATTCACACCAATGGCTACAAGCGCTTGGCTGACTTTTTTCCTGAATACGAATACCGCCCTGTATTGCAAGCCTGCTGTTCCCGAAGAGAAGCCAATGCCAAAGCCTTTATGGAGCGCTGGGATTATGCTTTCTACGAAACAGACTGGCGCAAGCTTTTAGCCCGGGAGGATATTGACGCAGTGGATATTTGCACGCCAAACGACATGCACGCAGAAATTGCCATTGCAGCAGCGAAGGCGGGTAAAATGATTCTTTGTGAAAAGCCTCTCGCCCGAACTGTTGCCGAAGCCAAAGGCATGCTGGAGGCAGTGGAAGCTGCTGGTGTAAAAAACACGGTCTGGTACAATTACCGCCGAGTACCGGCAGTGACTCTAGCCAAAAACATCGTTGCTTCCGGTAAGCTGGGCAAGATTTTTCATTATCGAGCCAACTTCCTTCAAGATTGGACCATCAACCCGGACTTGCCACAAGGGGGCGATGGAACCTGGAGGTTGGATGTAGAATCAGCGGGCTCCGGAGTAACGGGCGATTTGCTGGCACACTGCATCGATACGGCCATGTGGATCAATGGAGGAATCAAGGATGTTTCTGCCATGACCGAGACCTTTGTAAAAGAGCGTGTGCATTCGGATACGGGCAAAAAGCAGGCAGTAGGAATTGACGACGCTTGTATTTTTCATTGCCACTTTGACAATGGCTCCCTTGGGCTTTTTGAAGCCACGCGCTATGCACGTGGGCACAAGGCCTTATACACCCTCGAGATCAATGGGGAGCATGCCTCCATCCGTTGGGATTTGCATGATTTGACTCGTTTGGAATATTTTGACCACAGCGACGAAGGCAAGGTGCGCGGCTGGCGATCCATTCACGTAACGGATGGGGACCACCCTTACATGCACCGTTGGTGGATCCCGGGTACTTCCATTGGCTACGAGCACTCCTTTATCCACCAAGTGGCCGATTTCTTCCATAGTTTGGAAACTGGTGAAGCCTGTCACCCTACCTTCCGTGATGCCTTTGAAACGCAGAAAGTGTGTGAGGCAGTACTCGACTCAGCACGCGATCGAGTCTGGAAAGACACCGGGGTGGAGTGGGTAGAGAAGGTGTAAATGGAATAATATAATAAAGGGAAGTAGTAAGTACCCTAGATACAAGATGCAAGAAACAAGAGATTAGACTTAGTTCTGTTGATATAAAAATTCTGCCTAAGGAGCAGGATTCAATTCATCTTGCTTCTCCCTAATGTCGAACGCTGAACGCCCAGTGCAGAATGTTGAATTGGGGAAACTAGTTTCTAGTGTCATTAGGCATCCTAGTCTCGTTTCTTGCTTCTCGGCTCTTGCTTCTAGAACCGTCTTGATACTTGCTACTTGCTACTTTGACCTTGTCTGACCTTAAATTAAAACTACGCGTAAACTCTTAGCTCCCTGCGCTCCAATGACCAAGGACTGCTCAATGTCTGCGGTTTTGGAGGGGCCAGCAAGGAATAGTCCAAAGCCAGAGTGGGCCACTGCTATTTTATCATACCCTTGATGCATGGTGTCTTCAAGACGGTTGCGATCGAGAACAATCACCAAGTGCTCGGTAGCGAAGGGAAGTGCACGAAGTCCAAGCTGGGTATCCTCAAGCCAGATAGCACCATTTTCTGCTACCCCAAATTGCCCGTCTAGGATGGCTACTTCCAAGGTCTCCAAAGCATGTGGGTCCTCTGGCAAAGGAAGGGTTGCCAGCTCGGAGAACTGGGCAGAAAGGGAAATCACTTTTGAAAATCCCGAAGATGAAAACCACTCTTCGAACTCGCTTTTGGACAGCACTTCTCCCTTGTTGCCGGAGATGGACAGCGTAAATCGTTCCACCAAATCTCCTGAGTTGCTGAAATTAGGAATATCGGGCAGCGCTTTGGGTTCGAGGGTCAGGCTCCGAATCGCACTTAAGATTTTTTCTCTGCTGCTCATGACCTGTTTTTTCGATACCACTGTTGAAAAGATTCCTTAGGAGCATCTGGGAGGTTTCTATTTTTCCCCCAAACATTCAAAGGATGGTAAATCAGGCTATTTGGCAGAGATTTAAGTGCATTCCGCATTAGGCTTCCCGAAATTTTATAGGCGAGTGGGCTCTTGAATATTCCGTTTGCCAACTTCATGGATAGTCCTTTGGCGAATTCGCCCTGTGTTTTGGTCACCTCCTGCCTCCATTCGTACAGTTGCTCGTGAATGTTGATTTTCACTGGGCATACATCCGTGCAACTTCCGCAAAGCGTAGAGGCAAAGGGAAGGCTGCTGTGCTTCTTCAGATCTAGCCCTGGCGATAAAATGGATCCAATCGGTCCTGGAACGGTGCTATTGTAACTGAATCCCCCACTTCGACGGTAGATGGGACAGGTGTTCATGCAGGCCCCGCAGCGGATGCATTTGAGTGAGTTTCTAAATTTCTCTCGTGCCAGTTGGGCCGTACGGCCGTTGTCCACGAGGATGAGATGAATTTCTTTTCCGGGCGATGGACTTCTGAAATGTGAGTTGTAATTGGTGATGGGCTGCCCGGTGGCCGATCTAGCAAGCAAGCGAAGAAATACCCCCAAGTCTTTACGTCTGGGGAGGATTTTTTCGATACCCATGCAAGCGATGTGAACGTCTGCCAGGTGAACTCCCATGTCAGCGTTTCCCTCGTTGGTGCACACGACAAATTCCCCTGTCTCCGCAATCCCAAAGTTGACCCCGGTGATGGCTACCTTGGCGGCAAAGAATTTCTCCCGCAGGTGAACTCGTGCGGCCTGGGTGAGGTAGGCAGGATCTTCATTCCCTTTTTCGGTATGGAGCTTTTCGTGAAAAAGTTCGGATATCTCTCCTTTTTTCAGGTGAATAGCAGGCAAGACAATGTGGCTGGGGGGCTGGTTGAGAAACTGGACAATGCGCTCCCCTAGGTCGGTGTCCACCACTTCGACGCCGTGCTTTTCCAGGTAGGGATTGAGGTGGCACTCCTCCGTGAGGATGGACTTACTTTTGACTACGGCAGTGCAGTTTTGCTGTTGGAGGATCTCCAGTACTAGCCGGTTGTGTTCTTCACTGTCTGCTGCCCAATGGACAATGATTCCATTTTTAGTGGCATTGCGCTCAAATTCCTCCAAGTAATCGGCAAGATTTGCAAGGACATTGTCCTTGATGCCGGAAGCTAATTCACGTAATTGTTCCCATTCGGGGATGCCTTTGCTGACTTTGTCTCGCTTGTCGCGAACAAACCAGAGCGTTTCATCATGCCACTTTGATTTTTGGGCATCCTTTAGAAATTCAGCTGCATTCTCCGGATGTGTCATGACAGGGCCTGGTTTAAGATTTCCGCTAGGTGAAGGAACTTCATCTCTTGCTTGGATCGGGTGGCAATGCCTTGCAAATGCATGATGCAGGACATGTCTCCACCGGTGAGGATTTCAGTTTTGTGCTCCCGGTGATCTGCTAGTCTATCTTTTCCCATTTGGATGGAAAGCGCCTCTTCGGTGACGGCAAAAGTTCCTCCAAAGCCGCAGCATTCGTCTGTTCTGCTGAGTTCCACCCATTCCAATCCGGCTAGATTTTCTAGTAGTTTGCGGGCCTTATTATAGGGAGGCTGATTGAGTTCCGATCCAGAAGAGAGATGCAGCCCTCGCTGCCCATGGCAGGAGGAGTGAAAGCCTACTCGATGGGGAAATTTTCCTTCCAGCTTTTCTATTTTCAGTACGTCGGTGATGAATTCGATGAGTTCATAGATTTTATGCTCCAGGGCTTCCTGTTCTTTTTCTAGGCCAGCAATAGCAGGAAAATGCTCTTTTACGTGCAGCGTGCAGCTTCCTGAAGGGCATACCACATAGTCAAAGTCATTGAAGGTCTCAATAAAATGCCTTGCTGTGCCTACCGTATCCCGGGCATACCCAGCATTGGCGAGCGGCTGACCACAGCAGGTTTGTCCTGAGGGATAGGTCACCTTACATCCTAATTTCTCCAACAATTCCAGCGTAGCAATACCTACTTGCGGGTAGAACTGATCTACGTAGCAAGGAATAAACAAGGCAACGGATGGGGAATTGGCTTTCATTGAGGTAAGTTAAGCGCTAGCGTTCATATTCACGAGCATTGCTGCCCCTAAAGCAGAGCCATTTGGAAAATCACTCGGGATAAGTTCTATTCCAGGAAGTTTTTTGCGCAGCAGCTCCAGAAAAATCGGGTTGGCATTGAAGCCACCGTCTACAAATAGCCGAGTAACAGGTGCGCCCTCCAAAACAAGCTTGACAGAGGCCGCCTGAATGCTAGTTAGCTCATTCAGGAAGGTGTAATAGGCTTCTGTAAATTCAGAGAAGCTACCCCAATCGCTGGAACTCCCATTTTCTATTCCAAAATTTTCTGGCTGGATGTAGTGGAAGCGAATTCTTTTTGTTGGGTGGCGGCTAACCTTTTGGTACCAGGATTCTTCGAATTGAAGTTTCTTGTAGGTGCCTAAGGGGAGCTGCCAATGGGCATACATTTCTTCCACTTGGAATTTATGTTCCTCTCCGATAAAGAGGCGTGATATTTTGATGGGTTGTCCTGAAATGCTCAGAAACTGCAGGCAATCTTTTGTCAGCTCTGATTCCGAGAGTGGAGTCTTGTTGAAAGGATTGATGCTGATCGCCCAGGTGCCCGTAGACAGCAGGGCGAAGGGCTGTGTTTCCTGCTTCAGGTAGGGTAGAAGGGCTGCCGAAGAGTCATGTACGCCGATTCCACAGGGAATTCCACCGAGCTCAGGCTTGGTTTTCAAAAGTGAATCTCCGGGCAATATGGCTGCCTGTAGCCGGTCTATTTCCTCTCGTTTCACCCAGTCGTGGTAGTCCATCTTTCCAAAATCCCATAAGGCGGTGTGGCAACCGATGCTGCTGTAGTCGGAGACAAATTGACCAGTAAAAATTAAGCTCAGGTACTGCGGGAGGTGCAGGCTTTGTTGGATCTTTTGGTAAACTTCTGGCTTGGCATACTTGAGAAAATAGAGTTGCAGGCCTGAATTCAGCATCGCCAAAGGAGGGGATGAAGTCTCCTTGCAAAAGGCAAATTTCCCTCCATTTTCGGCATAAAATCGTTCCAGAAGCTCCTCCGGAAAAGGCTTCAGGTAATCGTACAGAGGGGTTACAGGCTCTCCATCCAAGTCCGTATGAACAAAGGAAGCGCCATGTCCAGAAAAGTTAAGCCGCGTAATTTCAAACTCAGTCGAACTCAAGGCCTCATGAAATGTCTCCAGCATCCAGTCCCGAAGTGGCAGCACAGGTTCGCTCGGAAAGCCATCCTCGTCAGGAATGGGATCCAGCCGGGTGTACTTATGAAACACCTCTCTAAGATTCTGGTCAAAGAGAAAGAATTTCTTGTTGGTTTTCCCGATGTCGAATACGGCTGTTACTGGGACTTTTGGCATTGGAATTACAGGAACTAGTCGGGTTTATCTTGGGAAAGCTGCAGCAAGACCTCCATCCACATTGAGCATATTTCCTGTGGATTTGTTGAGCAGTCCGCCTACAAAGGCAAAGGCCGCATCCGCAATATCACTGACCTTGACGCTTTCCTTGAGCAAGGTGCGGTTGGCGTAGTATTGTGGGAGATCGGCTACTTCGATTCCGTAGGCTTTGGCGCGATTTTCTGCCCATCCTCCTTCCCAGATGTTCGAATTTTCGATCACTGCATCTGGGTTGACCACATTTACTCTGATTTTATCGTCTGCAAGTTCGGCGGCCATCAGTCTAGACATGTGTAATTGCGCTGCCTTGGCGGTGCCGTAAGCCACATTTTTTGGACCAGCTACCAAGGCATTTTTACTTACAATATTCACAATATCTCCCCCTAGACCTTGCTGCTTCATCAGGCTAACACCCAGTTTGGAGATGCGGAATTGCCCCATCACCAAGAGGTCGTTGAGCTTCTCCCAATCTTGATCGCTATGATCTTCAAAGGACTTGGAAATGGATATACCGGCATTGTTGACCACTATATCCAGTCCTCCAAATTGGAGTGCTATGGCCTGGGAAGCGCTGGCAATGCTGTCGGAATTGGTCACATCTAGCTGGAGGCCGAAGACATTGTCTTTGCCGTATTTTTTCTCAAATGCTGCTGAAGCTTGGTCTAGCCGTTCTTGGTTGATATCGGAGAGCACTACGCAGGCACCTTCCTGCAGGAATTTTTCTGCGATGCCTTTTCCGATGCCACCCGCACTTCCGGTGATGAGTGCAATCTTTCTGGAAAGTGGTTTTTCCTTGGGCATGCGCTGCAGTTTTGCCTCCTCGAGCAACCAGTATTCGATGTCGAAGGCCTCTTGAAGCGGTAAGGATACGTAGCTGGATATGGCTTCCGCACCACGCATCACTTGGATGGCATTGATGTAAAATTCAGAAGCTACCCGGCTGGTTTGCTTGTCTTTGGCAAAGCTAAACATCCCGACTCCTGGCCAAATTATCACCACAGGATTTGGGTCCCGCATGGCAGGGCTGTTTGCATGTTTGTGTTGCTCGTAATAGGCTGCATAGCGTTCTCTGTACGACTGAAAAGCAGCTTCCAATTGGGGGCGTAGTCCACTGAGGTCTGAAAGGTCGGTGTCTGCAGGAAGGTCAAGAACCAAAGGTGAGATTTTGGTGCGGAGAAAGTGGTCCGGGCAGCTGGTTCCCATGGGGGCTAAGCGTTGCAGATCTTGACTATTGCTGAATTCCAAAACTACCTCCTTGTCGGTGAAGGTGCCCACCATTCGGGATGCTGAGGATGCCAATCCGCGCAAAAGCGGTGCGAGTTGAGCCGCTTGGCTTTTCCTTTGATCTGGGGGGAGCGATTTAATTTTTTCTCCTCCAAAAACCGGTCGCTTTTTGCCATAGTTGTCCGCAAGAAATGCAGAGGCAGTTTCAATGACTTCCAAACTGTTGATATAGCAGTCATAGGAGGTGTCTCCCCAGGTAAATAGGCCGTGCCCTCCGAGCATGATGCCTCGAATGCCAGGATTTTTGTCCAAGGCCTCCTTGAGTTTGAGCCCCAAGTCAAATCCAGGTCGCTGCCAAGGCACCCAAGCAATTGCTCCTTTCCAAAGGGTTTTGGTGATTTCCTCTCCATCCTTGGAGGCGGCTATGGCGATGGCTGCGTCTGGGTGTAGGTGGTCGATGTGTTTGAAGGGCAAAAAGCCATGGAGGGGCGTGTCAATGGAAGGCGCTTTGGAGTCCAAGTCGTAGAGGCAATGCCCAAATAACCCCACCATTTCGTCTTCGTGTTCCAAGCCTCGGTAGATTCCTTTTAAGGAATTCAATTTGTCTACATACAGCCCCGCAAGACCAGAGCGGGTCATGGTACCGATATCTCCGCCAGAGCCTTTAATCCACATCACTTCTACCCAGGTTTTGGTCAAGGGATCCAGTTCTCTTGTTTTGCAGGAAGTATTGCCTCCCCCATAATTTGTGATTCTGAGGTCAGCTCCGAGGAGGTTGGAACGGTAGAGGAAAAGGTCAACTTCATTGCCTTCGAGTTGTGCAGCTTTCTCCTCATTCCAGAGGTAATTCACGTAGTTAAACTGGGTGTTTGGGGTATTCATACGGGATGGAAATCAATTATTCACAAGATTAGTTAGGGTACTAAAAATAAAATTTCAGCAGGCAAACTTCCTTAGGTAAGGATTCATTGGCTGCCTCAGTAGCTATCTTTTTTCAAGAATGGCTCCGAATGATTCAAATTACACTAAAAATCTAAAATCCGGAAGATTTTTTGATTGAAGGTTAAAAAGGTGTTCTAGATTGAGAGCAGAAACAAGTTTGAACAGCAAAAAAAACTCCTACCTGGATTTGAACAGGAAGGTGTAGATTTGGCTAAGGTAGGTTGCCATTGGCATCGACACTAAACTTCCATTTCTCCATGTAACAGTCATTCGAAACATTGGCAGTTGTACATTTCTGCTGGAGGCCCTCTATGGTTAGTTTCCCATCGCTTAGGCTAATTTTTTCTCCGTATTCGTTAAAAAAGCCACCATAGGTTTTTTGCCAGACAACTACTCCTTTTTCATCTGTTCTGATGAGCAGGATGTCATAGTTACCTGCTCCAAAGGAACTTGTAGAACCAAGAAGAAAGTAGCCACCATCGGAGATGGGAAGTACTGTACTTGCTTTATCATAGCTAGTTCCTCCATAGGTTTTTTGAAGTTGAACTACCCCTTCGTTAGTTAAAACAGTAAGTTGGAAATCACAGGAGGTTTCGGTGTCACAATTAATGGTTTGGAGGGTTACTTTTTCTGTAACTCCTTCCCTGGCTTTAATAGGGTTAGGAGTAGCTAACCAAAAAGTAGCGAGAGAAATCAAGGTGATGGCGGCGAACATAAAGAGGAGTTTAGTGTGATTTTTTTTAGAAAAGAAGCGGGAGCCAAACGTTATGAATTTTGATTTCTTGGGAGGGGTTGGTGCCGATTCCTGCCGATTTAGCACCACTTCTTCTTGCTCCAGCGCTAATAGGTCCACCAATTTGCCCAAGGTATAGGCACTTGGCGCTACCTCTCCTTTTTCAATTCGTTGGATAGTGCGAAGTGTTACACCGCACCGTACAGCGAGATCGGATTGTGTCCAATTGAGGGTTTTTCTAGCGGTTTTAACTTTTTCAGCCAGGGTCATTCCTCAAAAATGGCTGGAATAATCCTCGAAAAAAAGCGAGGAGCTATGACATCTATGCGACATTTGCATAGAGTGCAATTGGGAGATGCAGCCAAGCAAAAAAAAACTCCTACCTGAATTCAATCAGGTAGGAGTTTTAGGAATTTAAAGTGTTTCTCGGAAGAGTTTAAAACTGGTTTTTAAACTGCTCCATTTTTTGATCTACCAAGGTGTCTACCATAAAGGAAACAGCGGAAGTTTCCCAAGCAAGAGTTACTTGAGCTACCTTGTTGTTGCCAGCAGAAATGTGGTACTGAAGACGCTCGGTAGCAGCTACAGTTGCAGGAGTTGCCTTCACAGCTACTGCATCGTCAGCAGCAAGTGCTGCCTCATCGATCTTATTGTCTTTCATGTAGCTGTAGATGCTCTCTGCTTTTTTGTTGAGGTGGATGGTCCACTCACCAGAAGCTGCAGGAGTTACAAAAATAGAATACTTACCAGCTGCCAAATTCTTACCACCTACACTTACAGCGGTGCTGAATTCGATGATGGTCTGGCCATTGGCACCTGCTCTCCAGCTTTCGCCATACTTGATGATTCCACCAAATACTTTTCTGCCTTTCACTGCAGGAGAAGAGTAGTCGATGCTGATTTTGGTGAAGCCAACAACTTGGCTTACATGAGCTGCAGGGCTAGCAGCAGGCTGTTGAAGCTGTGCTTGGGCTGCAAAAGAGCCTACAAGAACGAAGGCTACCGTCAATAAAAGGCTGTTAATGTGTTTCATGGGGTGTGGTTGGGTTATTTTGTTGCTAAGCTAACATAAATTCAACATCCTTTGTTCTTTGACCTAGGAAGAGAATATTTTTCTCCTTGAAGCGCTTAGCTTTTGGACGTTTCATTTGCGATATTGGATTCATTTACAATAAGGAGTAGCAATTTTTAGGGAATAGGGTAATTTTAACCATCCCATAAGATTTCTTTTTATCTTCGAAGAGACACTTCCTATTATCTCCTTTTCCTTTGTTGCCTATGTCCTATTTTTCCCTCCGCGCGCTCACCAAATCCTATGATTCACATGTTGCCTTGCAGGAATTTAATCTGGAGCTGGCCAAGGGAGAGTTTGTCTCCATCATTGGAGAAAGCGGTTCGGGCAAAAGTACGCTTCTGCGCATCGCAGCAGGCTTGCTGACACAAACCTCTGGTGAGGTGCTCCTTGGGGGGAAGAAAATTGAAAGCCCTGCGGAAAAGTTGGTGCCGGGCTACGATGAGATCAAACTGATCCATCAAGATTACCAACTCTTTCCGAATACGACCGTGGAGGAGAATATCACGCGTCCGCTGTTGAACTATGAAGAGGGGTACCGAAAGCAACGGGTGGCGCACTTGCTGGACCGACTCGGTTTGACTCCATACAAGGACCGACTTCCCAAGCAGCTCAGCGGAGGGCAGCAGCAAAAGGTGGCCATTGCGCAGGCCTTGGCGGTAGAGCCGGAGGTGCTGCTGCTAGACGAACCTTTTAGTCACTTGGATGCGATTCAGAAAAGAAAGTTGATTCAGGAATTGAAGGAGCTCCTTCAAGAGATGGGTACCACAGTGATTTTTGTGACCCATGACTTGGACGATGCGCTCTGGCTCACGGATTCGTTGGTAGTCCTTCAAAAAGGAAAAATCACCCAGAAGGGAAATTCCAAGGCACTCTGTGAGCAACCCAAATCGAAGTATGTGGCACGACTTTTTTCTTCCATCAATGCCCTCCCAGACCGAGAGCAAGCCTTTATCCGACCAGCCGACATTCGCATTCGCACCCGAGGCGGTATCGTAGGGCATGTGGTAGACCAGCGATTTTTGGTACACTACAATACGTTGCAAGTGAAGTTGCGTGAAGGAGGACAGCTTTGGGAGGTGGATGATCCTGGGAGAAAATACCAGATCGGGGACCGAGTCTACCTGCACATTCAAGAAGAAAAAGTATTGGTACTGAAGTCTTAACGCACAAAAAAAATCCCGCCATCAGATTCGATTGGCGGGATTTTTTTGATGGTAGGCTACGGATTAGGATTCATCATCCAATGCTCCTTCTACATGCCCCTGCTCCAGTTCTTTTTTGGTGGCTTTGCGTACTTCGATGACTTTGCCCTCAAAGTGCAGGTCAAATCCAACGAGTGGATGATTGAAGTCAAGCAGCAACTCTTCTCCTAAATTTTTCAAAACCTTCGCTTGCATGGGATAGCCATTTTCGTCGACTAGTGGGAGGAAATTACCTTCCTCAAGCATGGATGGGCTGAAGCCTCTTTCCTTGGAAAACTGCTCTACGGGCAAGGTTACCAAGAGCTCTTCATCCGCTTCTCCATAGGCTTCTGCTGTGGTTAAGGTGAAGGAAAATTCTTCTTTCAATTTCTTGCCTTGGAGTAGCTCCTCAAACTTTTCGGGTAGCCCACTTTGTCCAAAAAGAAACTGAAAAGGATCCTCTTCATCTCGTACTTCTACACTGAAGGGTGCGGACTCGATATCATCTTCTTCCTTGCTCACCTTGAGTTCGTAGGAGAGCCCTACCACTGTACCGGCTTTGATTTCCATGGGTATGTTGATTAACTGCTGATTCCGTATTTCAAACGGATTAGAATTCGTTCTTTAAGGACCTGCAACTTACTTTTTGCAGTGGATTGTTGCACCGGTTTGTTGGCACGGAACACAAAATATTGGTAGTCCTTTTCTTCAAAAAATAGTGCGTAAGTCTCCATTTTTTCCAAATAAAAACCGGATGCTCCCAAGGTCTGTACCAATGCTCCCGTGTCTAGTGGCTGGTCAATTACCTGAAGTTTTTCCGGCTGATTGGCGATCATCCATTCCAGGTACCGGGGAGCAGGAATGTGAATTAGGACCACCGAGTCCGCGTGCGCATGGCGCTGAATATTTTCAAACAAGCGTGCATGCTGGGCAACTGGAATGTGTTCCAATACGTCTGGGAACACAAAAAAATCGAAGGTTTCTCCAGGGAGGTTGAAATCGGACATGTCCGACACGTCAAACTTCAAGTTGCCTTGCTTTTTCCAGAGCACTCGAGCCTTCTCGATACTTTCTGGGGAAATATCTACCGCAAGCACCTTTCCTTGAGGAACTTGGGTAGCTAGGAGATGGGATACGGTACCGATGCCACAGCCTACCTCCAAAATCCGGTGATTGGATTTCAGTCCAGCCTGCTTTGCCTTATCCAGGATACTCAAATGCCTGGAGTTGATGCCTGTTTTTTCTT
>CAMDLI010000013.1 GCA_945901615.1 Spirosoma fluviale
ATCCTCATCAAAGACGGCGTTATTTTAGGAGTGGGATCCTCCCTATCGCTACCCAAAGAAGCAAAAATCATCGCAGGTGATTCGCTTTATGTCTATCCAGGATTTATCGATGGCGCAGGAAATATGGGCATCACCAAACCTAAAGATGTAGAGCGTCCTAAAGATTTTGTTTCCTCCAATCCTGCCGATGAAATTGCTGGGATCACTCCTTGGAGATCGGCATCTGATGCTTACGCAGCTGTAAGCACTCAAGTAGACGATTGGAGAAAAGCAGGTTTTACGCTTAGTCAGGTAGTTCCTGATGGGGGCATGCTACCCGGTAAAACTGCCCTCGTACTACTTGGAGATGGTAAAGCCAACAATTTCTTGAAACTAAACGCTGCCCTAGCTGCAAATTACAGAAGTTCTCGAGGCATGTACCCAGCTACCCTTGCAGGTGTAATGGCCAAGTTTCGAGACATCTACCAAAACACTACCCTGGTACTAGAGCACGAGCGACTATTCACCTTTACAGCAGGTGTCAAAAGACCACAGGCTACTCCAACACAAACGGCCTTGATGCCGGTAGTTCAAAAGCAATTGCCTGTACTTTTCGCTGCGGGTTCTGAACTTGAAATCCGCCGTGCATTGGCCCTACAAAAAGAGTTAGGGTTCAAAATAATCCTGACAGGCTTAGAAAATTACGAATCAGTAATCGGCGCAATCAAGTCCTCCGGCACTCCTATTCTTATCAAGTTGCAGGTACCAGATGACAAGTCCATCAAAGCACAAAAAGCAGAGGGCGTTACTGAAGCCACCAAAGCGCAGTATGCCCGAGTAAAGGAATCCTACGACAAGGCACTGAAGCAAGCCGCTCAATTGGAAAAAGCAGGTATTCTTTTTGGATTCAGCACAGTAGATGCCAAGGCAACAGATGTACAAAAAACGTTGAAGGCAATGATTGACAATGGATTAAGTCAAAAAGCAGCCTTTGCAGCGCTAACCACTAATCCTGCAGCAATATTGGGCGTAAGTGGATTGGTTGGAACTATTGAAAAAGGGAAACTAGCTAACCTAGTGTTGACTACAGATACACTTTTCAAGGAAGAGGCCCAAATCAAGCACGTGATAGCGGATGGTTATGTTTTCGATTACGAAATCAAGAAGAAGGCTGTAAAGGCTGAAACTAACGCAAAACCTGAAGCCGCTTCCGATGCAGTACAAGTGGAGGGCGTATGGGAATACACCTCAGAAACCCCAGCAGGAAGTTCAGGAGGAGAAATTACCTTGAAGCGTGAAAACGGGGCATTGGGTGGAACCATCACCTATGATGACCCAACTGGATCTGGAAAAGCGTCCGCTCCAATCAAAAATGCGAGCCTCACTGGAAAAACAATCAGTTTTGAATTTGATGTAGCCGCAGGAGGCATGAGCCTAACGGTGACTATTTCGGGAGAAATCACCGGAAAAAACATGGATGGTTCCTTGTCTGTACCCCAAATGGGTTCTTTCCCTGTAAAAGCAACACTTTCTTCACCTAGCCAAGCGAACTAAACATGAAAAAGCACATTTACCTTATCGCTGCGTTTCTAGGATTGGGTGTAGGGATTTCCCAGGCACAAGTCCAAAAGGGTAGTGTATTGATAAAAAATGCGACCGTACTCACGGTCACTAAAGGCAACCTGGAATCTTCGGATGTATTGGTTCAGAACGGAATCATCATACAGCTGGGAAAAAATCTTACCGCTCCAGCTGGTGTAAATACAATCGATGCTTCAGGCAAATACTTGATGCCAGGCATCATTGATGCACACTCCCACGTGGGGTTGGATGTAGTAAACGAAGGCTCAGCTCCTATTACTTCAGAAATCCGCATGAAGGATGTAGTCAACCCTACTGAAATCGGTATCTACCGTGCCTTGGCAGGTGGCGTAACCGTTTCGCATGCCATGCACGGCTCAGCCAATGTGGTAGGTGGACAAAATGCTACCCTAAAACATCGTTGGGGAAGCATGGATCCTGCAGACGTCATCATGCAAGACGCTCCGCGTACCATCAAATTTGCTTTGGGTGAGAACCCAACGCGTGTACATGGTAGAGGCAATGGCATACAGCCCCGTTCTAGAATGGGTGTAGAAGCGGTGATCAGAAATGGATTTAACGAAGCCATCCAATACAAGAAAGGATGGGAGGCTTATCAGCTTGCCAAAAATCAAAAAGGCAATACGACCCCTCCCCCTGCTTACAACGAGCGTCTACAAACGCTAGCGGATATCTTGGATGGTAAAATCATCATCCATTGCCATTCCTATCGTGCCGATGAAATCTACATGTTGATCAATGTCATCAAGGATTTCAACATCAAAAAGGTGGTATTCCAACATACCAACGAAGGATTTAAAGTTGCCCCTGAAATTGCCGAATACACCATGGGTGCATCGGTATTTGCGGACTGGTGGGCATACAAGATGGAAGTGTATTATTCCACAGCCTTCAATGCTGCCATCCTTCAAAAAAATGGAGCCCTTACTTCCATCAATTCGGATTCCGCCGAACTTATTCGTCACTTGTACCATGAAGCTGCCAAAACTCAGCGTTATGGCGGTTTGACTGATGAGGAAGCCTTAGCCATGATCACCATCAATCCTGCCAAGCAATTGGGAATTGAGGATAAGGTAGGTTCCATTGAAGTGGGTAAGCAAGCAGATTTAGTCATTTTTGAAGGGCATCCCCTTTCTTCTTACGCGGTTCCTCAAATGACCTTTGTGGATGGTGTCAAGTACTTTGACATCAAAAAAGACAACAACGATCAGCGCCAGTGGGTAGCAGCTACTGAGATGGTAGAACCTATTTTCTTGAGAGCCAATGAGGAAGCCCACCGTTGCATGCAGGATGTTGACGCTTACTTTGAAGCATTTCAGGGAGCATTCTTGAAAGAAAAACACTAATCACCCCGAAAATTCAATCGAACATGAACCGAATGTATAAAACCTTTTGTGCCCTCCTACTTGCCCTACTCCCCGTGGTGGCAATGGCCCAAATTGACGGGGAATTTGTAAAACCTCGCAATGGAAAATTCTTATTAAAAAACGCGACTGTAGTTACGGTCACCAAGGGAACGCTTGCCAATACCTCCGTTTTTTTGGAAAATGGTAAAATTTCCAAGGTAGGCACCAATCTTTCCTCCGATGGAGCAGAGGTGATCGATTGTACTGGCCTATTTATCTATCCAGGAATCATCGATGGCGGTACCCGCCTAGGATTGGTGGAAGTGAGCTCAGTACCTGAAACCGTAGACTATGCCGATGTAGGCAATGTTACGCCGAATATGCAGGCCTTGACCACGGTCAATCCAAATTCTGAGGCCATTGGTGTGACCCGAGTATCCGGTGTCACTACCGTGCTTACCGTGCCTTCCGGAGGACTATTCCCAGGTACTGCAGCATTGATCAACCTGAATGGCTACACTCCAGATCAAATGTATGGTGGCTTTAAGGCGGTAGCCATGATATTCCCTAGCTCGGGAAGACGTGGTCGTTTTGATCGCAGATCAGATGAGGACGTCAAAAAAGATGGTGAAAAGGCTCTAAAAGAAGCCAACGACATCTGGGAAAATGCCAAATCTTACCTTGAACTCAAAAAATCGGGAGCCACACTTGCTTACTTCCCTGAAATGGAGCAACTGTCCAAAGTTATTTCGGGCGAACTTCCGCTACTTATCGAGGTAAATGCAGCTTCAGATATCCAGCAAGCCATCAAGTGGGTGGAAGGAAAAAATATCAAGGTGATCTTTACAGGTGTTGCCGAAGGCTGGCGTGTGGCTGACGAAATTGCCAAAGCCAAGATTCCAGTAGTTACTGGCCCAGTTCAGGAGCTCCCTACCCGTTCTTCTGATCGCTACGATGCTCCTTACGCCAATGCTGGATTACTTGCAAAGGCAGGTGTGAAAGTGGCACTTCGTACGGATGATGAGGAAAATGTAAGAAACCTACCTTTCCATGCTGCCTTTGCAGCAGCATATGGACTAGGTAAGGAAGAAGCCTTGAAAGCCGTAACCATCAATCCAGCAGAAATCTTCGGAGTAGCAGATCAGTATGGATCTGTGGAGGCAGGAAAGCGTGCCAACCTGATTGTTTCCACAGGAGATCCTTTTGAGACTAGATCACAAATCATGCACGTATTCATCGATGGGTATCGAATTCCGATGTCCAACCGACATATACGCCTCTATCAAGAGTTTTTGGAAAGATCCCCGGGTCTCAAGGCCAATTGATCTGAAGAGACCATGGATCCATTCCATGGTCTTTTTGCTTTTGTTCTCACCGATCGCTACCAACCTAGAAGTAAATAATTTTCAACTCCATTGTTTAACCCATGTTTCAAAAATCACTCTATCTAGCCACCGCCTTACTTCTTTCGCTCAATGTTTTTGGGCAGCAGGATGGATTTTTTACATCTCAAGTATCCACACAAAAGAAGTTTGAGTCCGATTACCTCAAAGCAGTCAATTACGATCGCTTTAAGATCCATTTGACCGAGCTGACCAAGAGTCCACATATCGCTGGCACACCTGAAAATGAGCTTGTCAAAGACTACATGGTGGATATCATGTCTAAGGCAGGCATGGAGGTCAAGGTTTGGCCATACGATGTGTATCTGCCCAATCATCCAGGAAAGTCTGAACTGCAAATCATTAGCCCCGTGCAGCTTACACTTTCTCAAAAAGAAGGTGAGCTTGCGGAAGACCCTTTCTCCAAAGATCCCCGACTACACTTAGGCTTTAATGCCTTCTCTGGCAGTGGAGATGTCACAGCTGAGGTCGTATACGTCAACTACGGTACTCGAGAAGACTTCATGAAGCTGGTAGAAATGGGCGTTCCGCTAAAAGGAAAAGTTGCCATCGCTCGCTATGGAGGCAATTTCCGTGGCTACAAGGCCAAGTTTGCCGAGCAAAATGGCATGATCGGCTTGGTGGTGTACACCGATCCCAAGGATTCTGGATTTACCAGAGGAGATGTGTATCCCAAAGGCCCTTTTTACAACGAAACTACTATCCAAAGAGGATCTATGTTGACCTTGGATTTCACTGGTGATCCTTTGACTCCCAACCGACCTGCCCTACCCTTGGATGGTCCAGAAAAAATCAAGCGGGACGATCCTGCTACGGTAGACTTTCACACCATTCCAGTGACCCCTATTGGATACGGTGCTGCCAAAGAGATCTTGAGCAGAATGACAGGTGCAGATGTACCTGCAGCATGGCAAGGAGGACTTCCCTTTACCTACAAACTTACAGGCGGTGCCGACTTGAAGGTTCGCGTCATGGTGGATCAAAAGCCTGATTTTATTCGTGCCAACAACGTCGTAGGCACTTTTATCGGTAAAGATCATCCAGACGAATGGATCATCTTAGGTAGTCACTACGATGCTTGGTCCTTTGGTGCTACGGATCCAAATTCCGGCACAGCCATGCTGCTGACCTTTGCTGAAGCCTTGGGCGAGTTGTATAAAAATGGCCAAAGGCCTTCCCGCTCCATCTTGATTGGACATTGGGATGCCGAAGAGCAGGGCGTAATTGGATCTACCGAATGGGTAGAGCATTTGAGAAAAGAGCTGGGCGCAAAAGCAATTTCCTACATGAACTTTGATGGGGGTGCTTCTGGGCGGAATTTTGGTGCTTCAGCTGCACCAACCTTGAAAAAACTCATCATCGATGCTTCTAAGGAGGTCAGCTACCCCGACTCTGCCAAAACAGTTTTTGAAATTTGGGCAGGAAAAAATGCTGAGCCAGGTATTGGAAATTTGGGTGGTGGATCTGACCATATCGCCTTCTACATGCATGTGGGCATACCTTCCTTGAGCGGAGGTTCTGGAGGAAATACAGCCTATCATTCCAATTACGACAACATTCACTACTACGGGAAGTTTTCTGATCCGAGCTTTAAAATGGGCGGTGCCGTGGCCCAAGTGTTTGGGCTGGTGGCCATTCGTCAAGCCAATGCCACTATCATTCCTTACGATGTACCTCGCTATGCTCAAGATTTGAAAGGGCACTTTGAGCAGGCAGTAAAGAATGTGAAAGCCATGGACCCAAATTTTGCTGGGTTTGATCAGGTACAAACAGCATTAAAAGCACTCGAAGAAAGTTCAGAGGTTTACAAAAATTCACTACAAAATGCACTTGCAGCCGAAAAACTAAATGCGGTGACCTTGAAAAAAATCAACACAGGTTTGATCGACTTGGAAAAAAGCTGGATTGATCCAAAGGGGATGTACTACGGCGAATGGTACAAGTCCTTGTATGTGTGTAACGATCCCTTCTCAGGCTATGCCTCTTGGATCTTACCAGGCATACAGTACGAAGTAGCAACCAAGAATACCAGCAGACTAGAAGAATGGGATACGCGCTATGCCAATGCCATCCTTGATCTCAGCAAAAAAATAAGCAAGCTGAGTAGTCAACTTCAGTAATCAGAGATAAATAAAAAACCGCGGAGAGCCATTTCCGCGGTTTTTTTTATTTAGAGTGAAGGTGTATTGCAAAAAAGACCCGCCGCGGCGGGTCAAACCTAGAATAACCGCGGGTGAAACCCGTGGATCTTAAAACTCCACCTTGATCCTTTTTGAAAAAGCTTGCCCATCGAAGGTCATGCCTTCCACCCAAACATGGATGGCCTTTACTCCATAAGGCACCTTAACTTTAGTTTGGAACGCACCGGAGGTAGTAACTCCCTGAGGTTCCCAGTAGATCGTAGGCTTTTTCTTTAAAAACTGGTCCGAGGGTGGATTTTTAACAAACTCTTGAAAGTCTGAAAAACCTAGAAGATCGAAAACCTGAAAGACTTCAGAATTGAATTTGCGATCCGTCTCAGAACTAGACCTGAAGCCATTTTTAGTTTCGATCTGGATCACTCCCGCATAGCCAGCCATGCCAAAAATCGACTTACCTACATTATCCGCATACACTTTGATAGATGTTAGTTGGGAAGGTTCAAAACCAAGTAGCGTTTCCCTAAACTCATTTGCCTCCATGAACGGCATAGAGGACCCATCGAGGATTAACAATGGAGTACCTGTCTTCTCCCCGTAAGTGTAATTTCTAAATTTTAATGTACTCAGATTAAAGCCCAAACGCCCCAAAATCTGTCCCATGGTCTCTTTTTCAAGTACCTCTCCGCTTACTTGCTGGGTAGGCTCACCATATCGGTCATTCGGATCCGCCTTCGTTTCTTGTATTTTTTCTTCTTTCACAAACTCTTCAAGCAGAATGTATTCACCCGCTTTATCCAGATTTGGAATCTCTTGTTGAATAGGTTCTAGGATATAGGCAGACTTCGGGAAGGTTGAATCAAATCCAGGCTTCAATAATGGTATAAGTTCTACAGACCCATAGGGTTTTCGTTTGGAATCCATGGCAGCAACTGCGATTTGGGCAGTATCCTTGAAAATTAAGCCAGTAGCCCAAAAATTACCCAAAGAATCCGTCATCACCTGACCATAATCGTCTAAATCTCCACGGACGACAGTGATCGGATTGATCGCAGGCCGTCGTTTGTTGTCTGGAGTAAATTTACCCTGCACCGAAATGCCGTATTCAATAGGAAAAGTAAGCGGTGAATTGAAATCATCTGGAAGCTTCTTATCCAACCAGTTCATACCCTCTTCCAGGGAAACACTTGGCAGAATTGGAGATACAGCGTCACCATCTGTGAGCGAAAGGATAAATTCTCCCTCGATTAAGTTTTGAAACTCATCTAAAAACTCAAGTTTCAAATCCATCAACCGGTAAGGAACAGAGTCGGTGATGGAAATCTCGGGTTTAACAGTGATCTCACCCTCAAAAATTTCTGTTTCAAGTTGCCCCACACTAGGCTTAAACCCTGGTTTCAACACCAGAAAAGGAGTCACAAACTGATCTAGGGCTCCAAAATTCTGATTCCAATGCGTATAAGCTCGCAGTGCATACTCTCCCGGTAGTAATTCAGATGACAACACCCATCCTCCAGTAACCTTCCCTTTTTCAATCGGAAACGTAGCCGATTGAATGATTTCAGCATTGGGATTGATCAAGTCGACATGGATTACCCGACTGAGGGAATCGGCCATATTCTGGTCTTGATAGAGCATCTTACCTCCCACCCAAACCGTTTCTCCAGGGTAGAAATAGGGTTTATTGGTCGTCAACCAAGCTTTCTCCCGAAGTCTATTGAGTCGAATAGCAGGACTCACCAAAACTTCCACAGAGGTCTGTTCAGCCACAAATCTACTGCTAGGCTCAAAGTCCAAGGGAAGAATCCGAGCCATGCGCTGCCTGCTCAAATAACCTGAAAGGACCAGTTGAGTCGGGTTAATCAAGGTGCCCTTCTTGTCTACATCGTAGTATCCACTAGGTGCTTGAATCCAGCTGATGGCATGGTACACATTGGTGTAGTAATCATTTCTCCAAGGCTTATCTAGGTGATGAATTTCCAGCCTATCCTGGAGAAAAATCCTAAAATTTCCATTTCCAAGTGGTTTTCGGAAAATTGAATCTTGGTCAATAGGGAAGATGGATTCTCCCAATTCCTCTCTAAAATCATTGGTCCGTACCCGCCCTAGTTGCTCTGGAGGAGTACGATAAACCTTAAAATGAATCGAGTCTGATAAATTCAGTAAAAGAGAAGTATTGAAATGTCGTAACGAACTCTGGTAATTGGCCTCTCTACTCACTTCCCATTCTGACATCTTATTTTCATCTTCCGAATTAATCCGCGAGTAGAAAACCTGTCCGTAAAACATGGAACCATTGCGCACGACCCTAAAGTCTTGAAGGTAGTAATCGATTTTATACCCCAAAGCGGTATTGGTGATTTTTAAGGGTTGGGCTGCAGAAGCTTGAAGGTAATTTGGCCCTTTGGAAGGTTTTACGTTTTCAAACTCCAATACCCAAGGATTTTCAATCTGGACTTGAGAGCGGTACGGATCATCCGGTAAAGCCAAAAATACTTCTTCAAATCGACGAAGTTCCCGATCCCAAGATTTGTCTCGCTTTGCTTTGAGCTCAATCTCCGAGAGATTGGATTCATTGAATACCAACTCAAAATCGATGTTAACTTCTCCTTTTTTACGGAAAGAGATCGCCTTTACTTCTGTGATATACCCTACAAAGCTGGCTACCAACTCAATATCCGTGGAAAATTCACCACTTATTCGAAATCGTCCATCTGCATCAGTGGATGATCCTATGGTGGTGTTGTTGACAAAGACATTGGCAAAGGGCAAGGGAAGACCGGAACCCTTTTCCTTCACTGTACCTGTTATCGTTTGAGAAAAACAAGACAGATGAATCCCTATAACTAAGAAAAAAGCTAGAAAATAGCGCATAAATTCAATGGCTAATAAATCAGGAATCCACCAGATTTTAAAAGGTAAGAGCCTCTTTACCACGTGCCAAATAAGTGCAAATTCGTTGGAATAGTAAAGAAAAAAAGGATGACTGGAAAAAACTGGGAGGATTCCTGATTTATTAGCCATTTAATCCCCTACTCGGTTCCTTTTCCAGCATACATGTCGTACTTCAGGAGGCGACAATCAATCGTACCGTTCCAAAACTCGATGCGTCGGCTTGCCTTCAGGCCTACTTTTTTGGCCAGATCCATGTTACCCGTAAAGATATACCCTCGGTAACCCGCACAGTTTTGCTTCATAAAGTCCCCCATCCGCTTGTAGGTTTCTTCTAACTCTCCCAGATCTCCTAGACGCTCCCCATATTCGGGGTTAAAAAAGATAACTCCTCGTGGCTTTTCTGGAATTTCGGTCTCTGCAAAATCCCCCGTTTGAAAAGTAATCATGTGGTCTACCCCTGCGAAAGCTGCATTTTCTTGTGCAAAGGAAATGGCCTGCAAGGAGATATCAGAGGCAATGATGTTAACACCGGGATCGTGGATGACTTTATTTTCCAGCTTCTTTTTCTTAGCTAGAAAAGTCTCCGCTTGATATCCTAAAATATGCTGAAAGGCATAGTGCTCTCGGTACAAACCAGGGTAGCGCTTGGAGGCAAGAAGTGCAGCCTCAATGGCTAGGGTACCCGATCCACACATGGGGTTGATAAAAGGCACTCGTGTATTCCATTCTGTGGCAAAGATGGTTGCCGCAGCCAGCGCCTCCATCATGGGAGCCTTTCCTGGGATTTTGCGGTAGCCATGCTTGGCCAAGGTTTCCCCAGAGGTATTCAGGTACACAATGGCTTGCGTTTCTTTCCAATACACTTGAATCACCAATCCAGAAAAATCGGAACCGGAATCGGGTCTCCTCCCCTTCAACTCTCGAAAACGATCTACAATAGCATCCTTTACCTTCACGTTCACAATCAAGGGAGTAGTGATCGATTCATTTTCAGCTA
Source organism: Spirosoma fluviale (assembly GCA_945901615.1). Taxonomy (GTDB): domain Bacteria; phylum Bacteroidota; class Bacteroidia; order Cytophagales; family Cyclobacteriaceae; genus Algoriphagus. Next base: position 10,361 of record CAMDLI010000013.1, read on the forward strand.
CCGAATTCACCGAAAAGTATCCATCTACATCCAAGTAGTCTTCCCAAGGTATGGCCTTAAAGCGTCGGTAGATATCATCCGCATTGCGCAGGTAAAAAGATTTGATTTCATACAAGACATGGGATGCAGTGCGCAGGTGCAGGTTGAGGTCCATGCATTCTTCAAGCGAAGCAAGAATCTCAATGCCAGTACGGCGAACTTCTACAGGGAAAAAACCCAGTTCACGAATCTCCTGCTCCAGGTAGCTGACCGAACGATCCTTGCAGGTAATAAAAACTTTTCCTTTGGTATTGAAATCAAGCATGCACAAAAGTAGTAAACAGATGATGCTTTCTGCGGGAATTCAAAAAAATCCTCACCACTCCTCACATCGGAACTAGCAAGAGATCAACTAGATTTTGTATCTTGATTTCAAAATTAGGGCAAGCAAAAAAGCAAGCTCAATCTTTAAGTTTTAACTAGTCAATTTATGTTTCTACGTTTTGTCAGCTGCATCCTTTTTTCTCTTGTTACTCTTTCCTTACATGCACAAAATGGAGATTGGAAAAACCTATTCAATGGAAAAGACCTGAGTGGCTGGAAAGCTGTAGCAGGAAAAGCCACTTTTGCAGTCCAAGATGGGGTAATTGAAGGAACTGCAGTCTTTGGAACTGGCAATACCTTTTTGATCACAGAAGCCCTTTATGGTGATTTTATCCTAGAAGTAGACCTCAAAATCAGCCATCTCTCCTCCAATAGCGGAATTATGACTCGCGGTCAATTTGATCCAGCAGGTCAAGGCGGCAAGGGATTGGTTTATGGATATCAAGTAGAAGCTGATCCTTCTCCTCGAGCCTGGTCTGGAGGAATCTATGATGAAGCACGTCGCGGATGGTTTTATCCCCTAGATCTCAACCCAACTGCCAAGTCCGCATTTAAGTTGGGCGAGTGGAACCGCTACCGCATCGAGGCCATTGGCAATACACTCAAAACCTGGATCAATGGACAGGAAGTGGCCTATTTTGTAGATGACATGGATAGCAAAGGCTTCATTGGTCTCCAAGTACACAGCATCCAATCCAAAGAAGATGAAGGCAGAAAAACCTACTTTCGAAATATCCGCGTTCAAACCGAAAATTTAAAACCTCTCCCCTTCAAGCAGGATGTTTTCGTAGTGAGCACAGCCAAAAACGAATTGACCTCTTACGAAAAAAGCAAAGGCTGGAAGCTTCTTTTTGATGGAGCTTCTTCAACAGGATGGGAAAGTGCTCGAAAAGAAGTCTTCCCAAAAGAGGGATGGACAATCGAAGATGGCATCTTAACTATCCAGAAGTCAGATGGAAGTGAAGCAAGAACTTTTGGAGACATCGTCACCACAGCTGAATTTAGTGCCTTTGATTTGGCTTTTGACTTTAAGCTTAGCGAGGGTGCCAACAGTGGGGTAAAGTATTTTGTGACCCTATCTGAAGGCAACACAGGCTCCGCAATCGGTTTGGAATACCAAATTCTTGACGATGCGCTACATCCAGATGCCAAGATGGGTCGCGATGGAAACCGTACTCTAGCCTCCTTGTATGACCTGATCAAAGCAGAAAAGCAAGCCCGATTTGTGCGCAAGCCTGGAGAATGGAACCAAGGCAGAGTTGTAGTCTATCCCAACAACAAAGTGGAGCACTACCTCAATGGCGTAAAAGTGCTGGAGTACGAGCGTGGTTCCCAAGCCTACCGAGACCTGGTGGCCATCAGCAAATATGTAGTTTGGAATAAATTTGGTGAGGCCCCAAAAGGTCGCATCCTTCTCCAAGATCACGGAGATCAAGTGAGCTATAAAAATATTAAAATTAAGACCCTACAATAAGTCAATAAACCCTTTGAATCATGTCGAAGTCAAACCGAAGAACCTTTATCAAAAAAAGTGCTGCACTAACGCTAGGATTTTCAGCCCTCGGGTCGCTTAGCTTCTCTCCAAAATCCTATGCACGCATTGTGGGCGCAAACGACCGCCTCAATGTAGCTATTGCAGGCTTGGGCCGACGCGTAGGCGCATATTACGAGCCCATCGGATTAAAGAGCAGCAATGTGAATTTGCTGTACCTCTGCGATGCGATGCAGTCCCAGATGCCCAAGGCAGCCAAAGAATTTGAAAAATGGATCGATTACAAACCCAAACAAGAGCAAAACATCTTCAAGGTTTTGGACGACAAAGAGGTCGATGTATTGATCAATGCCACCCCAGACCACTGGCATGCTCCAGGAACCTGGCTAGCACTTGAAAGAGGGAAACATGTCTATGTAGAAAAACCTTGCTCCCACAACCCACGTGAGGGAGAGGTACTCGTAGCATTACAGAAAAAATACAACAAGGTAGTTCAGATGGGCAACCAGCAGCGCTCTGCCCCAGAAAGTAAGGAAATCATCAAAGCAATTCACGAAGGGGTAATTGGAAAGGTGTACTTCGCCAAAGCTTTTTACAGCAACTCTCGAGGAGCTGTAAGTAACCCGATTCAACAAGCGCCTCCAGCTGGCTTGGATTGGGATCTTTTCCAAGGCCCTGCACCGAGAAAACCCTATTTTCACGACACCTGGGACTACAATTGGCATTGGTATGGCTGGGATTACGGCACTGCCGAAACAGGCAACAATGCTACCCATGAATTGGATGTGGCCCGCTGGGCGCTCCAAGTCAACTATCCTTCTGAAGTATCGGTGGCTGCAGGCAAAATGCATTTCCCAGGAGACGGATGGACCATGTACGACACCATGGATGCTACCTTCAAGTTTGGAGATGGAAAAGTTATCCAGTGGGATGGAAAAAGCCGAAACAACTACAAAACCTATGGATCGGACCGAGGAACGATCATCTACGGTTCAGAAGGTACTGTGTATGTAGATCGCGGTGGGTACCGACTGATCGACCGATCTGGGAAAGAAATCAAATCCAACCTAGCCTCCAACAACGAAGGAGGAACCGCTCTTGGCGGAGGGGGTGACATGAGTACGCTACACATTGTCAACTTCTTCAATGCAGTTCGGGGAACAGAAAAGCAAAACTCCACCATCGAGGAAGGTGCAGTATCTACTTTACTGTGTCACTTGGCTAATATCAGTAGCCGAACAGGAGAATCCTTGACTTGTGATCCAAAGAATGGACACATTCTCAATTCCCCTAAGGCCATGGCGTTGTGGAGTCGAGAATATGAAAAGGGCTGGGCTCCTCCAGCGATTTGATTTTCTTTATTCAGCGAGCTTAGCTGTCAGCTTCTGACAGGTAGGTGAAAATACAGAAGCTCCATCTAATCCCTTAGCATTCCATTATTCTCGCTAATGACCCAATTAATCAAAAATTCTCATTTCCTTTCGGATGATTTTTTATTGAAAAATAAATTTTCCCAGCGGCTTTACCATGCCTATGCGAAGGATCTTCCCATCATCGATTACCACAACCACCTCCCTCCTTCAGAAATCGCCTCCAATCGGAAGTTTGAAAACATCAGCTCCCTTTGGCTAGCCGGAGATCATTACAAGTGGCGTGCGATGCGAACCCTAGGAATTGACGAGCACTACATCACAGGAAAAGCCTCAGCAGCAGAAAAGTTTGACAAGTGGGCCTATACCCTACCCTACACAGTCAGAAACCCGCTATTCCATTGGAGTGCGCTGGAACTGAAGCGATATTTTGGAGTTACCGATCTCCTTTCGCCTTCCAACTCTTCGAAAATTTACTCAACTACCTCAGAAATTCTTCAAGAGGAGTCTTTTCGTACCCGTGGACTTCTGGAACGAATGAAAGTGGAAGTGGTTGGCACGACTGATGATCCAACAGACGACTTGAGCCAGCATCTCGCCTACCGAAAAGAAGGCCATGCCATGGGAATGTACCCTACCTTTCGTCCAGACAAAGCCTTTGCAATCGGCCAAACTCAAAACTACAGCAACTACCTTGTGGCCTTAGGAACTGCCGCAGGAATTGAAATTAGTTCCTTTGATACCTTCATCGAGGCGCTCTACAAGCGAATTGACTTTTTTCATTCCATGGGATGCAGGGTGGCGGACCATGGACTCGAGCGCTTGAGTTTTTCTACGGATAGCCACTTATCTGCAGATCGTATTTTCCAAAACACCCTTGCAGGTAATCTTCCTACAGCCGCTGAAAAAGAGCACTTCACCTTTCAGATACTCTCACTTCTTTCCAAACAGTACCATGCCAAGGGTTGGGTGCAGCAATTCCACCTCGGTGCTATTCGGAATACAAACGAACGAATGCTCCAGCAGCTAGGTCCCGATACCGGATTTGACTCCATTGGAGATTTTGATCAGGCCAAATCCCTTGCCAGCTTCTTCAATGAATTAGACAAAACAGACCAATTGGCTAAGACAGTTATTTATAACCTCAATCCTAGGGACAATGAGGTCTTTGCTTCCATGATTGGCAACTTCAACGATGGATCTATTAAAGGAAAAATGCAATATGGCTCTGGCTGGTGGTACCTCGATCAGAAAGATGGGATGGAAAAACAGCTCAATGCGCTCTCGAATCTTGGTCTATTGAGTTGCTTCATCGGAATGCTCACCGACTCCAGAAGCTTTCTATCCTTTCCAAGACATGAATATTTCCGAAGGATCTTGTGCCAACTGATTGGACAGGAAGTCGAACAAGGGGAACTGCCTTGGGATGAGCAATGGCTAGGCAAAATCATTCAAGATGTCTGCTATAACAATGCCAAAGCCTATTTCAATTTTAGCCCACAAAACTTTAGTACCATCGCATGATATCAAGGGATTTATTTGACTTAAAAGAAACGAAAATTCTATTTTCTGGTGCTACTGGGGTACTTGGAGCAAGCATGGCCCTCTACCTAGCGCAGCAAGGGGCTGAACTATTGATTTTGGGACGAACATCTGAGAAGGTAAATGCCTTGCGGGATCAAATCATCGCCGAAGGAGGCAAAGCTTCGGGTTATTGTGCAGACGTAACCGAGGAAGAGTCCCTGACAAAAGTCAAACTGCTCATCGAGTCTCAGCATGGATCTGTAGCTGTTTTGATCAATGCTGCTGGAGGAAATATGCCAGGTGCGGTGATTCGACCCGAGCAAACCTTTTTGGACCTCAATAGCGATGCTTTGCGGCAGGTGATGGACCTCAATTATTTGGGCACCGTCTTTCCTATCAAGGTATTTCTTCCCTTACTCCTAAAAAACGGAGGAGGTAACATCCTTAATTTCAGTTCCATGGCAGCCAGCAGACCCATGACACGGGTGATGGGCTATGCCTCAGCCAAAGCTGCCATCGACAACCTCACCAAATGGCTTGCCGTCGAACTTGCTTCCAAGCATGGTTCAAATTTTCGTGTCAATGCCTTGGCACCAGGTTTTTTCCTAACCGAACAAAACAGAACGCTGCTCACTCAGGAGGATGGAAGCCTAACGCAACGCGGCACACAGATAATTAGCCATACCCCAATGAACCGATTTGGACACCCTGATGATCTATTGGGCGCCTTGCATTGGCTTTGCAGTGATGCTTCCAAGTTTGTCACAGGCACTACCGTGGCTGTAGATGGAGGCTTTAGTGCCTACTCTGGAGTTTAAGAGATGGCTCTTCTGCTCTCAAATGAGATTAGCTTAAAGCAACTGATTCAATTACTACTAACCCAATAAAAATAGTATGGCCTATAAAATGGAACAAACCATGCGCTGGTATGGACCCAAGGATCCAGTGAGCCTTCAAGATATCCGTCAGTCGGGTGCCACTGGAGTGGTCACTGCGCTACACCATATCCCCAATGGAGAAATTTGGTCTAGAGCAGAAATTAGTATTCGAAAAAAGACAATCGAGGAAGCTGGTCTAACTTGGTCTGTCGTCGAGTCGGTACCTGTTCACGAACAGATAAAAACAAGGTCTGGCAACTATCTCCAACTAATCGAAAACTACAAGCAAACGCTACGAAACCTGGCTGATAAGGGGGTGTATACCGTTTGTTACAACTTTATGCCGATTTTGGATTGGACACGTACCAACCTAGAATACCAGCTCCCTAACGGTGCCAAGGCCTTACTTTATGAGAAAAAGGCAGTGATTGCCTTTGACCTATTCATTTTGCAACGGCCTGAAGCACGACAAGAATACAGTCCAGAAGAAATTGCTGCTACCGAAACCTACTACCAGAATCTTAGCCCAGAATCCAAGCAGCTCATTTTGGACAATATCCTCAAGGGCCTTCCAGGCTCAGAAATTGGCTATACCCTGGAGGAATTTCGCGAAATGCTCAAAACATATTCCGGAATCGATGCAAAACAGCTTGCAGAACACCTGCGTCTATTTTTAGATGCCATCAGCCCAGTAGCAGAAGAAGTAGGATGCTTTCTTTGCATCCATCCAGACGATCCACCCTTTTCCTTGTATGGCTTGCCACGCGTAGTGAGCACAGCGGCAGATGCCAGACGAATCCTGAGCCAAACTCCCAGCCTACACAATGGCCTAACCTTCTGCACAGGAAGCTATGGGGTACGAACTGATAATGATTTACCCGCTATGGTTCGCGAGTTTGGAGAGCGCATCCATTTTCTCCATTTGCGAAGCACCCGAAGAGATGCCGAAGGAAACTTCTACGAAGACAACCATCTGGACGGCAATGTAGACATGGTTGCCGTGATTCAGGAGATTTTGATTTGGCAGGAGAAACGCAAAAAACAAATCCCCATGCGCCCAGACCATGGACACCAGCTTTTGGATGACTTACACAAGAAAACAGCAAATCCAGGCTACACCGCCATTGGCAGACTGAAAGGCCTAGCCGAACTCCGAGGAGTAGAAGAAGCATTGGTTTGGGTGTCAAACAAAAAATAAGTGGCCTTTCCTTAAGACGTAGATATTGGAGGAAATCCAGCAAAAATAATCCGTTATTTGAGTTCCAAAGAATAAATCATGGCTACCTACTATTCCAAGAGAGACCTCCATTTTCAACTTTTTGAAAATCAAAACTGCCTGGAGCTTACTCAGTACCCCTATTTTTCAGATCATTCCAAAGAGACCTTTACCCTAGTTCTGGATGCAGCAGAGCAGATTGCAGAGAAGTCCCTGTATCCTATTTTCAAGGAAATGGACCGAAATGAACCCCAACTGGAAAATGGGATCGTCAAGGTACATCCCAAGATGCGTGAAATCATCCGACAATTTGGTGCTGATGGATGGATCAATGCCATCTTCCCCTACGAAGAGGGAGGGCAACAACTGCCTTGGACGATCCATCTTTCTGCTGGATTTATATTACAGGCAGCCAATTACTCTGCAAGTGTTTTTCCTTTTCTGACTACTGGAGCTGCAAATTTGATTCGAACCTTCGGATCCACCGAACTTCGTGACAGGTTCACTCCTAAAATGTACAGCGGGGAATGGCAAGGAACCATGGCACTAACCGAACCGGATGCTGGCAGCTCCCTGTCTGATTTATCTACCCTGGCAGTTCCCACTGCTAAAGAAGGAGTTTATTCGATCAGTGGTCAAAAAATCTACATCTCTGCAGGCGATCACGATGCCTGTGACAACATCATTCATTTGATGCTTGCCCGAATACAAGGTGCTCCAGCTGGTACAAAGGGCATCTCCTTATTTGTGGTTCCCAAAACCCGAATAGACGGAACCCCAAATGATGTACTCACCCAAGGCATCTACCACAAGATGGGATACAAGGGTGCTCCCATTGTACACTTGATGATGGGAACTGAGTCTTCCTGTGAAGGATACCTCGTAGGTGAAGCCCACCAGGGCCTCAAATACATGTTCCAGATGATGAATGAGGCGAGACTTGGAATTGGAATGAATGCCACAGCCATTGCTACGGCGGCATTTCATGCATCCTTAGGCTATGCCAAAGTCCGTCCTCAAGGGAGAAGCCTCACCGATCGGGAGCCCAACCGGCCTCAAGTACCCATCATCCAACATGCAGATGTCAAACGCATGCTTTTGGTCCAAAAAAGTATCACTGAAGGTTCTCTATCCCTACTTGTGTTTTGTGGACTTCTTGGAGATAAACTTTCACAGGAAACTGATCCGGTAAAGAAAGGAGAACTGGAAGCATTGTTGGACCTATTGATCCCAATCGCCAAAACCTATCCATCCGAAATGGGGCTGCAAAGTACCTCTATGGCCATTCAGGTGCTTGGAGGTGCAGGTTACACCACTGATTTTCCCGTAGAGCAATACTACCGGGAAGCCCGAATCCATCCCATTCATGAGGGTACCACCGGCATTCATGGACTAGACTTGTTGGGTAGAAAATTACTTCTCCATGAAGGATTGGGTTGGAAAATGCTTCAAAAAGAACTTGAAACAACGATTCGAGAATCAAAAAATCTACCAGACCTAGCTGACCTGACTCATGCATTTGAAAAATATTGCAACGGATTTACAGAAGGAACAGCACAAATTTTGTTCAAACGAAATCAAGGTCCTGACTACTTCTTAGCTGATGCTACCCTCTTTTTGGAAGGTGCTGGAATTCTCTGCATGGGTTGGATGTGGCTCAAGCAAGCCATCACGGCCCAGCGGGCATTGGATTTGGGAACAATGGAACAAGATTTCCATTTAGGGAAAATTGAAACCGCACGCTTCACCATGGAATACGAGCTTGTAAAGCTCAAAGGACTGTTGGAACGGTTTGCATCAACAAGCTATCCAAGCATAGCCATGAAAACCGAGTGGTTTTAACTTACTTTTGAAGTGGAATTGGGGAAGCAGATCTTTTGAATTCAGGCTTCCAGCATCGTTGCGTAAAAGCTTAGGGGTATTTGTAGTGGAATCGAATTAAAAATGAAAAAAATTTTAGTCACTGGTGGAGCAGGATTTTTGGGGAGTCACCTTTGCGATAAGCTACTGGCCGAAGGAAATCAGGTCATCTGCTTGGATAATTTTTTTTCAGGGCACAAAAGAAACATCGCACACCTAATTCCATTGCCCAACTTTGAGTTACTCGTTCAGGATGTAACGAGCCCAATTCAGCTATCGGTAGACGAAATTTACAATTTAGCATGCCCTGCCTCCCCCCGCTTATACCAAAGTTTCCCAATAGAAACTTTTAAAACTTCCATTTTAGGAGCATTAAACCTACTTGAACTCGCTAAAAAAACGGGGGCAAAGATTTTTCAAGCTTCTACTTCAGAAGTTTACGGAGACCCACAGCTACATCCTCAGTCGGAATCTTACTTTGGAAATGTGAATCCAATAGGACCTCGGGCCTGTTATGACGAGGGAAAACGAGGGGCAGAAACCTTGTTTTTTGATTACCATCGGCAGCACCAAGTGGAAATCAAGGTCATGCGTATTTTTAATACCTATGGCCCGCGCATGAGTGCCACGGATGGACGGGTAGTGTCCAACCTAATCCTACAAGCATTGCAAGGGGAAGCGCTTACGGTAGTTGGCGATGGAAACCAAACGCGCTCCTTTTGTTTCGTTGACGATACCGTTGACGCGATGTGGCGACTAATGAATAGCACCCGTACGCTCACAGGTCCAATCAATGTGGGCAATCCCTCAGAGTGCACCATTTTGGACTTGGCTAGCTTAATCCTTGACTTGACAGGCAGCAAAAGCCAGCTTACTTTTTTACCAGCTACTGCGGACGACCCTTTACGGAGACAGCCCTTAGTAGATTTGGCGAAAAATGAACTTTCTTGGACTCCAAGCGTATCCTTGAAAGATGGGCTGATTCAAACCATTGCTTATTTTGAAAAGATCTTAAATTAAAAATTTAGCTTCACTATCATTTAATCTAGTGGGTCTAGCCTAAAAAAAAGTATTTTTGCAAACACAAAAAAGTTTACCAAACCCCAAACATGGATAATTCAATAAGTCATCCTGATAATTTAATCGATCATCCTGGCATCATTATCGGATTTACAATAGTCGTAATTTTTATGCTGCTGCTCGATTTGGGCATCTTCAATAAAAAGAATCACATCATATCGAATCAGGAAGCAGCAATCTGGTCAATAGTCTGGATAGGTCTCTCCATGATTTTCAGTGTTTTTATCTACATCGTTACAGCTGAGGCCTCAGGATTAGAAAAGTTCTCTCAGTATCAAGCAGCTTATTGGATAGAAAAAGCACTTTCTGTAGATAATTTATTCGTATTCATTTTGGTCTTTGGCTATTTCAATGTTCCTAGAGAGCTCCACCACAAAGTGCTTTTTTGGGGAATTATTGGCGCTTTACTCATGCGAGCAATCTTTATTTTTGCAGGAGTAGGACTCATTAACTTGACCTTTTTGCCAGAAATGAACCTGTTTGGTCAGGATGTAAAAATCAATGCAGTATTGACCATTTTTGGATTCTTTCTAATCTATGCAGGCATCAAATCCTGGTTTGCAGATGACAAAGACGACCACGAAAAAGATTTTAGCAAAAGCCCCGGTGCTCAGCTAATTCACAAACTATTTAAGGTAAGTAAGGAATACAATGGTGGGAAATTTTTCACCATCGAAAATGGAGTTAAAATGGCTACCCCTCTCCTAGTAGTAGTCGCTGTAATCGAGTTTACAGACTTAATTTTTGCAGTGGATTCTATCCCTGCCATTTTTGCCATTGCACCGGATGATCCCTTCATTCTCTACACGTCTAACATCTTTGCAATTCTCGGCTTACGGTCTTTGTATTTTCTTTTGGCAAATTTCATTCACATGTTTAGCCGATTGAAATTTGGCTTGGCTATTATTTTGTCCTTCATTGGCTTCAAAATGATTATAGCTCCCTTCTACCACATCTCTTCCCCACTTTCCCTTTCAGTGGTAGGCAGTATTTTAATCCTGTCAGTAGCGGCATCCATACTCTTTCCGATCAAGGAATCGGCAAAATAAGCACAAAAAAAGACCGCCGAAGCGGCCTTTTTTTTTAGTACCCTAGGATCTTTAGCATATTTTCCTCTTTCTGATCCTCAGCAAACAGCCAGTGTCGAACTTCGCCCGATTTATCTCGATCGATTAGCACGTGTTTGGGTGCTGGGATTAAGCAATGTTGTATCCCCCCGTAACCACCTAAGGATTCTTGGTAGGCGCCCGTATGGAAAAAGCCGATGTATTGCTTCTTCTTCTCTTCAATTTTAGGCAAGTAGATATTGAATTGGTGCGCTTCTGAATTGTAATAGTCCATGCTATCACAAGTCAAGCCGCCCAAGGAGATGTTGTGATACTCTTCCTCCCAGTTATTTACAGCGAGCATGATGTATTTCTGGTTGAGTCCCCAGCTATCAGGCAATTGCGTGATGAAGGAACCATCAATCATGTACCACAATTCCTTGTCGTTCTGAAGTTTTTCCTCCAAGATGGAATAAAGCACTGCTCCGCTCTCTCCAACAGTGTAGCTTCCAAATTCGGTAAAGATATTCGGTTCAGTGGTGTTGTTTTTGGCACACATCCATTTGATATTCTTGACAATTTGATCTGCCATGTACTGGTAATCGTAGTCAAAAAAGACATTGGTTTTTATAGGCCAACCCCCTCCGATATCCATGGAATCCAAGCTAGGAGCTACCCGCTTCAGCTCTACGTATTTTTGAATGAAACGAGTCAATTCAGACCAATAATAGGCCGTGTCCTTGATGCCTGAATTGATAAAAAAGTGAAGCATTTTGAGGCTCACCTGTGGATTATTCTTGATTTTCTCCTCATACAAGGAGATAATATCGTTGTAGCGAACTCCCAAGCGAGAGGTATAAAATCCAAATTTGGGTTCTTCATCTGAAGCAATTCGAATTCCTACCTGAAAAGGAACGGTGACATGTTCCAAGTAATAATCTATTTCAGTAAGGTTGTCCAAGATCGGGATGCAATTGACAAAGCCATCATTGAGTAGCTCAGAGATGTACTGCTTGTATTTCTCTCGCTTAAAGCCATTGCAAATGATATAGGTATCCTTCCGGATTTTTCCTTTGGCATACAAGCTTCGCACCAAAGGAATATCGAAGGTGGAGGAAGTCTCGATGTGAATGTCATTTTTTAAAGCCTCATCTAGCACAAAGCTGAAGTGCGAAGATTTGGTGCAATAGCAATAGGTATACTTCCCCTGGTAGTTGTGCGTCTTCATCGCATTCCCGAAGAAGGTCTTCGCATGCTGAATGTTTTCCGAAATTTTAGGCAGGTAGGTAAGCTTCAATGGAGTACCATAGGTTTCTATGATCTCCATCAAGTTGACTCCGTTGAAGTAAAGCTGCTTGTCTTCCACCGTAAACTCTTTGGTTGGAAAATCAAAGGTTTGCTGAATCAAATCGATGTATCTATTCATCTACCAAAATGGGCTAAGGATTGTAATAAGGCTGCAAAAATTGCGCTTTTATTGACGCTTACCAAAGTTTTGAACCACAAATTCTTAGCCTATTTTTAATTTTAAAAATGGACATCTTTTGACGTAGGGCAAAACAGCTAAAAACTTCAATTGAGTTTGGCAAATTTTAAAAATACCAACTAACTATTCGCGAAGTTCTGAAGAAAACAAAATAGTTTAGGATTCAGAAATCTACGCTTATTTCGGGCATTTCTGTAGATTTACAAACAGAAGAAAACCCAACTATCCATAGCGATGAGAAAGATTAAATTGGTAGAAGTTCGTTCAGAAATTGCTGCCGGCACCCGAGGTGCAAGCCTAGGAGTGGATGCACTTAAGATTGCCAGCCTAGACAAAAAGTCAAATTTTTTCTCCCAATTCGAACCCATCAGCGTACCCGATGCTAATAATTTCCTGTGGAAGGGAAACAATCATCCTTTTGCCAACTACATTGATGGAGTATATCAGGTAGTTAAAAATGTAGCCTCTACCATTGAGTCCCTCCGGTTGGAAAAGAAATTTCCCATAGTGCTTGCAGGTGACCATAGTACTGCTGCAGGTACTATCATGGGCATCAAAGGAGCCCATCCAGACAAGCGCCTAGGCGTGATTTGGATCGATGCACATGCGGATCTGCATACCCCCTACACCACTCCCTCAGGAAACATGCACGGCATGCCTCTTGCCATGGCTGCACACTTGGATAATCTGGATTGTCAACTCAATCAGCCTTCTCCAGAAACTTGTGCCTATTGGGATCGAATCAAGAAAATTGGTGGGGATTCCCCAAAAATTGATCCCAAGGATATTGTCTACATTTCGGTACGTGACACGGAGGAACCAGAAGAATCACTAATTGCGAAGTTTGGTATCCTGAATTTCACCACCGATATCGTACGGCAAATTGGAGTTTTTGAAGTTGCCAAACGTGCAATGGAACATCTAAAGGATTGTGATCAGTTGTATATTTCCTTCGATGTAGATAGCCTAGACCCTTCCATATCACTTGGAACAGGAACTCCTGTACCCAATGGTTTGACTGTGGAAGAAGCCATCCAACTGAATGCTGAACTCATCAAGGATAAGCGCGTTTGCTGCTGGGAGATTGTGGAAGTAAACCCAACCCTTGACAGTGAAAATACAATGGCAGAAATTGCATTTGAAGTACTGGAGATTACAACAAAATCGTTGGTAAATCATTTTTAAAACCATAAAAAGTAAGTTTTGAAGCAGTCAATTGCGTACAGTCAAACAAGCCAGCTCAGACTTTTTTTTGTTATTATGTACAGTGGTGCCTCATATTACAAGAAGCCGTCTTAAATTTGTTACACCACAGCAAAAGGAATGCTGCTCCAAGATTTTAGAGTTGGATAGCTAACAAACTTTCGCTGGGTAAACCTCGATACCATGAATTTTCAAGATTCCATCCTCAAGGGCATCCAAGATGCTTTTGCTTCCTGCTTTCAAGTAGCTATTCCTTTGGAACAGCTTAGCTTGGCCCCCACCAAAAAAGAATTTGAGGGCAGCTACACCTTTGTTGTTTTTCCCTTTTTAAAGCAATCGCAACTCAGCCCTGAAGCTACTGCTACCCAGCTGGGTAATTACTTGAAAACTGAGGTAGCGGCAGTGAAAGATTTCAATGTCGTCAAAGGATTTTTGAATTTGGTGGTCGCACAAGAAGAATGGATTACCTTATTCAAACAAGTTTATTCCTCAACAAGCTTCGGGCAACTTCCAAGCAATGGTCAAAAAGTAATGGTGGAGTATTCCTCCCCCAATACAAACAAACCGCTTCACCTAGGTCACTTGAGAAATAATTTTTTGGGTTACTCTGTTGCTCAGCTTCTCAAAGCTTCTGGATACGAAGTCATTAAGGCAAATTTGGTGAATGACCGTGGCATTCACATCTGCAAATCCATGGTAGCTTACCAGCATTTTGGAAATGGAGAAACACCAGCCACATCAGGGCTCAAAGGAGATCACTTGGCGGGCAAGTATTATGTCTTATTTGACAAGCACTACAAAGACCAACAGAAAGAGCTACTAGCTGCCGGACAGTCGGAAGACGAAGCCAAGAAAAACGCCCCTCTCCTACTTGAAGCACAAGAAATGCTCCGGCAATGGGAAGACCAGGAACCAGAAATCCTTGCCCTATGGAATAAAATGAATGGCTGGGTGTATGTAGGTTTCAATAGCACCTACCAACGGATGGGCGTAGACTTTGATGTCACCTACTACGAATCCAACACCTACCTACTTGGCAAGGATATCGTAGAAGAAGGCCTTTCCAAAGGCGTATTTTTCAAAAAAGAAAACGGCTCCGTTTGGGTTGACCTCACCGAAGAAGGTCTAGACGAAAAACTTGTTTTGCGAGGAGATGGCACTTCGGTTTACATCACCCAAGACATGGGGACTGCGGATTTAAAATACCAAGATCATAAGATCAACAAATCTGTATATGTGGTTGGAAATGAGCAGGATTACCACTTTGATGTCTTGTTCAAAATCATGCGAAAACTAGGCCGTTCCTATGGACCCGGTCTGTACCACCTCTCCTATGGCATGGTAGACCTTCCCACAGGCAAAATGAAATCCCGAGAAGGAACGGTAGTAGATGCGGATGAATTGATGGAAGAAATGGTAGCTACTGCAGCGCACCACACCAAGGAGCTGGGAAAAATCGAAGGATTTACGGAGACCCAAGCAACGGAATTGTATGAAATGCTTGGAATGGGTGCCCTCAAGTACTTCTTATTGAAGGTGGATCCTAAAAAGCGAATGCTCTTTAACCCACAGGAATCCATTGAATTCCAAGGCAACACAGGACCATTTATTCAATATTCCCATGCTAGAATCGCGGCAATTTTAAGAAAAGCCGAACAAATTGGGGTGGACCTTTCTGCCGAAAGTTTTGCGAACCTTACCGAGCTTGCAGAGACTGAGTCTACCCTTATTCAGCTATTGAACGATTTTGAGCGAAGAATTAAAATAGCTGCTGAGGACTATTCCCCTGCAATCCTAGCGCAGTACTTATTTGACCTAGCCAAAGAGTACAATAGATTCTATGCAGAACTTCCTATATTCCATGAGAAAGACCAACAACTCCAAGCCTTTCGAGTAGCACTTTCTTTGCAAACAGCCAAAACAATCAAAAGGGGAATGAGTTTGCTAGGTATACAAGTTCCCGAACGAATGTAATTATGAAAACAATCCTATTATCTCTCAGCGTAGCCTTATTGGCTTGTGGCACGACCTTAGATCGGCCTACAGATAAGGCAGAATTACACCCAGCATACAACCAAACTATGGAAAGTTCATTTTATGACTTCAAAGTCAAAGACATCAATGGTCAAGAAGTTGACTTTTCTTCCTACAAAGGAAAGAAATTGCTCTTGGTGAATGTAGCTTCCAAGTGTGGATACACGAAGCAATATGCGCAGCTCCAAGAATTGTATGCACAGTATGGCAAGGATATCTTGATTCTTGGATTTCCTGCAAACAACTTCGGTGGTCAGGAGCCAGGTACCAACGAGGAAATCAAAGAATTCTGTTCTACCGAATTTGGGGTTACCTTCCCCATGTTTGAAAAACTTTCAGTAAAAGGTTTTGACAAACATCCCTTGTACCGTTGGCTGTCAGATGCTAGCCTCAATGGTTGGAATAACCAAGAGCCAAGCTGGAATTTCTGCAAGTATTTAATCAATGAAAAGGGTGAGTTAGTTAAATTCTTTCCTTCATCGGTAAAACCTATGGACGAGGAAATTTTAAGCCTTATCAAGTCCTGATTAGCCCTTTTACTTGAAAAGAAGTATTCAATCAAAAAAAGAAGCCTGGCTGCATGCAGTCAGGCTTCGTACCTTACCCTTGGCCCTAGCAAGTATTTTTGCGGGCTCTTTTTTGGCCCAATGGCAAGGAAGCTTTCGTTGGGAGGTGTTGATTTTGGCTTCATTCACCACGATATTTCTTCAGATACTTTCCAACCTCGCAAATGATTACGGAGATAGTATTCATGGTGCAGATTCATCTGAGCGTACAGGCCCAATTAGAGCGGTGCAGTCTGGTGTAATTACACTTCAAGAAATGAAGCGTGCCATGATTATTTTTGGAGCTTTATCACTTCTTTCAGGAATCCTACTCATCTACATTTCAATTCAAGATTGGCAGTATTTTTTAGGATTCTTTGCCTTAGGAATCGCTGCAATCTGGGCTGCAATTCGCTATACATCGGGTAAAAATCCTTATGGATATGCAGGATTAGGCGACATTTCGGTTTTTATATTTTTCGGATTGGTTGGGGTATCCGGCACCTATTTCTTGCATTCGGTACAAGCCAACCCAATGATCCTTTTAATCGCCTTGTCATTGGGAAGTTTTAGCACCGCAGTTTTGAATATCAACAACATCCGAGATATTGACTCAGATCGTCTCGCTGGAAAATTATCCATTCCCGTACGCATTGGACGCAAGAACGCAATTCGTTACCACTGGACATTAATTGCGCTAGGCAATCTTAGTTTGGGCCTTTTTGCATTGCTAAATCAATCGTATTTGCCGCTCCTAGCTTTTCTTGTGCTCCCATGGATGATCAGCATCAGTCAAGGAATTCAATCTGGCAGCAGCGCTGCTGAAATCGATCCCTACCTCAAAAAAATGGCTCTGAGCACTTTAATCTGGACCCTTCTTTTTGGCTTCGGTTTACTCCTGGTTTAAAAGCTGACAAAAGTCCTATTCTAGCCGTCTTATTGCAGTTAACTTGACTGAATAAACGCTAGAACTCATGATTCATATCCTTGTTCCCTTTGATTTTTCACAGATAGCCACCCATGCACTTAAATTTGCTACGAAGCTATCTGCAACCTACTCCAAACTTCATATCACGCTCATTCACGTGGTTGAACTCCCTTTAAATGCAAATGTAGGCACCATGGGAGGAGGAATTGACCCCCTTTCGGATTACCAAAATCAAGTTTATTTAAGAGAGCTTATCGAACTCCGGAAAAAAGAGATGGATCAACTCCAAACCAAGTTTTCATCTCCAAACTACCACTTGGAAGCCCTAGTTCAGGTTGGGAATGTTTTTCGGGAAATTTCAAATGTAATCGACGATAAAAAGCCAGATCTTTTGGTGATGGGTTCCTCAGGGACCTCAGGATGGGAAGAGTTTTGGATAGGAAGTACCACCGAAAAAATGGTGCGAAATGCACCCTGTCCAGTCATCACGATCAAGGGGGAGACAGATCCCTCCCAACTGAAAAAAGTAGTTTTTGCAGCTTCATTTGATGAATTGGATGTGGCATTAGCCGCAAGAATCAAAAATATGCAACAGGTATTTGATGCCCAGTTTTTCTTTGTGAGTATAAATACCCCTGGGAACTTTATAACCAGTAGAACCGCTCAGCATAGGCTGGATAAATTTGTCCATCGATTTAAGTTTGAGCAGGTGCAGACCGAGATTTACAATTCACTTTCCGAAGAAGCTGGAATTCTTGAGTTTGCTGACGATATTGGAGCAGATTTAATTGCGATGGCAACCCATGGAAGAACAGGTATACTCCATCTTCTTACAGGAAGCATCGCCGAGGATGTTGTAAATCACTCCAAACGACCTGTTTGGACCTTCAAGACAACACCTCAAAAAGCGTAACTTGGTGACCGTATACAAATTTCATGAGCAAAAAAAATAACGATTGGAAAAAACGAGATGGCATCGTTTTCTCCACAGCAGATTCGTTTGATTACCATTTTGGAGAAGATGAGTCCCAAGAAACTCTACCTCCTACCCAACAGAAACTGAAAGTACTTCTGGACAAAAAATCTAGGGCTGGTAAACAAGTAACTCTGATTGAGGGATTTTTAGGTACAGAAGACGATTTGAAGGAACTGGGTAAGCTCCTCAAAAACAAGTGTGGCGTAGGTGGATCGACCAAGGATGGAGAAATATTGATTCAAGGTGACCATCGCGATAAAGTGGTGCAGGTACTGATTCAGGCGGGTTATGGTGCAAAAAAGGCTGGCGGTTAAATGGCTCCCTACTGGTTGTTTCAACTTCAACTATTTCCTTGGCTTCCATTCTTAGTTTACCAAGCCAAAAAAGTTCGAAAGTCAAGTCCAAAACTTCCCGCACAGTCCCCGCTATTGACTTTGGGTCAAGGAGAAAAGCATGTTTTGATTTTAGGGGAATCTACCGTAGCAGGCGTAGGCGCAAGCTCTGCATCAACTACACTTGCGGGTAATTTTTCTCGAATTTTTGGGGACAGCTATCAGATTGAGACCATCGGAAAAAAGGGTTTACGGGTAAAGGAAGCCTTTTCGCTGTATTTAAAGCACAAGAATTCGGAAAACAAAAAATCAGAAGGCGTTATTCTTTTTTTGGGTGCAAATGATTGTTTTCTATTGACCTCTCCGCAACTATTTAAAATAGAACTAGAATCCTTGATTCAACAAATTCAAGTGGCTACGGGTGCGGAATGGATTTACCTAGCAGCGATTCCACCGGTGCACCTATTTCCGGCCTTTTCAGCACAAATGAGGTCTTTTCTTTACAGGCAAAGGAACTACTTACTGCATGAAATGGAGGCCATTGCTGCACGGAAACCTCAGGTGATTTTTCATCAGATCCCTATGGATTTGCAACCGGAATTTTTTTCTGCGGATGGAGTCCACCCTTCAGATTTGGGCTATCAAAAAATTGCCGAATTAGCCATCGAAAAGCTGAAGATTTAACTTTTCTGGGCATCAGCTTAGTTGGATCCTTCGATATCTTCAAGCAGTTCCGCGTACCAAGCCTCACCGTATTTTCGAACCAGAGCCTCCTTTAAAAAAACATAAAGTGGAACTTGAAGACTTTTCCCTAGTTGACAGGCAGGATCACAAATATGCCATCTGTTGTAATTAAGCGCATCGTATTGATCGTATTTGGTCACTCGGATGGGGTACAGATGACACGAAATAGGCTTTTTCCAAGAAATTTTGCCATCCAAATAGGCTTGCTCTATCCCACACTTCAAGATCCCTCTATCGTCGTACAGCGCATAGGCACACTCCCGATTAGCTCCAAGGGTGGGCGTTACTTTATCTCCATCGGAATCAATAACCCAAGTTCCCTGTGCAGCAATCACTTGCCTCCCTTCTTCTGTAATGTAGTCCTTTACAAAAGGATAGATTTCTTCTAGAATTTTGGTTTCATCATCTTCTAAAGGAGCACCTGAATCCCCTTCCACGCAACAAGCTCCTTTGCAAGCTTCAAGGTCACACACAAAGAAATTTTCTTTGATGTCATCAGACAGAACCGCATTACCAACTAAAATCATAGGGGTTATTTTTTTCAAAGATACGTAGAATCCATTCCAGGGTAATCCTAAAGTGGGCACAAAAAAGAACCGCTCCTTTCGGAGCGGCTCAACCCAGCACTATGAAAAAAATCATCTAATGTTCTGATATATAACAAAGTACTAGTCAAAAGGTTTTTTTAATTGAATAAAAATTTAGGAGAATCTTTACTTTGCGTTTGGCTTTTCAGACCTATTCCCCAAAATTCCCGTACTTTGCAGGGTGCAAGTCGTCTTGCCGCTCCGATTTATCGGGGAGGAAAGTCCGGGCAACAAAGAGCGCCATACTTCCTAACGGGAAGGGCTTTGATTGGTGACGGTCAAAGTACAGCTAGTGCCACAGAAAACAAACCACCTTTGGAAATGGCCAAGACTTGTCTTGTGCACCTACCAGAGGAAAGGGTGAAAAGGTGGGGTAAGAGCCCACCGCCTCCGCAGTAATGGGGAGGGCAGGGCAAACCTTATGGGTTGAAAGATCAAATAGACCTCGGGCAAAGAGCTGCTCGTTCGATTTCTTTTCTTCGGAAAGGAATTCCGAGGTGGGTAGATCGATGGAGTCTTGGTGTGAACCAAGATCGAGATAAATGGCAAGAGCAATTGCTGCATTCGATTCGTTCGAAGAGAGTATTGCAACAGAACCCGGCTTACAGACTTGCACTTTTTTACTAATTTAACTATGGCAAAAATCCTGATTATAGACGACGAACGCTTTATTCGTGCCTCCCTTCGCGAGATTCTGGAGTATGAAAAATACGAAGTGATCGAGGCCCAAGATGGAGCTGAAGGTTTACAAAAAATCAAAGACGAAGAGGTGGATTTGGTCCTCTGTGATGTAAAAATGC
This sequence comes from Spirosoma fluviale, assembly GCA_945901615.1. Classification (GTDB taxonomy): domain Bacteria; phylum Bacteroidota; class Bacteroidia; order Cytophagales; family Cyclobacteriaceae; genus Algoriphagus. The sequence continues at coordinate 30,825 of CAMDLI010000013.1, forward strand.
CAATTCTTGATGGAATGGACGTTTTGGATCAAGTGAAGCAGTTGGATCGCTCTCCTCAATTCATCATGATTTCAGCACATGGCTCTATTGAAACAGCAGTGGAAGCTACTAAAAAAGGAGCCTTTGATTTTATTTCCAAGCCCCCCGACCTCAATCGTTTACTGCTAACCGTCCGCAATGCGCTGGACAAAAAGCAGCTGGTTACGGAAACCAAGGTGTTGAAGAAAAAACTTTCTAAGAAATTTGACATGGTAGGCGAATCCCCTGCCCTTCAAGCCGTAAAAGATACCATTGAAAAAGTTGGACCTACAGATGCACGCGTTTTAATTACGGGACAGAATGGGACCGGCAAAGAGTTGGTAGGCCACTGGATTCATCAAAAAAGCAAACGTCAAGAGCAGCCTTATGTGGCTGTAAATTGCGCAGCTATTCCATCTGAGTTGATTGAATCTGAGCTTTTTGGCCATGAAAAGGGATCCTTCACTTCAGCACACAAACAACGAACAGGGAAATTTGAACAAGCCCATGGAGGCACTCTTTTCTTGGACGAAATTGGTGATATGTCCCTACCTGCCCAATCCAAGGTGCTGAGGGCACTTCAAGAAAACCTCATCACAAGAGTGGGCAGCGACAAGGACATCAAAGTCGATGTACGTGTTCTTGCTGCTACAAATAAGGATTTGAAGAAAGAAATTGAGGCTGGAAGATTCCGTGAGGATTTATATCACCGGTTAAGTGTAATTTTGATTCACGTACCCCCACTAAAAGAGAGAAAAGAGGATATACCACTACTTTTGGACAAGTTTCTGGATGACATTGCTCAGGAAAGTGGCACAGCAAAAAAGAAAATAAGCAAGGAGGCAACCGAGCGCTTAAAAGAACTGGCCTGGACAGGGAATATCCGAGAGCTACGCAATGTAGCAGAAAGGCTTGTTATCCTAGGAGAACAAACAATAAGCCTAGAGGATGTGAAAAAATATGCTGATTATTAAGTCAGCATTTTTTTTTAGCCTAATGCTTTTTGAGGAGTACTTACTTTGGAATATGCAGGACAGGGTTTGCTTGATGCACAAGAAGCCAATGCTAAAAGTGAAATAACTAGCGCTAAAGAGGCAAAACGTTTCATATAATATAGATTAGGTGATTAAAGATGTTTAATAATTTTTTATAAAACAATTACCAAACCAATAAGCTGTAATTCTATTGTCACGATACCAAAAGATTGCAACCTCGAAGTTCAGAATGATCAAATCTTCCCAATACCTCTAGAAAGCCGTTTTCATCCCAAAATCCTATATCCTGAGTTTCAATAAATGCACAGGAATGAAAATTTGCCAAGTCAATTATATTTATCCCGCCCTGACTACGAGTGGAAGGGCTGAATGGATCATTTAGATCACGAAGCATTACCCGCATACAAGTTGGAAGCTGGTACTTGCCATTTCCTTTGGAATAAACCTGAGAAAGTAACTCAGTCATGCCGTATTCAGAATGGATCTGTTCCACTTTAAAAAAGGCACGCAAGCGTTGATGCACCTCTTCCCGAATCATCTCCCTCCTTCTCCCCTTCATGCCCCCAGTTTCCATCACGATTAAGTTGGGAAATCCTTCAAAAACCGCTGGGGATTCAGCCAAATCCAAGAGTGCAAAAGTTACTCCCAAAAGAAGCACTTTTCGATTTCCATGAGCAAGGGTGGCTAGCTGCTGCAGGAGCTCTTCTTGGTTATACAAGTAAAAACCAGAGGCATCAGAATTACTTTCACGAATGAAATGACTGGCCATAGCTACTAGGCTACTTCCTGGCCGTTCCAAGTATGCGGGCAGCAAAGCAAGCACATGAAAATCCGATAAGGGACCATACTCTTTTTCAAATAAACGCTGCGCATGATCGAGGTAAAATTCCTCGGACCAAAGCAAATGTTTGCTGGTAATGGTCCCCGTAGTGCCACTGCTGCTGTAAGTTTGCGTGATTGCATCGGTGCTGCCACAGAAAACGGAAGCATCTTTAAAAAATTGAATCGGCAAAAAAGGGATATCTTCTAGTTTTTGGATGCCCGCAGGATTAATTTTTCTAGCTTGCAAGTAAGCCCCGTAAATGGGGTTGGTTTGAGCTTGAAACTGAACCAATTCAAGTGCAAAATCTTCAAACTGATCCAAAGTTAAGGTTTCCAACCTTTTTGAAAAACTTTTAAATTCCTGCATCGTTTTATATCTTGGGCTCTCCTTACGGTGCTCTTACCTAGTTTCGAAATGTAAATGTACCTTCATCCATGCGTTTGAAAAACTATTCTTACTTATTGTTTGGTTTTG
>CAMDLI010000014.1 GCA_945901615.1 Spirosoma fluviale
CAGGGCGCATGCCCAACCTATTCCGGAGCTGGCACCTGTCACCAATGCAATTTTGTTTTTCATGCGTACAAGATAATAGGAATGGGAAAACTTGTTGACCTCAGCTACCGAAAAAATCAAGGTCATTTTGTCAACGGTCAACGGTCCACTGTTGACAGCGGAATCGTTTGGCAACATGTTTCGAATCTAAATTTAAATACGTTTTTAGTAGCAGATGTATGTACTAGGTACCCCGCCTGCGGCAGACAGGCAAGTACGAAGTACAATTTGTACACAAATGTTACTTATGTAGGTACTTGGTACATTGTACTTCGTACTTTGTACAGTTAACAGATAATCAACTTCTCCACAAATAGGGAAAAAGCAAGTAGGAGGTTGCGGCAACCAAGACATTAATCGCCAAGAGGCTGAGTAATTTATCTGCACTGACACTCCAATCTAGCCCATCTAGTGCGTTTTTGGAGATGCGGATGGCCATCAACAGAATGGGAATGATCACGGGAAAGCTCAAGATTGCCATCAGCGTAGCATTGTTGCCTGCCTTCGAAGCAATGCCAGAGACCATGGTGAGGCTGGCTGAAAAGCCCATTGCACCCAGCACCAAGTTGAGTAAAAACAAGCCTTGATCTTGAACAGGGTTGCCCAGTACCACTGAAAACACCCCATAACCCAGCAGTGCTAAAATTAGGGTTAGCCCGGTATTGTACAAGATTTTGGAGAGGATGATGGACTCTGGGGAAGCGATCATGTAGTAATACAGCTGCCGTCCCTGCTGCTCCTGCACAAAACTTTTGGCTACAGCATTGACAGCGGAAAAAAGCAAAATGATCCAGAAAAGGGCATTCCAAGTAGGAATAGATAGATTTCCCATCTTCGCGCCTACGCTCAGGTAGGTGATGAAAACTGCGGACACCACATAAAGTAAGATCCCGTTGAGCGCATATTTTTGCCTCCACTCCAGGGTAATCTCTTTACGAATTAGGACTGAAATTTCCTTCCACATGTCGCAAAGGTAGCAAATTACTTTTCAAGCGTCGAAGCAGCCAAAATTGAAAATGAGGAAATGGAAATTGCTCCTAGTCCGGATGGGCATATTCCAGCACCAGGGGCGGGGGAGCCCAACAAAAAGGCTACCTTTGTCGCATGTCCACTCGCGTCAAAAATCAGGAGGAAATCCTCGCCAAACTCGGCATCACCCAGCTCAATCCCATGCAGCTTGCCACGCAAGAGGCAATGGAGAAGTCCTCCCACCTGATCCTACTATCGCCTACCGGCACAGGAAAAACCTTGGCTTTTCTCCTACCACTACTTTTGCAGCTCGATCCCGCTTGTGAGGAGGTTCAACTTTTAATATTGGTTCCTTCCCGGGAGCTGGCCATCCAAATCGAACAGGTAGTTCGACAGATGGGAACAGGATTTAAAGTAAATGCCGTCTACGGAGGGAGAGCGGGCTCAAAGGATCGGATGGAAATCAAACACCGCCCTGCAGTGCTTGTCGGTACGCCTGGACGAGTAGCGGACCACCTGAGAAGAGGAGCCTTTGACACAACCTTTATTCAAAGCCTGGTCTTAGATGAATTTGACAAATCCTTAGAGATAGGATTTGAAGGAGAAATGCGAGACATCCTCCATGCGCTACCACGGGTAAGTAGAAAAATCCTAACCTCAGCCACTCAAGGGGTAGAAATTCCCGGTTTCGTAGGGCTAAAATCTCCTCAAATTCTGGATTTTCTTGGAGATAAAATTTCCCATCTCCAAGTCAAAAAGGTAGCTTCCCCCACCAAAGATAAGCTCGAAACACTCGGACAATTGCTGGGTCAGCTGGGATCGAAAAACGGCATCATCTTTTGCAATTTCAAGGACTCCATCCAACGGGTAAGTGAATTCCTAAGCGAAAAAGGCATTTCACATGGGATTTTTTCTGGAGGCATGGAGCAGATTGATCGGGAACGATCCTTAATCAAATTTAGAAACGGCACCTATCCACTACTCCTAGCTACAGACTTGGCCGCACGAGGAATTGATGTGCCCGAGCTGGACTTCATCATCCACTACCACCTTCCACTTCGTGCAGAAGAGTTTATCCATCGCAATGGACGCACTGCACGCATGAATAGCGAAGGAACTGCCTACATCCTGCAGTATGAAAAAGAACCTTTGCCCGATTTTGTAGGAAAGCCCACACTTGAAAAACTGCTTCCCTCCACCCTACCCGCCGCCTCGACTTGGAGTACCTTATTGATATCAGGCGGGAGAAAGGATAAGATTTCCAAGGGCGATATCGCCGGCTTCTTTTTAAAACAAGGAGGGATCAATGCCGCCGAACTTGGCGCGATTGAACTGAAAGTTGATTGTGCCTTTGTTGCGGTAAAGTCAGTTGTTTTAGAGCAATTGCTCTCCAAGGTTAACAATCAAAAACTAAAGGAGAAAAAAGTTAGGATAACGGTGATTTAGTCGGTTTTCTGGGTAATCCAGCCTAAAAATCGCTATAAAAAAAAGGGGCTGCGGATTTAATTTTTTCTGTCTAATTTGGTGTAATTCAAACTCTTCCATAATTAGACTCCAAATTCACCCAAATGGCCTTCAAAAAATCTCTTTTTGTCGTCTTCTGCCTTTTTACCTTATCCTGTAGCCAAAAAGCCAAGGAAATAGACTATACGGACTGGTCCCACTATGGCGGGCCTGAAGATGGTTCGAGGTATTCGGCATTGACCCAAATCAACAAAGAAAACGTATCCCAACTCCAGGTAGCATGGACTTACCACACCGGTGATGCCACAGAGCGAAGCCAGATTCAATGCCAACCCATCCTCGTGGGCGACCTGCTGTATGGAACGACACCCAAGCTGAATGTTTTTGCATTGAATGCAACCACCGGAGAAGAAATTTGGCGTTTTGATCCGTTTAGGGTATTGGGTGGAGAAAACTCTTGGGCAGGCACCAACCGTGGGGTCAGCTACTGGGAAGAGGGGAATGAAAAGCGAATTTTATTTACGGCAGGTAACTGGTTGATGGCAGTAAATGCCCTGACTGGAGAACCAATCCTGACTTTTGGAGATCAGGGAAAAGTGGACCTTCGGAAAGATCTAGATTACGACTCGGAAGACTTTCTGATCGTATCCAATTCTCCAGGTGTTGTATTTGAAGACAAGTTGATTCTAGGGATGCGTCTGTCAGAAGGACTAGATGCAGCTCCTGGACATATCCGAGCTTACAATGTAAAAACTGGGAAGCGGGAATGGATTTTCCATACCATTCCACAAGCCGGTGAGGAGGGCTATGAAACCTGGGACCCCAAATACATCAAGAAAATAGGCGGGGCCAACAATTGGGCAGGAATGACCGTGGATTATGCTAGGGGGATCGTTTTTGTTCCCACGGGATCGGCTACCTATGATTTTTGGGGAGGCAACCGAAACGGAGACAACCTGTATGCGAACTCGCTCTTAGCTCTCAATGCCCGAACTGGAAAGCGAATCTGGCATTTTCAGGCTGTTCACCACGATGTGTGGGACAGGGACTTTCCTGCCAATCCCAACCTGATTCGAATCCAAAAAGACGGCAAGTGGATCGATGCCGTGGCGCAAATTTCCAAGCAAGGATATACCTATGTTTTTGATCGGGAAACCGGAAACCCCATCTGGCCCATCGTTGAAACTCCCGTCACCCAAACCCAAATGCCGGGAGAGGTGAGTTCGAAAACCCAACCCATCCCCTCCTTGCCTGAACCGTTTATGAACCTGGTTTATGCCGAAAAAAACATCCTGAATCTAACCCCTGAATGGGAAACAGATATCCGTAGCCAGCTTTCAAATGCAATTTTTGGAGATACCTGGGCACCTCCACATCCAGAAAAGTCGCTCGTGCTTTTTCCAGGAATGGATGGAGGGGGTGAATGGGGTGGTGCATCCTTTGATCCGGAATCCCAAACCCTCTACGTCAATGCCAATCAAGTTCCTTGGCTAATTGAGATGACTCCAAATGCCAACTTTGGCGGGGTCGGTCAATCCATTTATACCAATTACTGCGGCAATTGTCATGGCATAGACAGGAAAGGCAATCCTCCCTCCATTCCCAGTTTGATCGATTTGAAAAAAACCTATTCTGCTGAATCACTCAGTCTGCTGCTGCAAAAAGGACGAGGGGCAATGCCTTCATTCTCCCATATTTCAGCAGAGGAGCGAGGAATTTTAGTGGATTACCTGCTGGGCAAGGCCGATACTGAAAACAAAAAAGAACTGGAAACCGAAAGCTCCAAGCTCTCCCCCCGCTACTACATGAAGGGATACAAACAGCTCATCACCAAAGAGGGAATTTATGGTTCCAACCCTCCCTGGGGCCTACTGACTGCCATCGACATGAATACGGGATTGAAAAAATGGCAAATCCCTCTGGGGTCTATCGATTCACTAAAGGCAATGGGGATTGAAAATACCGGCATCGAAAATTACGGAGGACCCGTGGTCACTGCCGGCGGTCTCCTCTTTATTGCAGCCACCAAGGATGGGAAAATCCGAGCTTTTGATAAGGAAACTGGCAAACTCCTTTGGGAAGCGCAGCTTCCAGCAGCAGGTCATGCTACGCCGGCAGTGTATGAAAGAGATGGAAAACAATTCCTGGTTATCGCTTGCGGAGGCGGAAAAGGCACCAAAAGCGGGGATGCTTATGTGGCTTTTGCCTTGCCTGATTAAGCTGTGAACCAGCGATTGGAAACTCCTCTACTTGAAATACTAAAAAATCCCTCGGCTAATGCCGAGGGATTCATTTTTAGGGGTTACTTGATGAAATGTCTTGTACGGAATCTAGGTTCAACAGATCAAAACACTCTTTCATCCAAGTGATCCCCAAGTTTTAAGCGAGGCACGCCATTTTCCATCCATGATGGGGCAGGCATCCCTTTGAGGTGGTGGTCAAAGAATTCCAGCATTCGTACCGCGTAGTCTTTTCGGTTTTCCAGTTTGCCAAGGCCGTGATTTTCGCCAAGATATTGCACCATGATCACAGGCTTCTTTAGGCGGCGAAGGGCATTGTAGTATTCAATCCCTTGGGTAAAATCAACGGCGCCATCCTTGTCGTTGTGCAGCATCAGCAGTGGGGTTTGCACATTTTTAACATGGTAGATAGGGCTATTACGCTCGTAAGCCTCCCAGTTTTCCCAAGGACCTCCCAAAAATCTACCTTGTGAAGCTTCAAAAATGGACATGTTCCCACTACCTGAATTCCAATAGATTAAGTCATACATGGAAATCATATTGGTCAGGGGAGCGCCAGCCGCTGCAGCTTTGAAGCGGTTGGTTTGGGTGATCAAGAAGGACGTTTGGTAACCTCCCCAGCTGTGGCCATGTAGCCCCATCTTGTTGGGATCAATCACGCCCGTTTGAATGGCTGCATCTACTGCAGGGAGTACCGCCCAAACAGCCGACATTCCTGGATCATCCATTTTGTACACGATATCTGGAATCAGCACCGCATAGCCGTTGCTGGTGTAGACGCTAGGACTCCAGCCAGTTCCACTGTAGGCCGGGTTAGACCAATTGTGCAGGGTCTGAGAAAGCTTTTCGTAGTAATACACCACTGTAGGATACTGCTTCCCTTCCACATAACCAGCGGGAAGGATTAGGGCCGCTTGCAGGGAATCTCCTTTGGTGGTCACATAGTCCACCAACTTAACTCCTGCAGACCAGGCATATTTGCCCGCATCGGGCGTATTTTCAGTAAGTTGCTTGGACGTACTCAGTGTAGCATCAGTCAAGAACACTTGCGTAGGCTGGTTGGCATTTTCACGGGTGAAAGTTAATACTGCCGCCTTTTTCGCCTTGCTTAGGCCTTGGATATTGGCATCTTCCCAGCGCAAGACTTTTGCACCGGCGGTCAATCCAGCTTTTGCTGGAGCAAGGGTAGCATACCCGCTTTTCTTGGTCCGCTCACCATAGATGCGGAGGTACACGGTTTTGGTCAAGTCGATACCCTTTTCATCCGAGTCAAGGTTGACGCGGTACTGGTAGCGAATTTTTTGATCCTTGCCATTTTGAGTCAAATTGAGGGGCGTTTCCTTGGCAGAAAGGGGGATTTGCCAAATATCCCAGCCATCCCGAATGAGTGCGTAACGGCTATCACTACTCCATCCCAAGGGATTGTAGAGGGGCTTGACCACGTTGTGGTCGTCTTCTACATCCACAAAGGAAACCGGAAGCTTCTCCGTGAGGTTGCTGTGGGTTTTGGTGGCGATGTCGTACACGTGAAAATGGCCATCCTTACCATAGAGCAGTTTCTTTCCATCCGTAGACGCTCGTGGAATGGATGCGAAGGAGGGCTGGTAAAACTTCTCAAACAGGAGGGTTTTGGTTCCCGATTTTAGGTCTACGAGGTAATAATCCTTGTAGGTTTGCCCGTTGAGGTTGTTGTCCAATTCGTAGGCCTGCTGATCTGCTCCTAGGGCATAGTGCTGGTTGGGAAGGAGGTTGAGTTCGAGGAAGGTACTATCCTGAAGTGGGGTATGTTTTTTACCTACAACGTCATACATAGCCCAGAAACTGAAGTTCTTGTCCATGCCTTCCATCACTTGCTGACGGGACTGCAATCGCTCGTCGTTCCAGTGCCAAATCGTCATTTCTGGCTTTTTAGCATCAGAAGCCTTCTTCTCGGGAGAGGCGCCTGTATTGAGTTTGGCTATGGCCTTTTGAAGATCTGAAACAGACTTGATGGTGGAATCTGCCTTGATTTTTTCAAGCGATACCACTTCGGCCTGTCGGAGAGAATCTTGGTTGACTTCCTTTTTGGGGCTTACTTTTTCAGCTAAAACCAGCGGGTGAATACCATAAAACAGGCGGCTCAAATCATCCGACCAGAGGGGGCGACGGTTGGGGCTGATGGTGTAGCGGGAGTCAAAACTGGTAGAATCTTTAGCGGGCTCATATAGGGTTATCTGTGGACTAGAAAGATTTTTTATACCTAGTACAGCTCCTTTTTCCTGGGTGTATTTTTTGTCTTTTTTAAACTTGAGCGCTGCAAAGGCATCCCCTTTTTCAGTCCAGTTAATACTTTGGTATCCTGCCTCATCCGAATCCAAAACCGATACGCTATTGCTAGCCAAGGTGAGTAGGTAGAGGCCATTCCCTTGAGAGTTGGCCGCATCTACCGCATAGGCCAGGTGCGTACCTGCCTTATTTACTGCATGCTCTCGGATATTGCCCAGGTTTTGAGACTTGCCTGTGGCCAGGTGATAGATTAGAAGGTCTGATCCTTTGGCTTCTCCAGTTCCTTCTTTGGGGAGGGTAATTAAGAGGTGGGTAGCGGCCTCACCAGTGAAGTTAAAACTTGAAATTCCCTCGAAGGTCTTTTTGTCTCCAGAGCCCAATTGAATCAGGTGGAGTTTTTCCTTAAGGGGCTTGCCTTTGGCTTTTTCATTGGCCTGCTTCTCCGTGAACTTGGGGAATTCCTTGAAGGCAATCCATTGGCTATTATCGCTAAACTCAAAGCTAGCAAAGGTAGCGGCACCTAGTGGAAAGGCCTTTTTGCTTGCCGGATCGGCTACTTTTTGGAGAATCAATTCCCCGTCAGTTTCGATACCTGTGAGCACATAGGCCATCCATTGCCCATCGGGGGAAAGTTTGAATCCAGAGTTGGGCATGGATTTCCAGGTAGCCACATCCTTCCAGGACATGGGACGAGTATCTTGGGCTTGTGCCTGGCTAAGTGTGGCGCAAGCCAATGCCAAAAAGAGGAGTAGGTGTTTTTTCATAGAGTTTAGTGCTAACCAAAGGGAATATTAGGAGATTTTCACAATACCACAAAACAGAAAGCAACAATACCTGCAGAAAATTGTACCCCAACAAGGGAGCGACCCTACCTATTACTCAGTTAGAGCAAAGATTGTAGGGGGAGGACGAAGGGTAAGTCAATAGGAGAAGCAACCCTAAAAAAGAATCTGAAAATCATAGCCAGTTGTCTTTTCAGACGTTGACTGAACCCGAAAAGTAAAAGAAGGTCATTAGGACTGCCTCAACTTCGATGGATCAACCCATCCTTTCTTTAGTTAAAAAATAAATCAATGATCCCGGCCCTTGAAAAAGAATTACCACCCAAATCCAGCCAGTCTTCACCTGCCTTGGTTTTTGAAAGTTACTTTTTACGATGTCAATAAGGGCATAAATAATGGCTCCGATATTCAGAGCCAAAAGAAGTGCGATTAAAATTTCCATAAATTTTCTTAGTTTAATACTATTATTATTTTAAATAAACGTAAATTAATTAAAAGCACAAAAATAATTGTTTCAAAAAAGGCCTGTCAGCATTAAAATCTGACAGGCCTTAACTTTTTATTTTTTTATCCCTACTTCTTCTGGTACACCACTTTACCTCCGACAACAGTCAACTGCACCTTGGCTTGAAGAATTTCATCTTCCGGGATTTCCATGATATTCTTGTCATACACGGTGAAGTCAGCGGCTTTGCCTACCTCGATAGATCCTTTGAACTTTTCCTCAAACTCGGCAAAAGCACCATCCAAGGTGTAGGACTTCAATGCCTGATCACGAGTCATTTTTTGGTCTCCTTCATAACCCCCTTCTGGTAGTCCTTGGAGAGTCTTGCGGGTTACAGAAGCATAAAAAGAAGGGAGTGGATCTACGGGCTCTACGGGAGCATCGGTGCCATTGGCAATGCGCGCACCGGTCTTAAACAGACTCTGCCACACGTAAGCACCATCGATGATGCGCTTCTCGCCCAAGCGGTCGATGGCCCAAGGGCGGTCGGAACTCAAGTGAATCGCCTGCATGGTGGCAATCACCCCTAGCTTTCCAAATCGAGGGATATCATCCGGGTGTAGGTGTTGCGCGTGTTCGATGCGGAAGCGATGGTCGGTAGCTTTTGGGTTTTTGGCCAAGGCCGATTCAAATCGATCCAAAATCTCCTGATTGGCACGATCGCCAATGGCATGTGCACAAACCTGGAACCCTAGCGGCAAAGCCCTCTCAGACACCTCAGTTACCACAGACATGGGTAAAGTCTCGTGTCCTCGGTGACCTGGCTTATCCGAATAGTCCTCCAGCAACCATGCACCCCAAGGTCCCAGAGCCCCATCGCAATTGAGTTTGATGGAGCGCACCGTCACCCAGTGATTGGGATCTATCATCGGTCCTTTTTTATACCAGGCTTCCAACAAGTCGGGCTGTCTTCCGGTCAGCATGATGTACATGCGCGCGGTCAGTTTCCCTTCTTTTTGAAACTTCTGAACCAAGTCAATGACCTCCTGTCCGGAACCCGCATCATGGAAGGAAGTGATTCCCTTTTCGGCAAGTTCTTGCAAGGCTAAGGTCAATGCCTCTTCGTCTTTTTCTGGGGTAGTTTCAGGAATTAACTTGCTCACCAAAGTGGAAGCACGCTCCACCAATACCCCGGTAGGATTGCCGAGTTCATCTCTCAATACCTCTCCACCTTCCACTTCTTGAGTGGGCGATTCGCTGCGCAAAGGGGTGATACCTGCCATATCCATCGCCTTTTGATTGACAAAGGAGGCATGCCCAGAGGCATGGGCCAAGTATACAGGATTGTTGGGGCTCACTGCACTTAGTGCATCGTGCGTTTGAAAGCCTTTCACGGTCTTTTCGGGCATTTTGAGCCACTTGTCCTGGTGCCATCCCCTACCCGTGATCCAGTCTCCTGGCTTGGCAGTTGCTGCAGCCTCGCCTACTTTTTGGATCAATTCCTCGTAGGTCTTCACCCCCATCAAGTCGATTTCAAGTTTGTTGTAGCCTATCCCCATCAGGTGGGCATGGGACTCAATGATTCCTGGAGTCATTGTCTTGCCAGCTAGGTCAATCACCTCTGTGTCGCTGCCAACAAATTTTTGGATTTCTTCGGTAGTGCCCACAGCCAAAATTAGCCCATCCTTGACCGCCACTGCCTCCACTTTCGGATTGGCTTCGTCTACGGTGTAGACGATTCCATTGATAAATACTTGATCGGCAGGGTCAGGACCCGATTGGCAACTCCAAAGAAGTATGCCTGCAAAAAAGAAATAGAGAATAGTTTTCATGGGTTGGTATTTGAATACCGAAACTACCTTATTTGATTTATGTTGGCAAGTCATTCAAAGAATAACAGGTCAACGGCTAACAGACCACGGTCCACGGCTCAGTGAATTATCCTCAACATTTTTTTGGATAGTGGGAAAAAGTTGAAATGCTTATCGAACTAAATCTGCGTGTTTTTTCTGTGTCTCCGCCGCGGCGGAGCGTGAAAAAGTTTTCAAGAACTTAAGCCAAAGGATCAGAGAGTGCTCCTTACCTCACTAAGATTTTTTGGACGAATGTCTGCTTGTCCTCGGTTTGCAATTGCAAAAAATAGATACCAGGTGCTAGATTTGGGATATCCACCAGCACGGCTCTCCTTGCTGGAAGTATTATCTCAGAAAGAAGCACTTGGCCAAGAGGGGAGATCAACCGCCCAGTAGCGGGTAAACTAGATACAACTTGGAAGGAGCCGGAACTTGGATTCGGAAAGGCGGTTACGCTAAATTCTCCTGCTGAACCTCCGTCCGAACTGGCAGCACTCAGGTAGAGTAACCCTCCTCCACGGGTACCCAAAATCAAGTCATCTTCCTCCCCTAAACTTGAGTTGACCACCGCCAACCAATTGGAGCGGCCCAGTCGCAGGGGCAAGTCTTGATTTTGAATCCGAACTAGCACCTCCTCCCGAACAGGCGCATTCAGAAAGTCTCGGGTTCGGTAAATTTTGCCCGTTTGGTCTACCGAATACAAATCGGGACGCTCCCCGCTACGAACGGCTACATTCAGGTTGCGATTGGCTGGATTGTCTTGAAAACCTAAAAAATTACTCGCCAAAAGGCGAACCGATCGCGAAGTCAAGTCCACCTCGTACTGGGTTAAGCTTCCATTTTGCGCAGCAACTAGAAGTTGATCCTTGCCCCGGTGTCCAAACAAAGTAAACTGGTCTCCTAGCCTCAAAGTAAGCCCTGAAAGTGTAATTTCTTCCCAGTTGGCCCCCACTCGCTTGAGCCAGACAGGAGCTGGTATGCCCGTGCTGCTGGTGCGGGTTCCTTGAACCAGCAGATGCTTTTCCTTGGAAACAGAAACGTAGTCCAGGATAGTTAAATCCAAAAGATTGAGTCCTGAAAGCCCCAGGTAATCTTCCTCCATCAGTTCCAGTTGCGCACCCGTGTACCGCATTCGGTAGGCTTGACCCAGGACTTTGGCTCCCTTTTTCCCATTGGCAGTTACAAGTAGCTCGCCTGAAAAAGAAGTTCCACTAAAAAAAGGTCGGGTATTTTCACCCAAATCCAACACTTGATCCTGGAGGATGGGCAGCGGTTTGCCTGTGCCCTTTTCCAATCGAACCACAGATTGGGCAAAATCAATTCCGATAGGCGCGGCGGTTTCATTCGTATTTAAACTTACAACCAGGGATTCCTCCAAATACTGCCCTGCATGGAAGCGGGGAAATTCCGGTAAGGAACCGAATCCCGGGAGCTCCTTCGAGAAGGAGGTGAATTTCGGGTTGCTGCTGGTGCCCAGGTTTGGTAAAAAATAGAGGGTAGTGCATTCTTCACGACCCATCAGCAGGTCTGGGATGCCGTCGCCCGTAAAATCTCGGTACAGCAAACTATGTCCACCCGAATGCTGCACTCGGGCTTGGTCAAGGGGAGCAGCGGGTGAAGCGAGGGTTCTCCCATCACAGGTCAACCCGAAACTGATCTGCCCACAACCACAAAACTCAAAGCCACCCCAGTGCCGAACCGGAAAAGCAAAGCCATCGATATCCGGACTGCCCTTGCGTTCGATGGAGGTGTTGCGGTAGTATTCCAAATAGTCCCCTACCGCAAAGTTGAAGAGGAGCAAGTCCAAATCCCCATCGCCGTCCAAGTCTTGGAGGAGCGGCGTATCCAGGTTATTGGCAGGAATGTTATTGGCTCCCTCCAAGCGTAAGAAATTTTGGGCCAAGCTCCACGAAATCTGGCTTCCCGATGAGGTATTGCGGTAGGCTTTTACGCCGAGGGCGGTAGACGTAAAGAGGTCCTTTTTCCCATCTCGATCAAAATCTGCCAAGACCAAAAATCCGCTTACATCTGAAGGGAAAAAGTAGCTGAGTTCGGGTCGGACGAGGAACTGCTCCCCTTTTTTCTCAAATATCTGCAGCTGTCGCGAATTGATGTCCCAAACCACCCATTCCTCTTTTCCATCCCCGGTAAGATCAAGCGTTTGGATCTGGGCGGAGTTGATTCCTAGCGAAAAGCCATTCGGCAGCACTTGCCCCTTCAGGCGAATGGTTTTGCCTTGATCCAATTCCACCACCTTCTGTGCAAACAGGGGCGTGGCGATCCACAACAAAATTAGGACAAGGATTTTTCGCATGATGGGGGTGCATTCGCTTAAAATAAAACGGATCGCTCACTGCAAAGATGCTTCGATTGCGTTATTTTGTGTCAAATTTTCAAAAAAAATGAACCTGGACACGCTCTACTCCCTTTTTCTTCCTAGCACTGGTGTAAGTACAGATACCCGGAAAATTGATTCGGGAAACCTCTTTTTTGCTTTGAAAGGGCCAAATTTTGATGCGAATGCTTTTGCACCAACGGCCCTAGAGATGGGTGCTTCAGCCGTAGTGGTGGATGACCCTGCTGTGGTTCCTGCTGGGGATGCCCGCTATTTTTTGTGCGAAGATGTTTTGAGCACCTTGCAGCAGCTATCCACCTACCATCGACGAAAATTTGACATTCCTGTCATTGGATTGACAGGTTCAAATGGAAAGACCACCTCCAAGGAACTTTTGCACAGCGTGCTGAAACAAAAATTTAATACGCTGGCTACGATTGGCAACCTAAACAATCATATCGGTGTGCCGCTGACGCTCCTCCGTCTGCGCCCTGAGCACGAGATCGCCATCATCGAGATGGGCGCCAACAAGCAGGGAGACATTGAGGAGCTGTGCGCCATCGCCGAACCTACCCACGGCTGCATTACCAACATCGGAAAGGCCCACTTGGAGGGTATGGGAGGTCCTGCGGGAGTCTTGAAAACCAAAACAGAACTCTTCCAGTACCTCAAATCGCATCAAGGGAAGGTTTTTATCAATTCACAAGACCCAATCTTGGCGCCTCTGGTTTCCCGCTTTGATCAGCCTGTACTTTTTCCTTCCAAGGGGGATTTTTGTGAGGTCCAGTTTGAGGGGGCAGACCCCTTTGTTACCTTCTCAGTGCCTGGAGTGGATGGGCTTCATGTCAGCTCTTTGGTGGGGGCATACAATTTTGGAAATATCGCCAATGCACTGGCTATGGGTGCCTACTTTGGTGTTCCGATGGTGGATGCCGTTCGTGGGATTTTGGAATACACTCCAGAAAACATGCGTTCCCAGCTCGTAGAAAAGCGCAGCAATGTCATTGTCTTGGATGCCTACAATGCCAACCCTTCCAGCATGGAGGTTGCCATCCGCACCTTTGGAAAGATGACAGGGAAGAAGCACAAAATGGTCATCCTAGGAGACATGTTTGAGTTGGGAGACTACGCTGATGAGGAGCACCGCAAGTTGGGTGAGCTGGTCAGTGAATTTGCCTTTGACAAGGTCTGCTTTACAGGAAAATTGATCGTATCCGCCCTGGAAACCGCCCCGTCAGCCTTGTATTTCCCAGACCCTTT
This sequence comes from Spirosoma fluviale, assembly GCA_945901615.1. Classification (GTDB taxonomy): domain Bacteria; phylum Bacteroidota; class Bacteroidia; order Cytophagales; family Cyclobacteriaceae; genus Algoriphagus. Next base: position 13,653 of record CAMDLI010000014.1, read on the forward strand.
TTCTTTCCGCAACTGGCTACAAGACAGCAAATTGGAAGACTATTTGATTTTGATCAAAGGAAGCCGAGGTATGAGGTTGGAAACGCTGGTGGAGTTTATTTGAACTCAATCGGGTTTTTAAAGTTCTACTAGAAATTCAATTTTACTATTCTCCAAAACCATGCGTCCCTACCTAGACTTTCTATCCGCCTTGAGTGAAAACAACCAGAAAGACTGGATGGATGCCAACAAAAAGTGGTACCTGGATACCAAGGCGACCCTAGTAGCCGACACGGAGGTGCTCCTAAAAACCATGGTAGATTTGGAGCCTAGCATGGCTTCCTTCAAGGCCAAGGATTGCCTGTTTAGACAAAATCGGGACGTGCGCTTTTCGGCCAACAAAAATCCCTACAAAACCAATTTCGGGGTTTACTTTTCTCCAGGAGGGAAGAAATCCCCAGGACCAGGTTACTACCTTCAAATACAACCTGGAAATTCATTTTTGGCGGGGGGAATCTGGATGCCTGAAGCAGACACGCTCAAAAAAATTCGAAAAGAAATCGACTTTAGCGGGGCGCAACTTCAGCAAATCGAACAATCGGCATCCTTCAAGAAACTCTTTTCCGGCATCGAGGGCGAAAAACTAAAGACGAGCCCCCGAGACTACGAGGCCAGCAACCCTTACATCGAGTACCTCAAACTGAAAAGCTTTACGGTTTCCCACCACATCTCCGATCAAGCCATTCAAACAGGCGCATTTATCAAGTTCGCATTGGATGGGTTTAATGCAATGAAACCCTTCATCGACTTTCTGAGCCAGGCCTTGGAGGAAGTGGAAGACGGGGCTGGTCTGCTCTAGACCAAACAAGGATTTGCCCGATTCCTTCGCCGCTCTCCGAAATCTCCCTACCTTTGCTGCATGGTAGATTTCAAACAAATTCTCTCGGTTTCCCTCATCCTATTTTCCGTCATTGATATCCTGGGATCCATTCCCATCATCATCAACCTCCGGAAAAAAGTAGGTCACATTCAGTCCGGAAAAGCAACAATCGTTGCCGGTATCTTGATGATCACTTTTCTTTTGGTAGGAAAATCTATCCTCACCCTTTTTGGAATTGGCGTTGAAGACTTTGCAATCGCAGGAGCCTTGATCATCTTCGCTCTTGGTGCTGAGATGATTTTGGGAATTGAGCTCTTCAAACCAGACCCCGAAGCCACTGCCAGTACCAGTGCCTCTATCGTACCCATTGCATTTCCATTGATCGCCGGAGCGGGTACGCTTACGACTATCTTGACATTAAAGGCTGAGTTTGAGCAGATCAACATTGCCATTGGTATCCTCCTCAACCTGATTTTTGTGTTCATCGTCCTTAAAAGCACGAACTGGCTAGAGCGTAAACTCGGAAAAACAGGAGTAGATGTGCTGCGCAGAATATTTGGAATTATTCTCTTGTCGATTGCTGTGAAAATCTTCAAGACCAACGCCTTTCCATTGGCTGGAGGATGAGAAAACTAGGTTTCGCTTTTTTTGATTTCTTTGTCCTATGATTATCATTTTTACCGATGGAGCAGCCAAAGGCAACCCAGGTCCTGGGGGATATGGTGCAGTGCTGAAGTTTGGCCAGCACCGAAAAGAGCTTTCCGAAGGCTTCCGATTGACTACCAATAACCGCATGGAACTCTTGGCAGTGATTCGTGCGCTCCAAGAAATCAAGACCACCGAATTCCCTGTGCAGGTCTATTCTGACAGTAAATACGTGGTCGATGCCATTGAAAAAGGCTGGCTCTGGTCTTGGCAAAAAAAAGGGTTCAAAGACAAAAAAAATCCGGACCTCTGGCTTCGCTACATCCCCCTCCACCTCAAGTTTAAGCCCAAGTTCTTCTGGCTTAAAGGGCATGCAGGACATCCCGAAAATGAGCGTTGCGACCAACTAGCTGTGGCTGCAGCAGAGCAACCCAACTTACCCCCAGACACCGTTTACGAGCAACAAGCCTAAGATTTTTTTGGTGTTTACAGGAGTTGATCCATGGTCACCACCGGAATATCAGGACGAACCAGCTCTTGGAGCGGCTTGTACGCGGACTTTGGATAGGTCCACCCTTCCTCACTAAGTTCCCAAAGTAAGGGAGCTAAATTTTGGACCGCAGCACGGCAGCCCTGAACGATCGCAGCCATATTGCCAGTTTGCTTGGAAAGGAGCGCCTCATTTTCAATTTCAAAGGGCCCTGTAAATCCTTTCTCTCGCACCAAGCCCACAAAAGATCTCCAATCCATGGAATCCCCTAATCCAAAGCCTGGCAGGGTAGCCTCGTAATGGTGCCGATCCCATGGATTTTTACTAGAAGTAATTCCTAATTTCTCTGCCCAGTCGGCCCGAATTTGCTGCATGGGGTACATATTTCCCCAAAAGGGATCGGAGACGTTTCGCGTAGATTTGACATGAATTCTCCGTACTCGGGACATATCGGTATGTCGTATCACGGCTAGTGGATCAGTATGCTGCCACACGTCGTGTGAGGGGTCGTAGATTTCACCGTGATTTTTTTCGGGAACGAGCTCGTACATCAATTTGCGCGCTGCAAGCACCCCAGATAAGTTGTTGAAAGTGCCCGTGTAACCCGAACTCCTCCATCCTTCCATGGGACAATTTTCATAGACCACTGTGACCCCTAGGCTTGCTGCATAGCGGATGATCGGGCCAAAAATCCGCTGGAACTCCAGTAGATTTTTCTCAAATCCTCCCTCCTGATTGCCTAATTCATGGTTGTACCCCACAAAGGTGCCCACTGTGATGTCGTTTTCATCCCCACCAAGCAGGTAGGCCATCCGAATTAAGCGAAGTAGGTGATTTTGGTTGTGGACACGCTGGACAGGGTCTCCTCCGATGAGGTTATCAAAAGCTCCAATGGAAAGACGTAAGTGTGCTTGGTTAAATTGGCAAAGCAGGTTTTGGGCTTCCGCTAAACCGAAATTTTGGTAATCCAGGTGAGTGGCCACAAAATCGTTGCGGGTACCATCCTTGCGGAAAACGCAAAGATCTAGGCCTTGAACACCAATTTGAATTGCTTTTTCAACCGTCTCCTCCAGAGAAAGCTGGTCAAAAGCTGAGGTCATGATCCAGATGGGATTTGCCATAAAAAGAGATTTGAACGAAACATACGCAATCCCTAGGAAGGAAAAAAGTGCCTCCTGATCTACTCGGAGCCTTCCGTTCCTGAGTAGCGTCTTCTTAGGACGATTTTTTGTTTCTGCCGATCCCACAAGGCCTGCGCCAGATCTGAGGCAAGCTGCTCTGGAGGAGATTCAGCAAGGATTTTTTTGAGCGTATTTTCTGCCAAATCCACACGGTAGCAGATTTGTAGGAAGCGTTCCAAATTTTGATCCAGAAGCTGCCTGACCGCCTTAGTTAATAGTCCCACGGCTTTTTGTTCGTCAAATTCCTCGCGTAGCTCAGGAAGAGCTAGCTCCTGGGTAACCAAGGCAAAAGTTTCTTCGGCGAGGGAGGACATCCAGCTAAGGTATGAAAAAGCCCCGTAGAACGGGGCTAAGGGTTAGGCTTCTTTTTCTGAAGTAGAACTCTCCTGGAATACTTCAGGGCAGTTTTTATGAATAAGCAAGTACCAGGCATTCAATTTCTTGATGTCGGACACGTACACGCGGTCCTGATCAAATTCGGGTAGTACAGACTTTAGGAATGCGCGCAACTCTGCATCGGTGGCGCTAGCATCTACTCCTGTATCGCCCTGATAGTTGGCATCGATTTTCTTCATCACTGACTCCAAAGGTTCTGCACCTTCTTCAGTAAGCGTATAGATGGAAATGTCGTTGAGCACGGACACGCGCATGGACATGCCAGCGACCAACTTGGTTTTCTTCTCGTCCAAGGCTTCCAGCACCACGCCAGAGCGGGTAGGGCTTACGATTCTGTACAATCCCGGCTTGCCGGCTACAGCTGCAATGTCTTTAAAATTCATATTCGTTAGGTATTCAGGCTGCAAATATAGGATTATCCATCAATTTGTACGCTGGGATTCAAATTCGGAGACCAGCTCCGCCAAGTATTGAAGTATTTCGTCTTTTCCCTGGCCTTTTTCTGCAGAGGTCACAAAATAATCTGGCGTATCTCCAAAGATCTCGATCAGCTTGTTCAAAAATAATTTTACGTTCCTATTGGTCTGGGTTTTGGACTGCTTGTCGGCCTTGGTAAAAGCAACCACAAAGGGGACCCCTTCCTCTCCACACCAGTTGAGAAATTCCAAATCGATAGTTTGGGGTTCCAAGCGGCTGTCAATCAACACAAACACCCCGCAAAGATTGGTGCGGGTGGTGAGGTAGCTGCTGATCATTTTCTCCCACTTCACCTTCTTATCCTTGCTTACTTTGGCAAATCCATAGCCAGGTAAATCCACTAAAAACCAACGGTCATCGATGGTAAAGTGATTGACCAACTGCGTCTTACCCGGCTTTTGGGAAGTTTTAGCTAGCTCCTTCACTCCAGTGAGCATGTTGATCAAGGAACTCTTGCCTACATTGGAGCGCCCAATAAAGGCAATTTCTGCCCGATCCGGTTTGGGACATTTCGCGAGGTCACTGTTACTCACTAAAAAGGTGGCTTTTTTGATCATGACTTTTAAATAGGATACAAAAATAGGCTTTTATTTTGGAAGCACTTTGCCGGAAGGGCCCCAACAATTTTCATATCCTCGGGTTTGTGTAGTAATATTGTGCCACCAAAGAAGAATCGTGATGACTGTCCTCCCCTACAAAGATAAGTTAGACCCCAAAAAAGAGCAGGTAGCTGAGATGTTTAACAACATCAGCCCGAAATACGATTTGCTCAACCATGTGCTTAGCTTGGGCATTGACATCATTTGGAGAAAAAAAGCCATCAAGTACCTTCAAAAAGATGCCCCCAAACTGATTTTAGATATTGCCACCGGTACAGGTGATTTTGCCATCGAGGCGCTGGCCTTAAACCCAGACAAAATCATCGGAGTGGACATTTCAGAGGGCATGCTTTCCGAGGGCCGTAAGAAAATGGTGAAGCGAGGGCTTCAAGAAAAGATCGAAATGCTGATGGGAGATTCCGAAGGACTTCTCTTTGAAGACAATAAATTCGATGCAGTGATCGTTTCCTTTGGAGTTCGGAACTTTGAAAATCTGGAGAAAGGGCTGGCGGACATGTATCGTGTGCTCAAGCCTGGAGGAAAAACGGTTATCTTGGAGTTTAGCAAACCCAAGTCATTTCCAATGAAGCAAGCTTATGGGTTTTATTCGCATGTGATTCTTCCCCAAATCGGTAAAATTGTATCCAAGGACAATTCTGCCTATACTTACCTTCCCGAGTCCGTGGAAGCCTTTCCCGATGGAGAAAATTTTCTGACCGTATTAAAAAAAGTAGGCTTTCACAGCACACTATGCAAACCACTCACTTTTGGCATCAGCTCCATCTACGTAGGGCAAAAGTAATTGTCCTCAGCCTCCTGCTGCTGTGCGTAGTTGCCAAAAGCAATGGGCAAGGGTATTTTGGACTTACCAATAATCCAGGCTCGGATGACAAGCTTGTTTCCTATGGCTTTTTCTTGAGTGTGCATACCGCTAGCTACCAGCTCCGATACTCTCCAGAGTTTCTAAATCCAGCAAACGTTCCCAACAATGCCATTCATTCCATCTATCCGAAATTTACCCCAGGATTTTCTTTGGGATTTATCGGGATTTTACGCTTTCACGACCAGGTCAACCTGATCTTCACCCCGAAAATTGGCTTTTACGAGTACAAAGTGGATGTCAACTATTACGATGGAGCTACGGCAACCCCTCCAACTGGTCCCGACAATACTGCCACTCCAAGCCTAGGCTTCCGCAGCGAAGAATTGGTCAATGAAGCCACCATGGTCGAACTTCCCGTGGTATTTAAATACCGCTCCATGCGATTCAACAATACCCGGATGTACTTTATAGGGGGAGGAAGCTATCTTTTTAATACCAAAGCCCAAGAAGAAATCAACATTGATCCTATTGTGACCACCAAACGAGACTTTACAGTGGAGGCAGGAATGGGATTTGAAATTTACTTCAAGTACTTCAAATTTGCCCCTGAGATCCGCTTCTCGCACGGCATCAACAACCTCTACGTGGCTGATAAAACAGCCCCAGAAATCCGAGATGCCATCAACTCCCTTCGAAGAAAAGGGATATCGATTGTGCTGAATTTTCAATAGTTTTTTTTCTAGGATGCCTTTGTCTATTTTGAGGGCATGAAGCGGAACACCAAAACCGAAATCCTCGCTGGGGTCAGCACCTTTTTAGCCTGTTTTTACATCATCATCGTCAATCCAGCGATCCTTTCAGTGACGGGAATGCCCTTTTCTGCCGTCGTTACCGCAACGGTGTTGGTGTCATCCTTTGGTAGCTTGATGATGGGCCTATATGCCAAAAACCCTATTGTAGTAGCTCCAGGCATGGGTATCAATGCCTTTTTTGCCTACACCGCCGTGTTGGGCTTTGGACTGACGATTGAAGAAGCTTTGGGAGCAGTATTTTGGTCCGGGGTTTTATTTCTACTCCTCTCCCTATTCAATACCCGGGAAAAAATCATCCGCGCCATTCCCAGTTCCCTCCGCCATGCCGTCTCCGCAGGCATTGGATTATTCATCTGCTTTATCGGCTTTCAAAACGCCCATTTTATTGTTGCCAATCCTGCCACTTTGGTGAGCATGGCCTCTTTCAAGGACCCTGCCACGCTCACTTTTCTTGCGGGACTGCTCTTCACGGGAGCCTTGACCCTTCGGAAAGTTCCGGGCGCCCTTCTTTTTGGGATTGCTTTTACCACCTTGCTCGCCTGGCCGATTGGCCGCTGGTGGGGAGATACCACGGAGATTTCTGGCGGAGTGGCTACACTCGTCAATTACACCGGAATTTTCGCTTGGCCAGACTTCAGTTTGGTGGGAAAAGCTGACCTAATCGGCTCCTTGCGCTACAGCTACCTGCCCGTGATTTTTGTATTTACCTTCACCCTGCTATTTGATGGGATCAGCACCTTTGTCGGCTTGGCAGAAGCTTCTGGGCTCAAAGATGCGGAGGGCAACCCTCAGAACATGCAAAAATCCTTGCTTACGGATTCCTTAGCCACCCTTGTGGCAGGCTTGGTGGGCAGCAGCTCGGGTACCGCCTACATCGAGTCAGCAGTGGGAATTTCTGCAGGGGGTAGAACAGGACTTACTGCCATCACTGCAGGACTTCTTTTCATTCCTTTCTTATTTTTCTCTCCACTCCTATCCATTATTCCGGCTATTGCAAGTTCCATCGCGCTGGTGCTGGTGGGTTCTTTTATGGTCTTGCCTCTCACCCAAATCAATTGGAAAGATCCAGAAGAAGCCCTTCCCTCCTTTCTGACCCTAGTCCTCATCCCCTTTACCTACAGTTTGTCCATCGGCATCTCATTTGGATTTATCTCCTACACCTTTTTGAAGTTCGCTGCAGGAAAAAGGAAAGAAATTCACCCCATTTTAATTTGGATTAGCCTACTTTCGATTTTCTTTTTAGCCCTATGAAATCACTTTCACTCGTCCTTCTTTTCCTCTTTCTTTCCCTAGGTGCTGCGGCACAACGCACCGCGGTTTTGGGAGCTCTGGATCAGGAAATCGCCATTTTGTTGGATTCCTTAAAGGACAAAAAAGAAGAACAGTATGGGGGATTGACCTTCTACACGGGCAACTTAAAAGGGCAAGCGGTGGTGATTGCCAAATCAGGAGTAGGCAAAGTAAATGCGGCCTACAGCACCGCAATACTTCTGGATCATTTTACACCCAAACAACTCATCTTCACTGGAGTGGCGGGAGGCTTGCATCCCGAGTCCTTGCCAGGAGATGTGGTTATCGGTACGAAGCTGGTACAAACAGATTTTGGACAGATCGACTCCCTTGGATTTAAAGTTTCTCCCTTCCGCAAACTTTCGGGCGGGCGATACGATGACCTGTACATCCATTCCGATTCGGCCTTGGTCAAGCAAGCTGAAGCAGCCGCCAAAAAGGTCACATTTATTCCAATTTCCAATCGGCCACCGCGTGTATTCTCAGGTGTAATTGCAACTGCAGATGTGTTTGTGAGCAATCCTACCACTGCAGCACAATTGTATACCGACTACCAGGCCTTGGCCACTGAAATGGAAGGTGCAGCAGTAGCACATCTTTGTAGAACCTTGGGCGTGCCCTTTATCGTCCTACGTAGCTGCAGCGACAATGCCAACCAAGTAGCCCGAGTGAGTTTCAATCAGTTTGTACGCCCTGCCGCCATCAACTCAGCAGGTATCGTCCTGCAACTGCTCCAAGCCATGAATTAAGTGGCCTCGGGTTTGTTTTCACCCAAACGAAGGAAAGCGTCGACCTTTATTTTTTCCACTTGTCAAAATAAGCAGTAAAACGGCCTTATTTTAGTTTAGGTTAGTCATGAATTGCTACAATTAGGGAGATTCCTTAAACTTTTGTATCCGTTCTGAATCTAACGCATAAGCCAAATTCCAAACCTATGAAATCCTTTTGCTTTAGCCTTTTCTTTTTTACGGTGCTTTTTGTTCCCCTGCATGACCTCGTAGCCCAGCAGAAAGGGAAACTGCGGGGAACTGTTCAGAAAAGTGGAAAAACCAGCCCCCTTCCATTTGCCACCGTGGGCGTATACACACAAAAAGACAGCCTTATTGGCGGGGGAATCGCTGACGAAAAAGGGAATTTCGAGGTAGACTTACCGCTCGGAACCTTCTATGCCTTGGTGGAATTTATGGGTTTCGAAGCCCTCAAATCCTCAGTCTTTACCTTGAGCTCCAAGCAAAATGCGGCGGACCTAGGTTCCATTTCCCTCCTATCCAGCACTGCAGACCTGGATGAAGTGGTGGTACAGGGAGAGAAAACCTTGATGGAGCTTTCGCTAGATAAGCGGGTATTCAATGTAGGCAAAGACCTCGCGAATGCAGGAGGGAATGCCTCCGATATCCTGATGAATCTCCCTTCAGTGGCCGTAGACCCAGATGGAAATGTACGCTTGCGAGGATCGGCCAATGTGCGCATCCTCATCGATGGCAAGCCCTCAGGTTTGGTGAGTTTCAAAGGCAGCAGCGGACTTCGTCAGCTTCCTGCCAACCTAGTAGAACGCGTAGAAGTGATCACCAATCCCTCCGCTAGATACGAGGCTGAAGGGATGGCAGGGGTCATCAACATCATCCTTAAAAAAGACAACAAACAAGGATTCAATGGATTGGGAGAAGTGATTGTTGGATCGCCTCTCAACCTAGGACTGACGGCCAACCTGAATTACCGTAAAAATCGAATCAACTGGTTTGTCAATTATGGACTGGCCAATCGGGTTAGCCCGGGCAGAAGTAAATTGTACCAGGAAGTGTATCAAGAAGATGGTAGCACGCTCCTACTCCAGCAGCGATCTACTTCCACCGTAAACAGTCTCAACAATAGCCTAAGAGCAGGCCTTGATTATTACTTTAGTGAACAGAGCATCCTTACCGCCTCCTATGTATGGAGAAGAAGTGACGCACATCGGATTACGGACATCCGCTACGAGGATTACCGCAATACCTTGGACAACTACCTCGGCTATGCACTACGAAGACAGGATGAAACCGAGGATGAGCCCAACAAAGAGGCGATCTTGAACTTTAAAAAGCGTTTTGACCAAAAAGGAAAAGAGTTGAATGCTTCCTTTACCTACCTCAACTACTGGGAACGATCAAACCAACTTTTTACTCAAAACTCCTACACTACAACAGGGCAAAATCTGCCCAAAGGGGACTTAACCCAGACCTCCTTGAATGACGAATACGAAAATCAATACCTGCTTCAGGTTGATTATACGCAACCCTTTGCCAGCAAAGGCAAGATCGAGACTGGGATTCGTACCAGCTTTCGAGAAATGGAAAACGACTACATCGTACAGGAAAAGCAGGAGTCTGGAATTTTTGAGACGATTGATGGCTTGGACAATGTATTCCTCTACGACGAAAATATATTGGCTTTTTATGGAATTGTAGGGAATGAACGGGCAAAATGGAGCTACCAAGCTGGGCTCAGAGCGGAGTATACGGATATCGAAACTCGACTTGTAGAAACCAAAGAGTCCAATCCGAGATCCTACACCAACCTATTCCCCAGCGGGCACCTGAACTACAAGGCCAATGAAAAAAATGCCTTCCAGTTGAGCTATAGCCGTCGTATCAGACGCCCAGTGTACAATGATCTCAGCCCCTATGTGACCTTCTCAGATCAACGAAACTTTTTCTCGGGCAATCCCAACCTCAACCCAGAGTTTACGGATTCCTACGAGTTAGGCCATATCCTCTACCGCGAAAAAAGTACGCTATTTTCAACCGTGTACTACCGAAGTACCCAAGACAAGATCCAGCGCATCCGAACGGTGGGAGACAATGGCTTCTCCGTTACTGCTCCTTACAACTTGGTGGGAGAAGAATCTTATGGACTGGAATTTAGTGGAGATTATGTAGCGAGCTCCTGGTGGAAGCTGGACTTCAATGCCAACTTCTTCTATGCCAAAGTAGATGGAAGCAACTTGAACCAGAATTTTCAAGCCACCACCACCTCGATGTTGTTTCGACAGAGCTCCCGATTCACGTTACCGAAGGGTTGGGACCTACAGATTAGAGGAAATTACGAAGCTCGGAGAAAAACAGCCCAGGGTGTTCAAAAAGGGATTTTCTTTCTAGACCTTTCTGCCAGCAAAAAAATCTTGAATCAACGCGGAACCTTAATTTTCAATGTTGCGGACGTACTCAATTCACGAATCAACCGCTATATTACAGAGGGGAGTAATTTCTTCACGGAAGGCGAATCTCAGATGGTCCTACGGCAAACTAACCTGACCTTTACTTACCGAATCAAACAATAGACCTCTACCCAAAAGCACAGTTCATGCGTTTTTTAGTTCCCATTCTAGTTTCTTTTATCCTAATTAGCGCACCCATCCGGGCACAAAAAATCAATGCCAGTTATCGCCTAAACATTCAAAAAGCGAGTAGCCCCATCGCTGTGGATGGGGTCATGGATGAAAAAACGTGGCAAGAAGCGGAGGTGGCCAGCAACTTTTTTATGATCACCCCGATGGATACCAGTTTCTCCAAGGTGAAAACAGATGTGCGGATGAGTTACGATGATGAACAGCTGTATCTCATCGTGATCAACTACCATGCGAGCGATGGACCCTACATGGTCGAGTCGCTGCGGCGGGATTTCAGTTTCGGGAAGAACGACAACTTCCTACTCTTTATGGACCCATTTGACGACCTCACCAATGGATTTTCCTTTGGCGCCAATGCGGCAGGTGCCCAATGGGATGGGCAGATGTCCAACGGTACTTCCATAGACCTGAGCTGGGATAACAAGTGGGTGTCGAAAGTCAGAAATTACGAGGACCGTTGGGTTTTTGAGGCAGCAATCCCCTTCAAATCCATTCGCTACAAGAAAGGCATACAGGAATGGGGCATCAACTTCTCGCGCCTTGACCTCAAAACCACAGAAAAATCGGGCTGGGCACCTGTACCTCGGCAATTCCCCTCCTCTACACTTGCCTACACAGGCACCCTCGTTTGGGACAATCCGCCACCTGATGCTGGAGCGAATGTTTCCCTCATCCCCTATGCCCTTGGAGGCTTTAGTAAAAATGGGGAATCCGGTGAAAATGCTACTTACAAACGAGAAATTGGCTTGGATGCTAAAATCTCGCTGACCTCCTCTTTGAATTTGGACTTGACCATCAACCCTGACTTTTCACAGGTGGAAGTAGATCGACAAGTCACCAACCTCGATCGCTTTGAGTTGTTTTTCCCGGAGCGCAGGCAGTTTTTCTTAGAAAATGGAGACTTGTTTGGAAGTTATGGCTACAGCACGCTGCGCCCTTTTTTCTCCCGTCGAATTGGTCTCAATGCTCCCATCGAGTTTGGGGCCCGACTCAGTGGGAAGCTCAACAAAGATTGGCGCATCGGAGCCCTCAACATGCAGACGGGAGCAGTTGACGAGACTGGACTTCCTGCACAAAATTTCTCAGTGGTGTCCTTGCAGCGGCAGGTGGGTGCCCGCTCTACGATCGGTGCCTTGGTAGTCAACAAGCAATCCCTGAATTACGACCCCTCCCTAGTGCCCGAAAATCAAACCCGCTACACCGAATTCAATCGAAATTTGGGCTTGGAATACAACCTTGCCTCTGCCAACAATCTGTGGACAGGAAAGGCGATGGTACTCCAGTCCTTCGGACCTGAAGCTGTGGGAAGAGGGATTGCGCACGCGGCCAACTTGAAATATGCCAGCGGCAACTTGACTTGGAACTGGCAACATGAATATGTATCTGAAAACTACACTGCCGAAGTGGGCTTTGTGCCTCGCACCGCTTTTTACAAAATCAGCCCCTCCATCGGCTACCGCTGGTTTCCAAAAAGTGCCCTCATCCTAAGCCACGGACCGGAACTGAATTCGATCCGTTATTTCTCCCTAAAAGGAGTCCAAACGGACAATACGACCTACGCTACCTACAGCATCAAGTTTCGCAGTCAAAGTAGCTTATTGGTCTGGGGAGCTCACGATTTTGTCGTACTTCAGCGCCCCTTTGACCCGACCAACTTCTCTGGCAAAACCCTAGCCACAGGTACTGAACACCAATGGTCTGCAGTAGGACTGGAATACAGTTCGAAGCCTCAAAGCGTCTTTACCTATGCTTTCAGCGGGCGCGCAGGCGGCTATTATGCAGATGGGAAGCGGTACAACTTGGTTGCCGACCTAGGCTATCGTTTTCAACCTTATGTGAGCTTGGCACTCAGCAGCAATTACAATTCCATTGACCTTCCCGCTCCCTGGGGCAAAACCCAGTTCTGGCTAGTTGGTCCGCGAGTAGATGTGACGCTGACCAACACCGTCTTCTTTACCACTTTTGTGCAGTACAACGAGCAGATCAAGAACATCAACCTGAATACCCGCTTTCAATGGCGGTTTAAACCTGCTTCAGACCTTTTTTTGGTGTACACCGACAACTACCTGCCTGCGCCTTTCTTGATGAAAAACAGGTCTCTAGTCTTGAAATTCACCTACTGGTGGAATCCTTGAGTTAATCGATCGAAATATTTAAGAAAGTAGCTACCCCAAATAACGGCCGCGCACGAAGGAATTGGCCGTTTTCAAATCCAGCTGCAAGTTCCACCCTAAAAATCCGGAATAGGTTATCTAGTGAATAGCCAATTTCTGTGTAGTGCGGTGAGTTTTGCGTTTTCAGGTAGTTGACAAAAATATTTTCCCGTACCCCAGAAAAGCGAAGCATGGGGAGCTGCGTAAAGATGAATTTGCGGAATTGGTAATGGGCAATGCTGGAAACATAGGATCCTGAGGTGCTGTAGCGGTAGTAGTCCATCACGCGGTAGTTGGAGGCAGCGCCCATAGAGGAGAAAAGCGTTCGATTCCCTCCAAAATGTTTGTAGTCTTGGAAAAACACCTGGCGATTGTTGAGGAATGTACCTGCAGTGACGTTGAAATCGAGTTTCCCGCTCACCCCAAAAGAAAAGTCATGCTTCAGGGAAGCTTCCAGTTGGTCGAAGTCAGCGGCCAATCCCGAAGGACTGAAAAGTGGCATGGCCTTCTGGTAGGTAAACGAAAGCAAAGGTGCGCGCTCATAATTGGGAATTTTCCGTCCATTCCGAATCGAATAGGTCAATCCTGGCCTCCAATCGAGTGTTGCTTTGAATTTGCTTGCCTGGTGATTGGAGAAAGCCAACTCTCCTGCTTCCACATTGAATGGGGTGTTGGAGGAATAGTCCCGCTCCAAGTTTTTCGAAAAACTATAATCCGTGGTGTTTTCAAGCTGTCTCCTATCTGCCCATAGGAACGTCAGTTGATAGCTTAACGCCGGGGATTTGCGCTGCCCCCAAGTGGCTTGCACAAAATCTTGCTCGTATAATTTCAGGTAGTTTCTTCGCGCAAAAAGCGAGTAGGAAGCATTGACTTGTTCTTGGATTGGATCCTCTGGATTAAATTGATACGCAAAACTACCTCCCGACAGCCCCCAGTTGGACCCTGAGCTAGGTTTATTGATGGATCGTCGAATTGCTACTTTTCCATACCATTGTTCACTCGAAAATCCATAGCGGAGTTCAGGTTCAATTCGAAACACCTTTCGGATGCGGTTTACTGAGTCTGCGAGCTTGATTTCTTCCACCTTGCGGTAATAAAATCCAAGTCCAAGTTTGTATCCTTCGACGGTATTGAAGGAAAATTTGGTCAGGTTCACAGGGAAGCCAACCGATTTGCCTTTCCCGAAACTGTAGCTGCCCCCCATAATTAAGTCTTGGGGTTGAAACTTGGTACGGGCCTTTTTAGCGATGGAATCTACTTCAGATTTTTTGGCCGCCTCGATGACCGCGAGGCTGTCGTCACGCTTGTATCCTTCTATTTCCTTTAGGCTAAGCGGCACGGGACGAATGCTGTCCCAATAGGCCAGATCACGTTTCCGCGCGAGCGTATCCACCACATAGTTTCGTTCGGATACCACACCCTTTTTCTCGTCTTCTTGGCGCTGCTGAATCACTTCCTTTTCGTATTGGTTGAGCAGTTTGCGGTACTCCTTCTGTGTTTTTGGCTGTTCGCTGGCCAGCTGCTCCAGCGAAGATTTCGACTTAGAAATCTTTTGGATGTTACTTGGCGCTTCCTGAATTTTTTCATCTACCAGTTCAGGCTTGTGCGAAAGATCTGGATTGAGTTTGATGTCGTAATCTCGCGTGGACACGAAGTAGTTGAACTGTCCTGCAAAGCCAAAGACCTTGCCGCCAAAGGTATACTGCTGGGTCAAGGGCATCCAGACATTGGTGGCTATGGGGGAGTAATTTTGCCGGA
>CAMDLI010000015.1 GCA_945901615.1 Spirosoma fluviale
GGAGGTACAGCTCCCTACACCTACACTTGGACTGGACCTAATGGCTTTACTTCCACGAATGAGGATCTATCTGCATTGGCATCTGGAACCTATCAAGTGACAGTGAGAGATGCTAATGCCTGTACAACTTTGGTTGGTCCTCAAATTACAATCACCCAGCCGACACAGCTTGCACTTACTCAAAGTCAGGTAAACAATGTCTGCTTTGGAGGTAATTCAGGGAGCATCTCAATCACTGCTTCTGGAGGTACAGCTCCCTACACCTACGCTTGGACTGGACCTAATGGCTTTACTTCTACTACTGAGGACTTACAAAACCTAGTGGCAGGAACCTATCAAGTAACAATTACAGATACAAATAGCTGTGCAGCGTTGGTTGGCCCTCAAATTACAATCACTCAGCCGACACAACTTGCTATTACGAACAGCCAAGTAAACAATGCCTGCTTCCAAGGGAATGCAGGAAGTATCTCTATCACGGCATCTGGAGGTACAGCACCCTATACCTACGCTTGGACAGTTAGTGATGGAGGTCAAATCCCTACAGGCATGCAAATGGCAGCAAACCTAACGGGTATTAAGAAAGGAAGCTACACGGTTAAAGTGACGGATTCCAACGGATGCGAAAAATCTGAAACATTTGGCATAACCGAGCCAACCCAATTGGTTATTAATGAAGTAGTCGCCAACAGAAAAAATATCCTCTGCTTCGGAGAAGCAACAGGTAACATTTCAGTAGAAGGAACAGGTGGAACAAAGCAGTATACCTTTACCTTAACTGGAACGGACTATAACGGAACGGCAGTATCCCTCACTTCAGGGCCTACCAACCTCAACCTTTATTCCTTCGCTACACTAAAAGCGGGCCAATATGTCCTTAGCCTATCAGACTTAAACGGCTGCCAGAAAAGCCTCAGCTCCATCACCCTAACACAACCCCTTGCCCCCTTGCAAATTACCAATGAGGTTTTATCCGACTACGGCGGATTAAACATCGCTTGCTTTGGGGATACCACTGCTTCCATTTCCCTCCAAGTAAGCGGAGGTACCGCTCCTTACAGTTATGCTTGGACTGGACCAAATGGATTCACCTCCACAAGCGCGAACCTAAGCAACTTGGCAGTGGGGAGCTACAGCCTGATCGTTACCGATGCAGCAAACTGTAGGCTAACGAAAACGTATGAAATGCGTGGCCCAGACCCAATCGCATTTGCTGCTACTATTTCCGACTACATTGGCTTTCAAATCAGCTGTAAAGGTGGAAGCGATGGCAAGATCGACCTCAAGATCACTGGAGGAAATGGAGGCTACCAAATCTTCTGGGAAGGGCCTGCAGGATTCCGATCCAATCTGCCTAAAATCGAAGGCCTTCTTCCTGGAAAATACGAAGTAACGGTAATCGATAGCAAAAACTGCAGCTTGAAGCAGGAATACACGCTCATGGCTCCAGAGGAATTCTTGATCTCACCCAACGACATTAGTGTCACTCAAGTTTCTTGCTTTAACGGAAGCAATGGCGCCATCGCCGTAACCCTCAAAAAAGCTACTTTAGCCCCCTACCAATACGAAATAAGCGGCAGCAGCGTCACAGGATTGCCTGTTTCCAAATCCATCCTTTCCAATAACCTCAGCTACCAATTTGCTGGTCTCCGAGCAGGCAACTATACCATTCGCGTCACCGATGCCATCGGCTGTACCATCTCGATCAGCACAGAAATAAAAGAGGCCCCGATTTATGACTTAACGGAAACAGTCAAAAATGTCTCTTGCTTCGGCAAGAAGGATGGGGCTATCACGGTCCGTGTCATTGGTGGGGCTCCTCCATTTAAAGTGCAATGGGCACATGGTCCCAAAGTACCTAGCATAAACAACCTAGACAAAGGTATTTACAGTGTCACCATCACAGATACAGGAGGATGTACGATCGAAAAACAATTTGTGATCACCGAACCGCAGGCGCTAGATCTTTCCGCTTCAGTAACTGATGCCCTAGATTGCGCGGATCAAAATACCGGCTCTATTTCTGTGAATCCTTTTGGAGGCACTCCTCCTTACACCTATACCTGGAGCAATGGAAGTAAAACGCAAAATCTAGCTGCCATTGGCCCCGGCTCCTACAGCTTGGAATTGATGGATGCGAAGGGCTGCCGCGTGCTGAGACAATTTACAATTAACCATCCCCTCCCACTTGAAGTAAGTGTTGCCCAAACTACTGTCCGAGTTTGTGATCCAAGAGGATTGAAATCCAACTTTAAAGTCACCGTGAAAGGGGGAATTGCTCCTTACACCGTGACTTGGAATAGAGGAACGCAGACCAATGCAGGCCTAGTCATGGATACCCAGGAGCTGGGCGTATTTGTAGTCACGGTAAAAGACTCTCGTGGATGTCTTCAAATCAAGCGAATAGAAGTCGTAGAAACCGATCCATTGGTTGCATCCTTTGATTATACCTCCGCTTCTTTTGACGTGAGCAAGGAAAACTTAGTCAACTTTGAGCTACAGTTTAAAAATTTAAGTGTCGGAAAATACAAGGAGGCATCCTGGGATTTTGGAGATGGTGGAGCAAGTACCGAAAAGGATCCAACACATAAGTATAGCAAACCAGGCACCTATACCGTTCAACTGAAATTAAAAGACCTTAGCGACTGCATTGTACCCTTCTCCAAAGAAATTGTCATCACCGATTATTACCTAAAATTTCCAACTGTGTTCACCCCGAACCAAGATGGAGTAAACGATTATTTCTACCCTAAATACCTACACATCAGTGCTATTCAGGTAACCATCATGAATAAATGGGGAGAATCAGTTTATGAATCGAAAGACCTAGATGCCAAAGGCTGGGATGGGCTATACAAGGGGGAAAAGGCTCCTATTGGAAATTATGTGGTTAAAGTAAAACACACTACCCTTGATGGTCGTGTACTTGATCAGTCCTCCGTATTTTATTTATATAGATAAGTATTTTTGACGGAACACAGTACTGTACCAGGTACCCTGCCTGCCGGCAGGCAGGCAAGTACAAAGTATGAATTCTAAACCTGTACACACAACGTCAAAGCTGTGGACTGTTGACTAAATAGTCCCTCAAAAGTTTTGATTACCAAATTTTTAGCCTACTTTTAAACTCTTTAGTAGTAAGCACTTTCCTTTTAGTTACCTAAGAATTGACTGAAATGGAATACAAACAAAAAGTCTATAGCTACCTAAATTACTAATTCTGATTCGCCCAAATCAGTTTATTATTACCCAAAACATAACATCCGCATTGTTAGCAGCACCCAAAGAAAATAAGGTTTGATTTCAAAAAAATAGGCCAAGCACGATGGATTAAAACTATCGACAATTGTCCACCACCTTCACTTCAAGTACGGTCACCTGGCAAAATTGCAGATACCTAATTAGCTAAAAAACACATTCTAAATTAGAATTAAGTCAACCAATGAAGCGCTCAAGGAAAATAGTAGGATCCATAGTTCTTTTTCTAGCTTCAATTGCTACTTCATTTTCTTTTGAATCAGGAGTAGGTTTTGAATCGCTCCTAAATACCAACCCAGTGGCTGCGCTGTTTGATACCAATCGAACTGCTACCGAAATACCATCATCCGGTACTAGCACCACCAGCTCTACCGAAAGTGAACCGGCCAACCTGGATCCATCAGATGCCTTCACCAACAACGTCTTCTGTCCGACACCGGTCATAGCAGCGCATACGATCTATGTTTGTTCCGGTTCTGCTTTTCAGTACAAAGTGCCTGCCGGTGGTGTAAATAATGACATCGTCCCATCCACAACAGAATACATTTGGAGTGTTGTTTTCCCTGATGGATTCAATGATAATGTAACCAATGAAAATCTACAGAATAACTATCAGCAATATTTCGCTGGCACAACAAGTTCTTCTGGCTTAATCAATACAACCAACGTACAACAAACAGTAGTATACAATGTAACCCCTAGGAGCGGAACCTGCACAGGAGCTCCTTTCACACTAACCGTAATTGTAGAACCACCTGTAACTGTAGTTATTGGTAATAAAACAGCTACCCCCATCTGCTCCGGAGAAACCTTCACAGTAACCCCTACTACAGGTGGAGGCGACATCGTCCCTGCAAACATGAAGTATACCTGGACGGTAGCGGCAAACGCCAGTGTCACTGGAGAATCTGCTGTCACTACTCCTGAAGCATCCATAAGCCAAACACTCACCAACACCACCAACCTGTCATCAACGGTCATCTACACGGTGACTCCTCGGTATGGCACGGATGGGACTTGTAGTGGTCCAACTTTCCAAGTCTCTGTACAGGTCAACCCAAGAGCTTCCATTACGACACAGCCTTTAGGCGCTTCCGCATGCCAAAGTGGAACTACCCCAGCATTGTCTGTGGCCTACACTGGAGGTACAGGTACTCCTACCTACCAGTGGTACAGCAATGCCACCAACTCCAACACCGGGGGAACTGCTATTGCTAGTGCTACTACAGCAACTTATGCTCCTCCTACAACTACTGTAGGTATCACCTACTACTACGCCCAACTCACTTTTGTTGGTACTACTTGTACTACGGTCTCTTCTAACCCAGCTAAAATTGAGGTAGTGTCAGTTGCTACAATCACGACCCAACCTGAAGCCCTTCAAAGTATCTGTGTTGGAGGAACTACCAACCCCTTGACGGTAGCCTTCGCTGGAGGTACTGGCACAGCTGCCTACCAGTGGTACTCCACACCCACCAACTCAAACTCAGGAGGAACTGCTATCGCAGGCGCTACGGCCGCTTCGTTTACTCCTCCTGTATTTACTACTGCAGGAGACTATTATTATTATTCCGTCATCACCCTTACTGGTTCTATCTGCGGTTCTTCCATTTCCAGTACTGTGGCTCAAGTTCGAGTGGTCGCAGATCCGATTATTTCCTCCCAACCAGTCGCAAGTCAAATTCTTTGTCAGAACGCGACTCCAACGAACCTAACCGCCACAATTTCTGGCGGCATAGGCACTACCGCTACTTACCAGTGGTTTAGAAATACCACGAATTCCAACACCGGGGGAACACAAATCACAACCAATGGTACATCTGCTACCTACACCCCGCCAACAACGACAGTTGGTACTACTTACTATTACGTAGAGATATCACAAAGCGCCTCCGGTTGTAAAGCCATTAGCGCTACAGCAACGGTTCAAGTCGTTGCGCCTCCTACCATTTCAACCCAGCCCTTAAATGGGGTTGCCTGCCAAGGAGGAACCACCCCAGGCCTGTCGGTGGCTCTTACCGGTAGCACAGGAACCTTAAGCTACCAGTGGTTTAGCAATACCACAAACGCCAACACCGGTGGAACAGCAATCGCAGGAAAGACTAGCCCAACATTCACTCCTCCTGCCACTACTATCGGCACCCTCTACTACTACGTAGAAG
Organism: Spirosoma fluviale; assembly: GCA_945901615.1. Lineage (GTDB taxonomy): Bacteria > Bacteroidota > Bacteroidia > Cytophagales > Cyclobacteriaceae > Algoriphagus. Next base: position 5,421 of record CAMDLI010000015.1, read on the forward strand.
TAACGCAAAGCCCATCAGGTTGTAAGGTTGCGAGCAATACCGCCACGATTCAAATAGTCGCTCAACCTGCAGTGACAACGCAGCCAGCAGATGCTGCCGTTTGTCAAAATGGAACTACGCCGGATTTAACTGTCGCCTATTCAGGAGGCACCGGAATACCTACCTACCAGTGGTTTAGCAATACGACTAACTTAAACACGGGTGGAACAGCTCTCGCTGGAAAAACTGCAGCAACATTTACTCCTCCTACCACTGCAGTTGGTACGCTCTATTACTATGTGCAAATCTCCTTCGCAACGGGAGGCTGTACTACGGTTACTTCCAACCCAGCTAAAATTGATGTGGTCGCGGTCACTTTAACTGAGGTGGACGACACCAGAAAAAATATCCTCTGCTATGGAGACGCTACAGGTAACATCACTGTTCGAGGATCGGGAGGTGTTAAGAAATACACCTTTACCATTACAGGAACGGACTATACAGGGACTGCAATCTCCCTGACTTCTGGGCCTGTAGACCTCGACGTTTTTTCCTTCTCCACACTCAAGGAAGGGAAATATATCGTTACAATTACAGACCAAACAGGATGCCAGAAAAGCACCAGTTCCATCACCTTGACACAACCCGCTGCCCCATTGCAAATCACCAATGATACCTCCAAAAGTATCACCTGCTTTGGCAAGAAGGATGGATCTATCTCATTCAGCATCCTTGGTGGTACAGCTCCATTTAAAATCCAATGGGCACATGGACCCCAAGGAGCTACCTTAAACAACCTAGAGAAAGGGGTGTACAAGGTAGTCATCACCGATGCAGGCGGCTGTACGGTTGATAAGGAATTCGTAATCAACGAACCTCAGGCGCTTGACCTTTCTTCATCAGTTACGGATGCCCTAGATTGCGAGGTACAAAATTCCGGTGCCATTTCTATAAATCCAATTGGAGGCACTCCACCTTACACCTATACCTGGAGCAACGGAAGTACCACGCAAAATCTTGCTGCCATTGGCCCAGGCTCCTACAGCTTGGAATTGGTAGATGCAAATGGCTGCCGCGTACTAAAACAATTTACTATAATTCGTCCTCTCCCACTTGAAGCATCTGTGGTCCAAACAACTGTTCGAGTTTGTGAGCCAAGAGCGTTGAAATCCAACTTTAAAGTAAACGTGAAAGGCGGAGTTCCTCCCTACACCGTAACTTGGAGTAGAGGGACAGCGACAAATGCAGGATTAATCATGGATACCCAGGAGTTGGGAGAGTTTATAGTCACGGTAAAAGATGCTCGTGGATGCATTCAAACCAAGCGAATGGAGGTCATTGAAGTTGATCCGCCAGTTCCTGGATTTGAGTATAAATCCGAATCTTTTGACAAGACCACTGAAAATTTGGTGAACTTTGACGTGAAGTTTAAAAATTTAAGCACCGGGAAATACAAGTCCCTATCTTGGGATTTTGGAGATACTGGAACAAGTACAGATTCGGTTCCAACTCACAAGTATGTCAAAGAAGGCACCTATACTGTTGTACTGAAATTAAAAGACCTGGATGGCTGCATTGTAAGCTTTTCTAAAACAATTGTCATCACCGATTATTACCTCAAATTTCCAAATGTGTTTACCCCAAACAAAGACGGAATAAACGATTATTACTATCCTAAAGTGTTATACATCAGTGCTGTTGAAGTATTCATTTTGAATAAGTTTGGTGAATTACTCTATGAATCGAAAGACCTAGAAGCCAAAGGCTGGGATGGTCTTTACAAAGGGGAACTGGCACCAATCGGAAATTATGTTTGTAAAGTAAGATACACCACCCTTGATGGCCGTGTCATTGATCAGTCCTCCGCATTTTATTTAGGTAGATAAGCATGAAAAAAGTTATAGTCCTACTACTGAGCCTACTGCTTACCCCTGTGCTAAAGTCACAAGACTTTCACTTTTCGCAGTTTTTTGCTGGCCCACTTAACCTTAATCCAGCTTTAACTGGGTCGAGCGAATTGACTCGCGTGGGAATAAATTACCGCAAACAATGGCCTGGCCTCGATTTTGACTTCAATGGCTATTCTGCTTTTATTGATCACTACAGCTTTGACCTGCAAAGTGGAATTGGATTAGTAGCCAATTCCTACAATGAACAAAACATGAGTTTGAACACAAGCGAATTGGGTCTACTCTATTCCTACAACTTGAAAGTTTCAGACTTTAGTAGTGTGCGCATGGGTACCCAAGTCACCTATGCTAGAAGAAGCGGTAACCTAGAGAACCTTATCTATGGAGATCAAATCGACGTGTTTAACCGAGCGGTCAATCCCAATTCCATAGACAACCTAGACCAATTGGAACCCTTTGGCTATTTAGATCTAGGGCTTGGATTCATGTTTGCAAGTCCAAGTTTTTGGATAGGCGTTAGCGGACACCATTTGAATAGCCCAAAAATGCTGAATTCAACTTACAGCGAGTTTGAATTTTTACCCATTAAATATGGGGTGCAGGCTGGCTGGGAAAAAGAATTAGGCTCCGCGGGCTATTGGAGCAATAATCGAGAACGTTATTTTTCTTTATTGGCCAACTATAAAAAGCAAGGGGTGTTTTCACAGCTGGACCTAAGTGCGCAAACCAAATACGATTCCTTTATTTTTGGCGTTGGATTTCGTGGTCTAGTCTCTCAAGCAGAACTAAAAAACTACGAATCAGTCATTGGAATCTTAGGAGTTTCACTTGAAAATGGGCTCATTTTAGGCTATTCCTACGATTGGATGATCTCTCAGATTGGTGCAAACACCAAAGGTTCACATGAATTTTCCCTTCGGTACCAGTTTCTTGCTGGCAACCAAAAACGAAGAGGACAGCGAGATCGCGCTTTGAAGTGCTTTGACTATAAGTTTTAACGGAATTTTCTTCAGAGTCCTGCCTTCGGCTGGCAGAATTCGAAATAAAATGGAAATAAACTAGAAACAATCCGAGCAAGCTCGGTGAAATAATTTCAAATACGTATTCCAACCTATTTCACGAAGAATGCCCGCCGCGGCGGGTATTTCAATCATATTTCGCCTGCCTACCACAGGCTGGCAAGTTCAATGTACCAAGATTCTTTCTGAGTAGAATTCATGTCCTACTACGAATCTCTACTTCTTCATTCTTAAATCAACGTCCGGCGTTCGATATTACCCACCGCGGCGGGTGAGCTTCGTGAAATAGGTAGTAATAGCACCTGAATTCCCTATTTCACCGAGCTTGCTCGGTTTATTTCTACTGTATTTCTACTGTATTTCCTACTTGGCACTTCGTATCTAGTACAAAAATCACCAGTCCCTTTATTTCGTATCCCCACTCATCTTCCAGTCTACCCAAGCATCGATTTGCTTTGCGGATAGCGGACGCAAGAGAAGCTTTCCGGCTTGGTCAATCAAGTAAAAAGAGGGGGAGCTCGACACGTAGTAATCCGCAACTGCCTTCGTATCCCATTTCTTGTAATCCGAATAGGCGATAAATGGCATCCCCTCCGAATAAGCTTTAAAGGCGGTTGGATCTGTGTCTAGAGAAACAAAAATAGCTTCCAGTCCAAGCTTATTCCATTTTTCATAAAAGGGAATCAGCTGTGTCATCTCCTCGGTACAAGCAGGGCACCAACTGGCACCAAAAATCACCAAGCGGTAAGGAGCTGCCACCTCAGTTAAGCGGGTGGGATAGGTAATGGGCTTGCCTTGAAGCAAGATATCCCCTGCAAATTGGACATCAGGAACCACCGTCCCTACCTTCATCGCACGATAGCCCTCCAGCTGTCTTGCCAATCGTGGTTGAAGTACCACTTGTTTTTGCTCGAGTACGCTAAGTGCCAGGTATTCTGCCGCAGTGGTCAGGCTACGTCGTTCGAGAAGTTCTAGCAAGTAGGCGGCCACCTCGTTGTAGAGGGGGGCATTCTTTCCCACACTCAATAAAATGGCATCTATCGATACTTCCATTTTTTCATAGATCTCGTCTAGTGTCCCACCTGAGTTTTCAAGCAACCAAAACTGGCTTTCAAAGACATCTCGAAAAAGCCCGCTCTTCTGGAAACGCGGATCGGAATAATCCATAGTCCGAAAGGCAGCAATAGTTTGTGGAAGCTCTGCCGTTCGGTACTGGGCTATGGCTCCGACGGAACTCACCAGTTTACGAATGGGCAAAAACCATCGAACGAAGCTCTCGGAAGGAAGGGTAGAAATAAATTGTCCATCCTCCTGCTGAAGCCGCATGACCTCCACTCCAATGGCTTTGTTAGGCGCTTGCTGGCTTGCAAAAAGTGGTTCAACTTGATAGAGGTTTTGCAGATATGCCCAGGCACTCAAGGCTTGTTCACGCTTCCCCTGCTCTTGGGTATACTGTTCAAACCAGCGGTTTTCCTGCCCCTCCAAAATTCGGATGCTGCTGGCCTCGCTGAGCACTTGCCCTTCCAAGCGAACCCCTGATTTCTCCAAAATCACCACAAAAGGCTTTTTGTCTTCCCCAGAAAGAAAGGCGACTCCATAATCTTGGGGAGAATAGGAAAACGAAAATTGCCCTTTTTCATCTGCTTTTGCGCTCCCGATGGAGTAGGTATCAAATCCCTTTGTGCCTTCCAGGCTAAGGGTTTGATTGGCAAGGGAAGGAAAGGTCCCAGATATAGTTTGGGCAATGGTATAACCCATACCCAAAAACAAACAACACAAGAGGACAAGGCTTCTTTTCATACGGGGATTACTGGTAAATAGTGCCTTCAAATGTATCCAAAATCGAGACGATTTGAGTACTACATCCTGGAAAAACCTTCCTCAAAATTAATTTTTGATGCAGCGAACCGAATGACCTCGAGCCCTTGCATAAGGATTTAGGTAAGCACGGGTGGAGTAGTAGGCGAAGGCCTCGGCATCGTTGCTGGAAGCCCCAGTGCTCACCGTACTGGTCCATAAAAAGCCATAAGAAGTGCTTTCTGCAATTAGAGATACCGCACCATTTGTATTATTTCGCCACCCGGCATAGGGCAACTTTAAAAAGGAGCTAAATGCTTCAGCACCTGTATCAATTAATTCAAGCTGAAATTCCGGCTTTGTTGGGATGCGAAAGCCTGCAGGACATGGATTATTGATGCCGCCGAGGCCTTGCCACAGTGAATTATTTTGTGGGTTACGCCAATCGTCTGTTGTGATTGTCTCTAGTATAAATCGATCATGGCCGGGGCGGTCAATACTAATAGATCCGGACCTAGTTCTAGAATCTCGGCATTGGTGGCCATCCCTTCCTCTGCCCCATTGATACAAATCTCCGAAAGCCAAATCATCACTACTAGAAAGCGCTTTCCGAGACGCACCTAAATTACGGTCCATCCATTTTCTATTAGTAATCGGACTTGTGACTTCCACTACCACCGTTTCTAGATTCTCAGGATTACAGTTCAGAATTCTTGGAGTGGCAGACTTGAGATATCCCCCAAATTGTTGGGCATAAACAGTAGCTGCTTCAAAGCAGGTAAGCAAAAAAGCGAGTGCCAATATTTTTTTCATAGGTAGCTTAGTTTTCGGTTGCCATACTCACATAAATTACCGTTCCCACCACGAGAAAGGAATAAATATGGACTTTTCCAGTGGTCAACACATTTGTACCCATATACTTTACAGTAAATCCAGTCGCCGAAAAAGAAGCTTCTCCAGAACTGGTTGTACTAATAAGCACTAAGGTATAGGCTCCCCCGTCTTTTAGATTTGTCAAGGTATAACTTTGAGTAGCTCCTGTTACGTTGGTATAGGCCAAGTTACTTAAACCAAAATCGATGCTTCTGCTCGTTCCTGCATTGAGAGCTGCAGTATTCGTCGCCGCTTTTTGGAATTGCTTGGCACCGTCTATCGTTTGATTAGTCGTTAGGTCAACAAAATTAGCCGAAGTAGCAGCGGCTCCAGTGGCACCTGTGGCTCCAGTGGCACCTGTAGCACCTGCTGGACCCTGTGGGCCTGTTGGACCTGCGGGACCAATGGCACCTGCCGCTCCGTTTGTACCATTGGTTCCGTTAGTTCCATTCGTACCCGCTGTCCCTGTATCCCCTTTGATTCCCTGAGGACCTACTGGGCCAATCGGACCAGCTGGGCCTATTGCTCCAGCATCCCCTTTAGCACCTGCAAGTCCTTGAGCACCTGCTGGGCCAGCTGGACCCGTAGCGCCTGCCGCTCCATTAGTTCCCGCTAAACCTGTAGCGCCAATTGGTCCCTGAGGTCCGATAGCACCGGTAGGACCTTGGGCTCCATCAGCGCCTGCTGCACCCGTAGGGCCTGCTGGGCCAGTAGCACCGACAGTCCCTTGCAATCCGGTTAAACCAATATCGCCTTTCGCGCCAGCAGCTCCTTGCGTACCTGCTGGACCTGCTGGTCCCACAGTCCCTTGAGGACCAGTATCACCCGCTGGGCCCTGAGCTCCAGTAATCCCTTGAATACCCTGAATCCCTTGGGGACCAGTAGCACCCTGTACTCCTGGAGTACCTGCAGGACCAATAGGACCTGTTAATCCGGTCGGACCACTAGGACCTTGTGCACCTGCAGCGCCTGCCGCTCCAGCTGGGCCAGTAAGTGAGGCTATAAAAACCGACTCAGCTCCCGTATTTCCTAAATTTAACCAGGCTTGGTAGGCCGATATTCCGTTGGTTCCATTGGTGCCGTTAGGCCCGGTAAGCCCTGTCAATCCAATGGACCCTTGGGCTCCTGTAGCACCTGTAGCTCCTTGAAGACCTTGAGAACCAGTAGCACCTGCAGGACCTTGAAGACCTTGGGCTCCTGTCGCTCCAGCAAGTCCTTGGGCACCTGTGGCTCCTTGTGGGCCTGTTGGGCCCGTTAATCCAATGGAACCCGTAGCTCCCGTGGCACCCGTAGCACCTGTAGGCCCTTGGGGACCATTTGCTCCTTGCGAAGCCAGCAAGGCCCAGTTGGTCGGATCATTTAGAGGTGTAGAGCTGGAATTACTAACAGGAGCGATGCAAAACCAAGAAGCTCCGCCGAATCCGACGGCATCATCAATAACATATGAACCCGTCGCAGACCAAGCACCTTGCCACTCCAATCCTGCTGGACCAATTGGTCCAGCTGCTCCTTGTATACCAGTTGGGCCGGTGGGGCCTGCAGGGCCCGAAGCACCCCTTATAGAGGTAAGCCACTGCGATTCCGTCCCCACAAAACCTGTACTAACTGCCACTTGATAGGCACTTGGACCATTTTGACCGTTTTGACCATTGGCACCACTTGTACCCTGGGCACCCTGTGGGCCCGTAGCCCCCACCGTCCCAGTAGTACCTTGCGGACCCGCTGCGCCATCTGTACCTCGAACACCTTGAGGCCCAGTGGCCCCAGCTGCTCCAGCTGCACCGCGTAAGGCTGCTATGAAATCTGCTTGAGTTCCTGTATTTCCTAAATTCAACCATTGCTGATAGGCACTTACTCCATTGGATCCATTCGTTCCGTTGGTTCCATTGACTCCAGCGGGACCTTGAATCCCTTGCGGGCCCGATGCGCCTGCAACCCCCTGAAGAGAGGCTAGCCACTGTGCCTCCGTTCCTACAAAACCAGCAGCCACTGCTACTTGATAGGCACTTGAACCTGTACTTCCTACTGGACCTATTGGGCCTACTGCACCTGTGAGACCAGTAATACCCTGAGGACCTACTGGTCCTCCTGGCCCTGGAGTTCCTGAGTTGGTCGAATAGAGCGCAAAGGGAACCGCTGTAAATTGCTGACTGCTGAGTAATACGAACGTGGAGCAGCTTCCTGATTTATCAAAAGACACTTCTAAAAATTTAGCTTGCGCATTCCAAACGATCTGAGCAAAAGAAGTTGCTGTACCGCCGGTACGCCTGCCCGTGCCAATGATCACATTGACCATTCCAAATTCATCCGTCCGGGTCGTAATCACTTCTTCGTATTCACTTATCCCTGAACCATTTTTGAAAACAAACTTCAGGCACAAGTCCTTGTCTCCCAGTGGAGCCGCTCGATTATCCTCTCCAGGCAATACCTGGCTATCCATAATCACAGCCTGATAGGTAATCCCAGGCACTTGGGCAAATGCAGGCACCGCTAGCACCCACATCCAAAAAATAAAACCAATCTTCTTCATATTACTTCAATTGAACGTACAAACCGAATAAAAATCCATGGGACAGAAAGCGCACTTGCTCCTCCTCTGGGCCTCCCAATCGAGCGCTTTTTGAATAACTGTAGGTAAGATTTAAAAACGCACGCTGAAACACGGGATAGGAAAGAGAAGCTCCAACACCAGTTTTCGCAAACAATCCCTGAAAATCAGCCTCCTCTTTCAGAGGAAAACGGGAGCTATTGATCACTTGAGTTCCTGAAAGCATTCCGGAAAATCCCAGAGAGCCTCGGACACCAAGTTCCACCTCTCCGATATGTGCCAAAAATGAAAGGGTATTGGTAATCCCTCCATAGGTCGTTTCCCAACTGTAATTGTTGTTTTGATCCCCACCGAAGGAATTGAAGGAATCTAGGTTGAGGGAAACTTCATTTTTAAACCAGTTCGGAGAGTAGGAACGCTCTTTTTCTGGAGCTCCTTCCTTTTTTGTTTTTGGAACAAAGGGAAAGCCCATGCCCATTTCGATGGAATTACCCATTCCTGAACTGAAGTCGAGGAGCTTTGTCCCATCCGAAGACCGAAAATCATAGGTAGTGGAATTAATCCCAGTTTTGATAAAAATCTCTTGCGCGGTCATCCGTAGACTAAAGGCAAAGAGAAGAAAGCAGGTTAAAAAAAAGATTCTCATGGTTTTTTGATTAGACGGCTTTGAACAAACTTATTTCCTGATCTCAGGTGTGCGACATATACCCCAGTTGCCAGATAGGGTAGATTCAGTTGAATTTCATTGTTTTTGGGTTGATGCGATGCTTCATAGATCAATTTTCCCAGCCCATCGTAAATCCGCACTTGTGTCAGTTCCTGATGCTCAGTTGTGAAGCGAAACGAAATACGGTCGGTAAACGAATTTGGGAAGGCGATGACCTCAAATGGAAGTTTGATCTCTTTGGAAACGACCCGGATTCCGCGCAAAAACCCTTGGCTGATACGTGCCGATGCCGACACAAATACTCCTGCCACGCTACTTTGACCAATGGATTGTTGGACTACCAGTCCTTGCCCTGGGATAGCCTGCGCTGAAGAACCCATAGCCACCCAGCTTGAGTTGCGAAGGGATTGTCCCTGAATGGACATGGAGGAAAAAATGAGAAAACAGGTTAAAAAAATTAAACTGGTTCCTTTGCCGTCAAGATTCATGACCTAGTGATTTAACAAAGTTCACTAGCAAATACACTAAATTTTCCAACTTAATTACATGTTGAAATGGTGAAAATCTTGTTTTTTACATATTTAATGTATTTTGTTAAATTATAATTTTAAAATAATAATTATAATTAAATTTCATATTAGAAAAATGTAATTATTTTTTCGGTAATTCAGTACAATTAATCAGAGATTTAGTAAACAGAACAAGTTCTAGACCTGAAAAAAGAAGAATGGGGCAATTCAAGTAGGTATCTCGTGAAGGATAAAAAAAAAGAGTAGCCTTCCCTTCTACAGGCAAGACTACTCTAGATTAGCAGGATTCTTTGAATTACTTTAAAGAAACAGACTTCCGGAAATACATCCGAGAAATAAAGATGCCACTGTCATCATCCTTACCTCCAACGCTTTCCACAGCACTAGTCACATACGCCATCGTATATCCTTCCGACTCCAATTCCATAATTCGTGCTGCGATCATCGCATCATTTGAAGCAATATTCTGGAAGTTGATCCCGGCGGCACTGAAGAAGTTGAGCAGCTTGGCTTCGTCAAACTTATCTACTTTCAATTCCTTCCGACTCACGGTACGTTGAGAAGATTTCTTCCCGTCTACTCGGGTGGTTCTAAAATCTTCCGTATTCACATCCGTCATGTTTTCGATCATTCGGGATCTTCCAAGGCCCATTGGGACAATGGACTCCACTACAGTTACAATTTTCCACTCGTTGAAGGTTTGGGTGGTCATTTCTTGCGCTTGAACAGCCATGCTGCAAATCACAAGTAAGAATGCTAAGACAAATCGCTTTTTCATAAATTTAAATTGGGTTTTAAAGGTGTTTAATCAGTGAAACGAGTTTTAACTAAAGATAGGTTTTACACCATCGAAATAAAAAAATGGGTTTTATGTGTTTATCCTTATTTCTTTATCAAACGCATACAAAAAAGTTATAGCTGTAAAATCGGATTTATTGACGATTAAAAAGTTGTGCCCATTTTTTCTCGTCTAGGTACACCCGACAGGTATCGTTCACAAGCGCTGCTTCAATCTTAAAATTTTCTTGCGTTCCCAAAATCGTGCGCTGGTAGGTCAGAGACCAATTTTTGGCATCTACCTCCTTGATTCCTACCCGCTTGAGTGCGTACCCAAAATCCTGATTCTCCAATGCTGCCGCCAGCTTCTTCTCCCCAAGTGTCTGCTTCATTGGCCCATAAAAAAAGGTGGTCATCTGCCTGTATTCCTGTTTTTGGTGCAGCAACTGCAAATACCGCAACACATCCATATTGTAGAAGCAGAGTGGATTTTTGAATAAGCAAAAGTTGGGCTGTTCAGGAAGATGAATCGCCTTACCATTCCCTATGGGAGTTAAAACCAAGAGTATAGAAAAAAGAATGGATAGGAAAATTTTAACCATAGCTAGGGGAAATTGAAAAACACCTAAAAATACCAACTTATCAGGCAATTAAAGTAGCAAAGTAAAAACGAACCTGTTTTTTTCCGAAAAAACGCCTGACTCCAACTCTTTTTCCAGCTGCAAGGCGGCATTATTGGCTCCCAAAAGCGGCAGTTGGTTGTTCTCAATTCATTCGGTAAACATAATCCGGAAAAAATCTCGACAGTAAAGGCCACCTAACTCTTATCAAATGCTCGTCAATACACGTCTTAAACAGGTTGCCCATTAAAAAATAAACCTGCGACCTACCGAATACACACAAAAATTAGATCGAAAAGGTTGAAATAATGAAAATTTCAAGCCTCGGTCATTTGTATTAAACCATTTATCAAAGAAAATTTCAATTCTGGAACACTTGCTGAAATGCCTTTTAAAAACATCTATATTTAACAGGCCTAAAACATTCCAATCAAGGTTGGCCTTTTTCGGGATTTGTACCGTGCTCCCGAATCCATGTATTCCTTCTGGAAATTCTCTGATTAGGTAAGAAAAGACTTTGCACCAAAACGAAAATTACTGAATTGGAGCAGATCTGAGGAGTAAAACCATCCATTCACATTCCAATAGACCAAGCAAAAAAACTGTGCCAGTCAAAAGCCAACTTATTTTTTCAATTTCCAAAATCGCAAACCAGCGTCGGGAAAGGCTTCTCAAAAGCCTCGCTTCTTGGTCTTTCTTCCTTTTGGTCCAATTGCTCTTCTGTATCACCAATCTTCAAGCCCAGACAGAATTCATTGAGTTGAGGTTTGATCAAAAAGATGCTCCAAAGAAAGCCCAGTATTTTTTGACTGGAAAAGTAAGCCAATTGGAAACTAAGGAAGCCATTCCGGGAGCAGCCATACATATTGATGGTTTTTTTAAGGGAAACAACACCGATCAAAACGGGTACTATTTTATTGCTCTAGATTCGGGACGTCACCGAATTGTTTTTCGCCAGTTTGGGAAAAAGCCACTCCATTACCAAATCCAATTGTATGGGGATGGACTATTGGATGTTGAACTTGTAAATCTTGATTTTGAGCTAGAGGTATTCACTGTTGAAGCAGAGGAACGAGACAGAAATATTCGTAGCCCAATCTCCGGTGTGACCAAAATGAAGATCGAAGACATCAAGCTTGTACCCGCTTTTCTAGGCGAGCCAGATGTCTTTAACGTACTGCAATCCATGCCTGGGGTGACGACCGTTGGTGAAGGTTCGGCCGGCATGAATATCCGAGGGGGTCGAGCAGATCAAAACCTAATCATGATGAATGAGACGATTGTACTCAGCAACAGCCATGCCTTAGGTTTTTTATCCTCATTCAATGGCGATGCCTTACAAAATTTCACCTTGTATAAAGGAGCTGTTCCAAGCTATTTTGGAGGAAGGAGTTCTTCTGCCCTCAACATTGAAATGCGTAATGGGAATAAAGAAAAATGGGAAGGAAGTGCCTCAATGGGCACTGCTGTCAGCAAACTGCTGGTAGAAGGGCCCATTGTTCCTGAAAAAACTTCCCTACTTCTGGCGACTAGATTGTCCAATGCCAATTGGCTGTTGAACTTGGCCGATGCAGGAGATATCAAAAACAGTGATATCAGGTTTCATGACATCTATTTTGACATTAACCACCAGCTTACTAAAAAAAATAGCCTGGACTTTAGCCTGCTAAATACCGGGGATTATTTCAAGTTTTCCAATCAATTTGGATTTGATTGGAGCAACCTTGTTGGCTCTTTGACAAGTAAGAATTTAGTAACAGATAATCTTTCGCTTGTCGGGATGGTCGCATACGGTTCATTCGACAATAGTTTTTTTGAACCTTCTACGGTCGATCCATCCAAAATCGAAAATGGCTTGTATTACTACCAAGGTAAAATATCTGGATTATGGACCTTGGAGAAATTAGAGTTCAACTTCGGAGCCGAAGCCATTCAATACCAGATGCGATCGGAATCCTTAATCCCCTTGACACAGGAATCCGGGATAGTGCCAAAAACGATCCAAAAGCAAAGAGGCTTGGAATATGCTCCCTATATCTCTGCAGATTGGAACCCCACTGAAAATCTCTCCTTCTCGGGTGGTCTCCGGTACTCTAATTATGCCCAACTGGGGCCCGACTCCATCTTCAGGTATCAAGAAGGACTTCCGAAATCGAGGTTTACCATCAATGGAGTAGATTATGTAGAAAGTGGGAGTATCGTCAACTTCAATGGTCTTGAGCCTAGATTTTCCTTCAGATGGACTTTTGACAAAGTCAATTCCATCAAAGGAGGCTATTCGTTGATGAACCAATACCTTCAGACGATCTCCAATGCCACCGGCCCGACTCCTATTGATTTGTGGCAGCTGAGCACAAATTACATTCTTCCTCAACGGTCCCACAATGCTTCTTTAGGTTACTTCCGAAATTTCAAAGAAGATGAATGGTCGACTTCCCTTGAAGGATTCTACCGAAGTACGGACAACCAAATAGAGTACCGAAATTTTGCGGACTTATTCTTAAATCCACATTTGGAAACAGAATTGATACAGGGAGAAGGCCTTGCCTTTGGCACTGAACTAATGATCCAAAAAAACAGCGGAGGGATTACAGGCTGGCTTGCCTACACCTTCAGCAGGTCTTTTATTAGGACCACTTCAGAATTTCCCGAAATCCAAGTCAACCAAGGAAATTGGTTTGCAACCAATTTTGACAAACCCCACAACATTTCCTTGGTGACTAATTTCCGCATGAAAAAAGGCAGATCTTTCAATACCAATGTCAATTTTTCATCTGGGCGACCGGTAACAGGAATTTCATCCAACTATGTCATTGGAGCGGTTTCAGTTCCCAATTTTGGGAATAGGAATGAGTTTAGAATCCCAAATTACTTTAGAATTGACTTTTCTTACCTGACAAATGGATTTGTACGGAAATGGGATGATAAAGTCAATTTTAGCATCTACAACCTTACCGGAAGGAGAAATGCGTATTCTGTTTTCTTCCAAAGAGAGGGCCGGGTTCCAAGATTGGTTCCTTATCAGGTTTCGATTTTAGGAACAGCTTTCCCTTCATTCACCTACACAGTAAAGTTCTGAAAATGAACAAGAATCAAAAAATATCAATCCGCTCTGTCCTGGTATTTGCCCTATTTCTAGTGCTTACTGTTTCCTGTATTGATCGGCTAGATTTTCTCGGTGAAACCAAGGAGGGTCAGCTCATCATATATGGTTTATTCACTGATGTTGATGAAAGGCAGGTAGTGACTGTAAGTCGTACTGCGCTATCAGGATTAGCACCGAGAGGTGTCCCAAATGCCAAGGTTACAGTATTGAGTACATCCGGTGCAAGGTATCCCTATACCAGTTTGAAGACTGGGGAATATGAATTGGTTGGCTTTAGGGCTATTGAAGGGCTAAGTTATGCTTTGGAAGTAGTAGTGGATGGAAAAGTATACCTCTCTAAGTATGAAAAAGTGCCAGAACTGGATGCAGAGGATGTGCTCAGCTTTACTTTTGACAACGAACCTTTCAGAACGGAAAAGCCTGAATACGTATTTAAAGTCTTTTCAAAGACGACGCTTCCTGACACCCGAGATCCAATTTACCTGAGATGGACGATTGAGGAAACCTATTTATGGCCTTTGGCATGGTTAAGAGGAACGGGTATTCCTCCACCGCAACCCCCTCCTTGCTTTATTTCGGATGCGATCGAACCAAATCGGATTAATTTATTTGATGGCTCAGGGACAAGTACCCGAAATTCAACCATATTGTTGGGAAGACGCTCGGTAGATAATTCATTTCAATATCCATTCTTTGTCACTGTAAAGCAATTGAGCATTACTAGGGATGCTTATAACTATTGGGAGCGGATCAAAATTGTCATCAACAACCAAGGATCTCTGTTTGATATTCCTCCTGCTCCTGTAAATGGGAACATTTTCAATGTAAAGGACAGCGAAGAAACGGTACTTGGATACTTTGAAGTAGCCAAGACCACAACATCTAGAATCTATACCACGAATGCCGATGTGCCTTTTTATCTCCTCGACCCATGTCAATTCATCCCCAGCACGCCTGATGATGCATACCCTTCCGAATGTAGAAGTTGCGCGGCAAGGGCGCAGGGGAGAAGCTGGACGATCAAGGCACCGGTCTGGTGGAAGTACGATTGAGTCAACAAGTAGCTACCAAAGTTGACTTTAAGTGTTAAATTACTTGTGTAAATCTGAAAGCTTCAAAATTCCATTTATATTCAAACTTGAATTTTAATTCGTTGTAATGGCATACCTAAATACAAAAGCTCAAAAAGAAACTACCTACGATGCGATTGTTATAGGCTCGGGTATCAGCGGCGGTTGGGCCGCAAAGGAACTTTGTGAAAAAGGACTAAAAACCTTGGTCTTGGAACGGGGGAGAATAGTGGAACATGTGGTAGACTACCCGACCATGAACCTAGATCCCTGGGACATGGAATTGAGAGGCGGACTTACCCCTGAGCAAAAGGAGAAACATTACAAAAACGGTCGTTCTGGATGGGTTAATTTGGAGACAGAGCATTTCTGGGCAGACGATCAAGCGAATCCATATACAGAAGTAAAACCTTTTCTTTGGCTTAGAGGGCATCAAATGGGAGGTAAATCCTTGCTATGGGGTAAGCAAACCTATAGATGGAGTGATTTGGATTTTGAAGCCAATGCCAAAGACGGTCATGGTGTGGACTGGCCGATCCGGTACAAGGATATAGCGCCTTGGTACACCTATGTAGAAAAATTTGCCGGGATTAGTGGAGAGGCCCTTGGTTTACCACAATTACCGGATAGCCATTTTCTTCCTCCCATGGAATTGAATTGTGTGGAAAAGCACGTTAAAGAGCGAATAGAAAAGGACTTCGCTGGAAGAAATATGATTATTGGTAGGGTGGCGCACCTTACCGAACCACTCAATGGTAGAGGAAAATGCCAAAATAGAAACAGATGCAGCAGAGGATGTCCCTTTGGAGCTTATTTCAGCAGTAATGCGGTGACCCTTCCTGCAGCAGATGCTACGGGCAATTTAACCATCAGACCTTATTCCATTGTACAATCTATCATCTACGACGAACAGAAAGGCAAGGCTACAGGAGTACGTATAATTGATTCTGAAACGAATGAGGATATCGAATATTCAGCTAAAATTATATTCGTAAATGCTTCCACCTTAGGTACCACGCAGATTTTATTGAATTCAACTTCAAACCGATTTGAGAATGGCTTAGGTAATGATAGCGGGGAACTTGGACATAATCTGATGGACCATACCTACAGAGTAGGTGCCACGGGAAAAGTAGATGGTTTTGAGGATGAATATTACAAAGGGAGAAGACCCAATGGAATTTACATCCCGAGATATGTGAACATCGATGAGAAATCCAAAACGGATAAATTTCTTCGCGGTTTTGGATACCAAGGGGCTGGATTCCGTGGTGGTAATCCCGCCAATATTGAATCATTTGGTGCGGATTACAAGGATAGCATCTTAAAACCAGGGCCCTGGGAATTTTTTATCACTGGTTTTGCAGAATGTCTGCCTTACCATGACAATCAGGCGTATTTAAACAAAGAAGTCTTAGACAAATGGGGACAACCTACCTTGTCCATAGACGCAGAGTTTAAAGCCAACGAAAAGGCAATAAACAAGCAAATACAGGAAGATGCTGTGGAAATGCTGGAAAAATCAGGCCTAAAAGATGTGATGGGTTTTGACAACAACCATTCCCCTGGATATGGAGTACATGAAATGGGTACGGCTAGAATGGGACGGGACCCAAAGACATCGGTTTTAAATGGTTTTAACCAGATACACAGTGTCAAAAACGTATTCGTCACGGATGGTGCGTGCATGACGTCTTCCTCTTGTGTAAATCCTTCGTTGACCTATATGGCTATAACAGCCAGAGCCGCTGATTATGCAGTTTCTGAATTAAAAAAGAATAATCTTTAATCGTTATGGATAGAAGAAGCGCACTTAAAAAAGCAGGTGTTCTGGCAGGCTCGGCAGTTGCCATACCCTCATTGTTCTCTTTATTGCAATCGTGCAAGAGCGAGAACCGATTGGATTGGCAACCGCTATTTTTTACAGAAACTGAGGCCAAAACAATCTCTGTCCTAGTAGACACAATATTGCCTCGTACGGATACGCCCGGAGCTTTGGACGTAAAGTCGGATATGTTTATTGATAAGGTCATTGCAAAGACCTATAACGAAGAAGCGCAAAAGAAAATGCGGTCAGAAATTGCTGCCTTCAATTCGGACTGCGAAAAAAACTTTGGAGGTACCTTCATCGAATTGACTGCCTCGGATCGGGAAAAAGTATTGCAAGCTGCAGAAAAGAACTCCGGTAAATTCAGTCCGGGAGTTTGGGGCACCGCGGTAGGGAAACAAGAGCCTATTGGTTTTTACAGGTCCATCAAGTCTATGGCGATCTGGGCCTATTTCAGTTCAGAGGAAATAGGGAAGAACGTACTGGCCTATGATCCTGTCCCAGGAACCTTTGAGCCATGTATTCCAGTTTCCGAGGTGGGCAATCGTTGGAGTTTATAAGTTCTTTCCATCGCCTCGGTCGCTTACGGCCCCATCTTGATTGGGATGGATGACCTTATCTCCTAATAGACCTGAGATTGCATGTTAGCTAGAGCAGGGGATATTCGGATGAGGTTGGAGTTCCTAAAAGCAAAGGGTAAGAAATAATCTTGAGAAAAAAATAGTCAGTATAGGGTCTATTTTAATTCAATCAGTTTCTACTTGCATTTAGGCATCTTCCTTTGAGTATCTCTTAATAACAGGAAGCCTGTTTCCTTAACCTCGGGTAGCTTAGGCTAATTTAGCTTTTTATTTATCTTCAAATAAGCCATCAAGTTGACTATTTCGTCCTTGCTCAAGTTTTCAAATAGTCCTGAGGGCATCATTGATACATCAGTTACTTCTTTTGAAAGAATGCCCGATTTGTTGATAATTAGCTGATCTTGTCCCACAATTCTTAAAGTAAGCTGGCGCTCGTTTTCGGAAATGATATTGCCAGAATAAGTCCTCCCGTCACGTGTATTGATTACCACCATTTTATAGTCATCCTGAATTTCAGCGCTGGGTTCGAGTACATTCATAAGGATATATTCAGGGTCAGTTCTATTGGAACCAGTGAGATCTGGGCCAATGATTCCGCCTTCCCCATACATTTTATGGCAGCTTCCGCAGGATTTTGAAAAGACTGTTTTGCCCATTTTGAGATTGGCAGAATTTTTTGTGTTAGAGCTAAGTATTCCTCGGTATTTGTCATAGGCCGCTTGATTGCTTGGAACAGACTCAATTGGACCCCAAACCTCAATGAAACCACTTCCTACCACACGCAGAAGTTGCCTGGCCACACTTGCCGGAACTTCGGATTTAGCCACTTTTTTTGCCTTGATTTCCTTTGTCAACATATTTCCGTAACGTGCTCTTGATGACAGGGTCTGCATGGCTTCGAGTTTTTCCGATGGGGAAAATTTAGGATAATTTTCCAGAATCAGTCTCCCTAAGGACTCATCATCAAAAGCTGCGATTGATCGAATGGCATCAATTCTTATGCTGGGTTCCTGAATCAAATAAGGGATTTCTGCCAGCAATCCTTTTTGCTGCTGGGCAGTAAGGGTTTGCAGAGCTTTTATTCGTTGATCTTTAGGAGCTGACTTATTTTTTAGCATTGCAAAAGCTCTTTGAGTTGCTTCTTTGTCACCAAAAAGACTTGAAATTTCTAAAACCAATGCCTGCTGCTTTCCTCCGGATTTTTGCAGTTTATCGGCTACTGCTTTCCAGTTAGCTGGAATTTTCAGGTCTGTCCGACCTTCCATTCCACTTAGCATTCCGGACATCAGCAATACGCTATTGGAGCCTCCTTTACCTATCAGAGCAACTAATTTTTCGATTTTATCTCCATCGACAGCTCTTCTACCTATGTTTTGAGTAACAAAACTGAGTGTAGATTTCTGAGCCAATTCAAGGAATTTATCCACATTTTGAGCAAAGAGGGGTTCAACACCATACCAAAGCATCTTGGGCAGGTTAGGATCTTTGTCATCCTCAGAATGCTGAATCAGTCTTTCTGCTAAAGCCCATTTGTGTGTTGTTGGGATCCTTTGCAAGGCAGCAGTTAAATAAAGGCGAACCACAGGGGAGAGATCAGTCCTAGCCATTGATAAAAACTTTGTAAAGACTGCTTGAGAAGGTTTCATATCCTCACAAAGTAATTGAATAGCCCAAGCGCGAATATGTGAATTGTTGTCTGAAAGCGCATTGATCAAATCCTTTTCCGTAAATCCTCCTGTTTGATGAAGAGTCCACATGGCACGAAGCCGCCAATCCTGATTTTTATGAGTTGAGAAAATCACCTTCAAGGCCGGATTAGTCTTAGAGTCAAGCTTTTTATTAACAGCTCGCTTATGCAAAATGCCGCGGGCCCGACGCGAATGCCAGTCAGAAGAATTTGTTTGTAAAGCGACCAATTGGGCGTCACTCATTTTGTTCAAATCAGAATACCTTCCGGGGAAGTCTTGAGCCAGTGATTTTTCAGGCATAATCCTGAAAATCCTTCCTGTTTCCTCATTCAAAACTTCCTTGCCACAGATATCGGCATCGTGCCAATCCAAAGCATAAAGCCCTCCGTCTGGACCAATTTCCATGCTGAATCCTACCCATTGGGCATTGTTGGCAAGCATAAATTCATCTCCGTGCTTTCCTTCAAAACCTGAACCCCTAGGAATTAGAATATCCGAAAGAACCCCATGCTCGTGGATGTTTGCCATAAAAATCCGCCCCTGTTCTTCCTTTGGAAAAGCATCGGATTGGTAGACTCGTGCACCTCCATGAGCAGAACGATGGCTGTGATTAGCGATGGTTTTGATATCTTCATACACGAAGGGATTGAAATGCTGCCCGCCTTGACGGTGGTAAATTCCTCCTGGAATCACATGCCAGAGATGAGGAATCACACAGGCGCTCATAAAAAGTTGGCCTTTGGCGTCATAGTCGATTCCCCAGGGATTACTAAAGCCATGGGCCACAACTTCAAATCGATCTTTAACAGGGTGGTAGCGCCACACACCGCCGTTGATGTCCACTCCCTCTTTTTCAAGAAGATCCTCCGGAAAGGCGTCTTTATGGAAATAGAGTTTTGCATCGCCGCTAGGTTTGCGGATTTTGGAAGGTGTTGCAAAACCCTGCAAACCGTAAAGCCAACCATCTGGGCCCCAATGTAAGCTGTTCAGTGTTTCGTGGCGATCT
Organism: Spirosoma fluviale; assembly: GCA_945901615.1. GTDB lineage: Bacteria > Bacteroidota > Bacteroidia > Cytophagales > Cyclobacteriaceae > Algoriphagus. Next base: position 25,420 of record CAMDLI010000015.1, read on the forward strand.
CGAATTCCCCAACCTGTGAGAAGAATTTCGATCTTGTCCATATCGGCTTTATCATCCCCGTTTTTGTCAGGGACAAAGATCAGATTGGGTGGTGCACCGATGAAAACTCCGTCAAATCCCACCGCGATTGCTGCCGGGAACGCCAAACCCTCCATGAAAATCTTTTGAGTATCTGCCTTTCCATCACCATCCGTATCCTCTAAAATCAAAATCCGGCTTTCTCCGGAGTTGGAGAAACCGTATCCCCGGGATTCATAATCTTTGTTTTCTGCTATCCACAACCTTCCCCGGTCATCCCAACAAAAAGCCATCGGTTGGGTCATCATGGGTTCGGATGCCCATACATTTACTTTGTATCCAGGCTTGATGGTCATGGCATCCACGGCTTCCTGAGCGGTCAGGAATTTTGCATTTCTGCCTTCTTCCTGGGCCAAGGCCCAAAGCTCGGTCGTGTTATACACCCCCTTTCTTCCAGAAAAATTCCCCCAGGATTCGGTCATTTCTACATCATTGATTTCGTTTGTCTGGACTAAAAGACGTAGTTTGATGGTCTCCGTTTTCCCCTGTTCGATGATCCAATCCCCATCCTTTGTAAATGCAGGTCCCAAACCCAACTGACCATCAACGCGCCATTTGTTGGGGTAGCCTCGATTTTCTGGATGGTCAAATATTGCAATATTAGCACGGTCTTCTCTGCCTTCCACAGTCATTCCTACATTTATCCACATGGAAGGCTGACCTTCAGCTTGAGCATTTTTTTGACGTGCCGCATTGATGATTTCCCCATCAATCCCCTCTTTCCAGGGCATTCGGACAAATAAGCTTCCATAGTCATATTGTCCAATCGTGACTTTGGTTTTGGCTTGGCCCTTCCATTCCAAATCCAGCGTGTATTCTCCGTTCACTTCACTAAAAGTCCAGTTTTGAGTTTCTTCCATAACTGTCTCGCCAAGGGAATCCAACAACTGATAAATGGTCTGCCACTTCACTTGCTCTCCACTTTCTTCCACAATATTTAGGGCTACTTTTTTCCAATAATCTCCCTGCGGATTATGAAAGTAATCGCGTCCATTTACTCGGGTCAAGCCCCAATAAAGTCCTGTCTGATGCTTGTGATGACCCGGGCTGTACTCCGTCAGGATGCCTTTCCCATCGGGAGCAATCATGGGATGGATGTAGGGCCGGAAATCTTCCTTTGCATTTTGGATCAGCAGTGGCTCTATTTCTCCTTGTCGGAAAACTGAAATTGTACCTTCTTCATCATTTTGGACAAGATTCAAAAGGGTTGGCTCTGTAGAAGTTTCTACCTCGGTAGATTCCTTAGGTTTGCAAGCCAATAGTATCAGAAAAAGAAAAAAGGAAAGAAGGAATGATTGGCGGGCGGCAGACATGGGATTCAGGTTGACTTGGTGTAGATAAAAATTAAACCTCAGTGATTTAGAGTAAATCCATTAGTAAGTTTAAGCAATAAGTACAATTTATTCAAGTGCAATTTGGTTAGGTGTTTTACAGGTAAATTTCCTTAATGGCACCTAGATTGAAACAGCTATGATTATTTTAAACTAGTTAGTCGTATTGATGAAAAAGAAGTTGGGTTTTTTAGTTATTTAGAAAACAAACAAAGCAAAAGGCAAAAAAATCTATCGGTTTTAAGGGGGTATCAATATAATTTTATGCTTCAAATGGTTTCTGCGTAGCGGGAATAAGAGGCAAATGGGTGTCCACAAGCACTTGTCCGCCGTGGCGGATAGCGGATAGCATACAATTCATATATCCTTAAGAATATTTTTTCGAATAAACTCCCTCCCCACCCCTGATTTCAACTCTTTTTCCCGCTGCATAGCGGCTCTTTTGGTTGAATATTCTTCCTTGTAGATGAGCTTCCAATTGGAAGTTCCCAATTCATTGTGAGAAAGTAATCTTGAAGGAAGATCGGAAGTGTAGCCCACGTAGCATGTATCAAATGCTCTGCTGTACAAAACGTAAACAGTGTACATGATTAAAAAAATTAAGTGAAAAAATTAGGTTGGGTAGGATAATGTGCAATCCTGTGGCCCCAAAGCCAGTATACGTCCTAAACAAAAAAAGGATGCCGAAGCATCCTCTCTCAATGTAGCGGGAGGAGGCAAACCTGTGTCCGCCGCGGCGGATATGAGCCCAGAATTCTGCTAAGTAGTTTAAAACACAAAAGGATGCCGAAGCATCCTCTCTCAATGTAGCGGGAACAGGACTCGAACCTGTGACCTTCGGGTTATGAGCCCGACGAGCTACCAACTGCTCCATCCCGCGATATGTCTTTAATAAAGCCCGACAATCCGCCGCGGCGGATCCATCCTACGATATAGTGATGCAAAGGTAAGGACAAACTCTCGAAAATCAAGTACCTTTGCAAAAAATATCAGAAATGATCTCCCCTTCCCACAAAGCAGGATTTGTCAACATCATCGGAAAACCCAACGTAGGAAAATCTACCTTGATGAACATCCTTGTAGGGGAGCGCCTATCTATAGTATCCTCCAAAGCACAAACTACCCGCCATCGCATCCTTGGTCTAATCAACACCGACGAGTATCAAGTTGTATTTTCTGACACTCCCGGCATGTTGAAGCCAAAGTACGAACTTCACAAAAGCATGATGACCTTTGTTAGGCTCTCCTTAGAAGATGCGGATGTCATTGTATTTGTGACGGACTTGTACGAAACAGACGAGGAAATCGAAGAGGTCATCACAAAAATGAATGCCTCAGGCGTACCCATCTTATTGGTCATCAATAAAATAGATTTAGCCAAAGAAGGACAGCTGGAAGAAGTGACCGAGTACTGGACTTCTCGAATCCAAGCAGCTACCGTCATTCCGATTGCAGCACTCGAGCGCTTCAACACCGAACGAATCCTCCAGGAAATTGTAGAACGCCTGCCAGTTCACCCGCCTTTTTACGACAAAGAGGAACTAACAGACCGTCCCGAGCGGTTCTTTGCATCTGAGATCATTCGAGAAAAAATTTTTACCAACTATAAAAAAGAAATTCCCTACAGCACCGAAGTAGG
>CAMDLI010000016.1 GCA_945901615.1 Spirosoma fluviale
ATTTTTGGGGTACCCTCCAATTTCAATGCGGATCGGTTGACCAAACTGGCCAATCTTGAAAAAAATGAGCTGGTGATGCAAGAACGAATCTATTTGCACACGGATCGAAAGCATTACTGGCCTGCAGAACACATCTATTTCAAAGCCTACCTCTCCTATGGAAGTCCCTTGATGGCGGAGGAGCTAAGTAAGGTGCTGCATCTGGAGCTGATCGATTCTACAGGCTACGAATGGATCCATCAGGTCGTGGAAATCAAAAATGGGGTTGCCCAGGGACACCTAGCCCTTCCAGATCTGGCCGAAACGGGCAATTTTTACCTGCGCGCCTACACCGCTTGGGGCCTTAATTACGAACAAGAGGAGCTCATCATGCCTATCCAAATTTTATCCCACCAGTTTCAGCCTGCCTCTTTCCCGATTGAATCAGGATCTAAAAACATCGGTGTGTTTACGGATAAGCAAAGCTACGGAGCAGGGGAAAAGGTCACGCTCAACATCATGGCCGTAGACGAGGAGGGGAAGCCCTTAAAATCTAACTTTTCTGTTTCGGTACTGGATGGGAACCAGGCGGTTCACGTGCCTGATTTCAAGGGGATGGAAGTGCTTTTGCAGTCATCCAAACGGAAACCCGCAGTGGCGGAGTATCCTGTAGAAAAAGGCTTTGAGCTAGCAGGTAAACTTCTTGACGAAACCGGAGCACCTATTCAAGGATCCATCAAGGCCTTTATCAACGGATACGAAAATGTTCGTACCCTTAAGTCAGCGAAAGATGGGGCCTTTAACTTTCCGGCAACCAATTTTTCCGGCGACTTTGAGGTGTCCTTACAGGCAACCGACCAAAATGCCAGGCCGATTCGTGTGATTCAATTGGATGTTAAATCTTACCCCAGCACAAGTGATTTGGGCTCCATTTCCTTTCCAAAGGTAGTACCAAGGGGCGCCCAGGCCGATGCCTCCTACCGTCCTATCCAACCGCTTCAAAAAGGAGAGATCATGCTGGCGGAGGCTGTGGTAGAAGAAAAAAAGGAAAATTCCATTGGTCCGATGATTTATGGGAAGCCGGATAAAGTAGTGGAGACTGAGGGGATGAACTTAGTAGGGACTACCCTCCAATTTATTTATGCCTTATCCGCTCAGGTGGCAGGTCTGAGGATTGTCGGCACGCCTCCTAATGTTCGGGTGTCCTTCCGAGGGGGTGAACCCCTAGTGCTAATCAATGGGGTGCCCGCAAATGGATCTTCAGGCACGTTGCTTGGAGGTGGAGGAGGAGGCCGAACGTTTTACGAGGTGCTGGAAGGGGTCAATATCTTCAACATCGAGCGGGTCGAGGTCATTCGGCGTTTGGTGCCCATGTATGGAGACTTGGGCCGAAATGGGGTGATATCCATCATCCTCAAATCCGGGGAGCAACTCCAAAAAGAGGGAAATAACTTCACTTTGCTGAAACTGCAGGGATTTGCACCAAGTCTACCTTTTGAAGTCACCGAATCCAGTAGAAAGTTTTACCCCTTCTTAAATCCCTTCCGGCCGACCCTGTATTGGAATCCCAGCCTTACCAACGATGGATCACGGCTTTCTATACCCATTGAATTTTTGCTCAACGAAAAATCAGGGCCAATTTTAGTAGAAGTCCGTGGGATTACGGAACTTGGAGAGCCTATTTATGGAACTTTTCTACTGAATGAACCCCTGATCAGGCTCCCGTTGGAAAATTAGCATAACTCCTTCATCTTCTTCTACTTCTGTGAAAAATACCTGCCTACTTGCGTTCTTTCTATTTTGCTCCGCCCTCGCTGTAGCACAAACTGCCACGCTTACAGGTACGGTAAAAGATGCAGAAACTGGAGAGGCACTCCCTTTTTGTTCGGTATTTATCAACAACACGACCGTATCCACTGCAACCGACATGCAGGGCAACTATACCCTCTCAGGGATAGAAGCCGGGACGGTAGAGATTGGTTTTTCTTTTTTGGGCTATACCGCCCAAACACGCAAAATTACGCTAAAACCTGGGGGAACTTTTACCCTCAACCTTAACTTAGTTCCTCTGGAACAAGAGCTCACCGAACAGGAAGTAAAGGCATCTCGCGACAAAAGCTGGGAGCGTGACCTCCGCAAATTCCAAAGTCTTTTTTTAGGCATAGACGAAGCTGCTGCACAAACCAGCATCCTCAATCCTTGGGTTATCGATTTCCCTATCCCCACTGAAAAAGGGACCTTTCTAGCTCTAGCGGAGCAGCCAATCGAAATCGAAAACCGCTACCTAGGCTATAAAATCACGTTCAACCTAACCGAGTTTCTGGATGCGCCTACCAACTACCGCATCGTAGGAGCCGCCAGGTTTGAATTTCTAACTCCCGACTCGGATGCGCAGCAAGCCCTTTGGGAGAAAAACCGAGCAACAATTTACCAGCGCTCTCCCATGAACCTCTTTCGGGCAATAACCAAAGGCACCTACGAACGGGAAGGATTCTATCTTTATGGAGACAAGGCCGGAGGCTCTGCCAGCATGAATATCCGTACCGATATTTTTGCAAATGAACTGGGAAAGTCAGTCGTGCCCTACAAGGCTGATCCCCTCGTCATTCCAGGCAGTACTCCTGAGGAATATTTGCTGCAACTCAAAGGCCGCATCGAAATTCACTACCAGAAAGGCTTTGCACAAGCCAATACGTACCGAGATGCCCCATACCCGATCTCTTGGCTGGAAGTAAAAAATGGGCAAGTGCGCGTTCGGGAAAATGGTTCGATCCTCAACCCCGAAGATCTGGTTTTCTCAGGCGATATGGACCGCAAGCGAATTTCAAATTTGCTTCCCCTAGACTACGATGCGGTAAAAGCACTGCTGCTGCAAGATTTGGCTAAAACAGCCAAAAACTACCAGGAGAAGGTGTACCTCCACACCGATAAGCCCTACTACTATGCAGGAGATTCCCTCTTCTTTAAAGGATATTTTGCCTACGGCAACCCCTACCTGAGAGACGAACTGAGCAAGGTGCTCCATGTGGAAGTGATTTCCAATGCACGTGACATTCTCCTTGCAAAGAAATTCCCAATTCGCGACGGCATCGTGGTTGGAGATCTCCTATTGCCTGATTCACTAGAGGGTGAGTACTACTACCTGAGGGCCTACACCAACTGGATGCGAAATTACGGTCCCAACCAGTACTTTATGCAAGCCCTCCCTGTGCTGAATCCTTACAAACGAATCGTAGCATCGGAGATCAATGAGCAATGGACCAACAAAGGAGTGCAACTGCAGTCAGATAAATCAAATTTCGGTCCCCGGGAAGAGGTAAACTTAAGACTGCAGCTTACAGACGAAAAAGGGAGGCCCTCAGCAGCTACCCTTTCGGTAAGTATATGGGATGCAGAGCAGCTCGTACCTATCCGGAGAGAGGTGGATCTGGTGCCAAGTCTGAAGCTCAGCCAAATCCCAGAAACGCTGGGAACGGAACGATTTCCGTATCCCATTGAAACGAGTATTTCGGTAACAGGAAAAGTAACCGATGCCAAAGGGAAAGGGGTCGGTACCGATGTAACTGCTTTTGTGAATGAATTCCAGGGCTTGATCAATCTAACTTCCAATGCCGAAGGAGACTTTGCGATGGAGAACATGGAATTTTATGGACCGATGCGCCTAGGTTTGGTGGCTGCTGACAAAAAAGGTCGGACACTGAATGTCCAACTCCAAGAGCCCCTCAAAGCGCCTGTGGTCTTGCCCCAAATGCCCTATTTTCCCAAAGTCACCACGCTGGCTACTCCAGCAAAAGTTCCTGATCCTGAGGTAGCCAACCCGGAAGCTAAGTCGGAAAAGGTGCGACCAAAAGCCATTTATGGCAATCCGGATTTTATCATTGAAGGAGAAAAGTTGACCAAGACCGGAAGTGCAACAGATTTGGTAAATAGCCTAGTAGGAAATATTCCAGGTGCCCGAGTGACCCTGGTAGGGGGCACTGGGCAACAAACGATCCGCCTTCGAGGTGGAGCGGTTTCGGCCCTTGGTTCGATGGAGCCTGTAGTCATGTTGGATGGGGTAGTTCTTGTTGGCGGAGGCATGGCCACTGCTGCAGATAACATTCGAAACATCAATGCCTTTGATATTGATCGGGTGGAGGTGGTCACCCGGATGGTGCCTATGCTCGGAGATCAAGGAAAAAATGGGGTCATTGCCGTTTACCTCAAGGATGCGATGGACGAGAACCAGGACAATCCTCTGGAAGGAAAGGGAATGATCACCTTTACCCTAGAAGGCTTTCAAGTACCGAGCGATTTTATGCCACGTACTTACGGCCCTGATAGCCCAGTTGGAGCTAAAGACGATCGGCAGACCTTGTATTGGAACCCTTATTTGGTGACCAATGAAAAGGGGGAATTGGTTCTTTCTTTTTTCTCCAACGACTTAGGTGGCCCCGTGATTGTGGAGGTGCGTGGATTAACTGTGGCTGGGGAGCCGATTCAAGGGACTTTTAGGTTGAATAAAAAATAGTGAAAATCGAAAAATTCCGTAGGTTCAGGTATGTCTAAAAAGTGCTTTGCTCTCGTTCTATTTCTCTTGCCAGGAATTGCTTTCGCGCAGTTGAGTATCGGCGTTCGAGGAGGGCTGAGTAGCAGTTCCTACAGCTACCAGGCGACTGCAGGTACCCGGGTCAAAAAAGTGGATGGAATTGCCGCTCCAACCTTCGCCCTGGTACTCGAATATTTTGACTCCAAAAATGCAGGGGTAGAGCTCAATATCCAGCAACTTACGCTCGGCTTCAAGCAAGTCAACGATGCAGGGAAGATCAATCAAACCGAGTTTAGCTACCTCAAAATCCCTATCCTAGCAAGTATCTTTGCTGGACGTTCTGGGCGATTTCAAATCAAGTTTGGTCCTCACTTCGGGGTGCTGAGACAGGTGGAGGACATTTCTAGGGAGTATTCGGGAGCTACCCCCAAGGAGCTACCTACCTTTGGACAGCCTGCAGATACCCCCAACAAGCGCATGTATGGACTTACAGGAGGTGCAGGAATTTCCAAGCTTTTTGGCAAATCTACCCTGTCTGCTGAGGCACGCTTTGGCTATGACTTTACGAATCCAGAGTCCCAGGATCGTATTTTTGAGATGAGTTCGACCAACCTTGAGTTTACGCTAGCCTACCTATTTCGTGTCAAGGAACGGAAGCAGAAAAGTCCTTAACCAAGCTTTTGGCAAGCTAGCTTGGAGTCAATACCTTTATAGTCAATTCTTTTCGATGTACCCATGAAAATTCAGGTAATCAATGGCCCAAATCTCAACTTGCTTGGCAAGCGAGAGCCAGAAATATACGGTAGTGAATCCTTTGAAAGCTTTTTCATTCAGCTCCAGGCCCAGTATCCTGAGGTCCAGCTTTCCTACTTCCAAAGTAATGTAGAAGGGGAGCTAATCAACAAAATTCAGGAGGTAGGTTTTTCCGTAGATGGCATTATTTTGAATGCTGGAGGCTATACGCACACCTCTGTTGCCCTATCCGATGCAGTGGCCGCAGTTACCACGCCTACGGTGGAGGTGCACATCTCCAATTTGTACAAGCGTGAAGAGTTTCGCCACAAGAGCATTCTTTCCAAATCCTGTGTGGGCATGATTGCTGGCCTAGGTCTAACCGGCTATGCCTTGGCAATTCAGTATTTTCTAATCAACCCTTCCCGATGATCACCTTCGCCCCAGGACCTTCCAAAGTATACGATGCACTACCTGCCTACTTACAGGAGGCTTATGTCCAAGGGATATTGAGTGCCAATCACCGCAGTGCAGTGTTTATGAATTTGTATCGGGATACCGAACAGCTTTTTCGAGAGAAGTTGCAGGTTCCAGCTGACTTCACCTTGCTCTTCACCTCTTCGGCTACGGAAAGCTGGGAGATTATTTCCCAATCCTTGGTCGAGCAGTCCACCTACCACTTGTATTCGGGTTCTTTTGGTAAAAAATGGTTGGAATATGCTCAGCACATTCTTCCTGCTACCCAAGGGCATAAGTTAGCTGCTAATGAATCCATTCCTGTGGATCAATTGCAAATCGGCCCTGAGGTCGACCTGATAGCAGTCACGCAAAACGAAACAGCAAATGCCTCTCAGGTGTCCATGTCCGTTCTCCGGGAACTGGCAGCGCGCTATCCTGAAAAAATGATTGCCGTGGACACTACCTCTTCCATGGGGGGGATTGTCCTAGATTTTTCCTTGGCAGATGTATGGTATGCCTCGGTTCAGAAATGTTTTGGACTGCCGGCAGGACTAGGAATACTGTTGCTTTCGGGCAAGGCCAAGGAAAAAGTAGCTCGAAAGGGAGAGCGGGGGAGATACAATAGCCTCAGCTTTATGCTTGAAAATGCAGCCAGCTACCAGACCCACTACACGCCCAATGTGTTGGGGATTTACCTCCTGTATCGTGTTTTGCAAGACATGGATCCTATTGCTCAGGTAGATGCGCGGTTGCGAGAGCGCATGGCTAGTTTGGAAAAAGTGGTAGCGCAGTCTTCAACTTTTGACTTGCTTGTAGACAATGCCGCCACTCGAAGTACTACTGTACTTGCGGTCTCGGGTAAGGAAGAAGCGATTGCGGCGGTCAAAAAGGCTGCTGAAAAAGAAGGCATGCAACTTGGCGGAGGCTATGGTCCTCTCAAAGCAAGTAGTTTTCGGATTGCCAACTTTCCCGCGATCACGGATGCGGAGTTTATGCGTTTGGTAGACTTCTTGAAAAATCACTAAGCCCTTTAAAACTGCTAAACACAAAAAAGGCCCCGTTCGTACGGGGCCTTTTTTGTGCATGTTAGGAATGTTTATTCCTTTTCGGTAGGGGCAGCCTCCGCATCGACACCTTCCAAAACTTCACCTTCCTTACTAGCTATGACAGCGGCTACCACTACGTCACCCGTGATGTTGACTACCGTCCTAAACATGTCTAGAATTCGATCTGGAGCCATGATCAGGGCAATGCCGGCTGCTGGGATACCAATGGCTTCCAGGACGACGATAAGCATGATGAGACCTGCTCCTGGAACGCCTGCAGATCCTACTGCAGCCAAAGTGGAAGTCAATACAATCATCACTTGCTGGCCGAAGGTGAGTTCCATCCCTAGCGCCTGGGCTATAAACACAGCGGCCACACTTTGGTACAGACTGGTGCCATTCATGTTGACTGTGGCTCCAAGAGGGAGAACAAAGCTGGAGATGTTTTCAGATACGCCGAGCTCCTCTTCCGTAATCTTCATGGTTACGGGAAGCGTAGCGTTACTGGAACTTGTAGAAAATGCGAGTAACTGTGCAGGGCGGATAGCTTTGAAAAAGTGGCCGACAGGAACCTTGGTCATAAATTTGAGCAAGAGTGGGAACATGACTACCATGACAATGAATAGACCTGCTAGTACGATCAAGCTGTACTTGAGCAAAGCCAAAAGTAGCGTGAGTGCGGAATCGGGATCATCTCCTGCAATCTCCACAATCAAGGAAGCCATCAAGGCAAATACACCATAGGGTGCAAGGACCATGATGTAATTGACAATTTGGGTAATCACTTCGTTGAATCCGTCAAAAAAGGCCATGACAGGTTCGGCTTTCGATCTAGGAATTTGAAGCAGGGCAATGCCCGCTAGGATGGCAAAGAATACGACTTGCAGCATGGCCGCATTGTCCGTGGTGGCCAAAAAGAAGTTTTGCGGCACCATATCAATCAAGGGCTGTAATGGGCTCTGATCCTGTAGCTGCGAGGCAGATGCTGCACGCTTACCGGCATCTCCTTCATACAAGGCCATGAGGTTTTCCCGAGTAGAATCAGGTAGCGCTGCTCCCGGCTTGAAAACGTTGACTAGCGTCAAGCCGATGCAAATGGATACCACGGTGGTGGCCAAAAACAAGAATAGCGTACGTCCCCCAATTCGGCTCAATTTGGAGATATCCCCCAAGTTGGATACGCCGATGATCAACGAGGCCAACACGAGTGGCATGGCAATCATCTTGAGTCCATTGATGAAAATAGTACCTATGGGCTTGATGTAATCCAAGGTGATCCACTTGGGCATTCCCGTCTTGATGGAGACTAGGCCAAAGATCAGACCAAGAACAAGGCCGATGATAATTTGCGTGTGTAAGGGTATTTTTTTCAAAACAGGGTTGGGTTAAAGGGCTTCAAGTTTATTGGTTTTGGATAGGAGAAGGTAGTCAGCAAGTACAAGTGCAGCCATCGCTTCTACAATGGGTACGGCTCTTGGGACTACACAGGGATCGTGACGGCCTTTGCCGCTGACGGTCACCGATTCTCCGGCGGTATTGACTGAGGATTGGTCTTGCATCAGGGTGGCTACTGGCTTGAAGGCCACGCGGAAGTAGATGTCCTCCCCGTTGCTAATACCGCCTTGAATCCCTCCTGAATGATTGGTAAGCGTGTGGATTTTTCCGTCTTGCTGGACAAAGGCATCATTGTGCTGGGAGCCGCGAAGGGTGACCCCTTCAAAGCCACTTCCATATTCAAAGCCTTTTACGGCATTGATGCTCAACATCGCTTTACCAAGTTCGGCATGGAGTCGGTCAAATACAGGCTCACCTAATCCTGGAGGGCAATTTTTGATTACGCAGGAGACGATGCCACCAATGGTGTCGCGGTCCTTTCGTACTTGATCGATGTGTTCGATCATTACTTCCGCCAATTCTGGATCTGGACAGCGTACGATATTGTCTTCAGCCAAGTCCAAGTTGAGTGCGGTATAGGGTTTTTCAAGTCGTATTTCCCCTACTTGGGAGACATAGGCTTGGATGGTAATTCCTTTGGTGGCTAGTAGCTGCTTTGCAATGGCACCGCCGGCTACTCGAGCGGCAGTTTCTCGAGCACTGGATCTGCCTCCACCTCGATGGTCACGGTGCCCATATTTTTCAAAGTAGGTATAATCCGCGTGAGAAGGCCGAAAAGCATCTGCGATGTGTGCGTAGTCTTTACTTTTCTGATCTTCATTGGGTATAAGGATACCAATTGGCGTACCGGTGGTTTTTCCTTCAAACACTCCAGAGAGCAATTCGATTTCGTCTTCCTCTTTGCGTTGGGTGGTGATTTTGGATTGGCCGGGCTTCCGGCGCTGCATTTCTGTCCGTATTTTTTCCAAATCCAGGGCCAAGCCTGCTGGACAGCCATCTAGGATTGCACCTAGGGCTTTTCCATGGGACTCTCCAAAGGTGGTGAGTCTAAAAAGCTTGCCAAATGTATTGCCCATTATTTTTTTCGGATGATGATTACTGCCAAGACAATGAGAGCGCCCAGGAGTAAAATATTGATTGCGTTGGTAAAATAGTACTTATATCGCTGGTTTAAAAATTGGTTGCTTTCAGTGGCGATTTTATCATAGATTCCTCCGAGGCGCTGGCCAGACAAGGCTTCATTAATTTTGGATTCTCCGCTAACGCGAATCAGCGCTTGTGGCTTGAGTGTATCGTACACCTCACGCTCCGGGTCAAAGTAGATCCAGCTGAAATAGTTGACTAGTGGGTATTCCCCAGCTTCATTGAGGGTTACAAAGTAGTCAAACTCTTTGATGCCCGATATTTGCCCGTAGCCGCGGTTGATCTGCTGCCGCACATTGGGATCAAATGTATTTAGATTTGCGCCAGGAAGACGCTTTGGGGCCGCGAGGGAATTGATATTTCCGATTCCAGCAATTCCAAAATTATAGTTAAAGCCTTCCCCAGTTTTTGCTTCCAGGGTAGTGATGTTTTCACGAAGTTGGAAGATTCCTACCGGCACTTCACTTTTTAGAGGGTGCGGAGGCAAGGGCTTCACGGTGATGACCTTAGGGCTAGAGTAAAAGGTTTTGAAGTCTTCTTGCCGATTTGCGCCAAAGAGCGATGGATTCTTGGCTACCTTGTATTTAATCATTTCCCACGGCACGCGTGGGATTTCTATTTTTCCTTCAGAGAAAGGGAAAAAGGTGCTTTCAAAAACCTTGAATTTTACCCATTTTTTGCCGTTTCGTTCTACTGTTTGGGGTTCAATGGTGGTGATGCTGAAGTTCTCCTCCCATGCATTGGCAGGCTTCAATTTCTTCAAGATGGCATCGAGCTGCTTTCCTGCCTCATAAAATTGAAAGGGAGCTTGGTTTTGCTCGGACATGAAAAAAGAGATGTCCATCGTAAATCCTTCGCCGGCATACACTTCGCTTTTGTCAATGTTGACTGCGAAAAAAGCGTCGTCTGCGATTTCAACGAATTCAGGAACCTCTTCATTTCTTCCGAAAAACTCTGCGAATGGATCAAAGGCATTTCCTCCGCTGGGGCTACTTGCCGCAGCATCGGTCACCGTAATTCGTTTTCCAGGAGAAGCTGCTGCTTGGCCGTTGATGAGTACGGAAAATTTGGGTAAGGTAAACTGTCCTTTGCGGGCAGGCTTGTAATACTGGATGATGCTGTTGGAGCTACTCATTTGCCCATTGATGATATTCATCGAGGAGGACTGGGAGATGCCTTGCTTTTGAAATCCTGGAATTTCAGGAAATTGATCGTAGGACTTTATTTTTTCGTTGGAGAGGGTGACTTTGATCGTAAAGGTTTCGTTGATGCCGATTTGATCGGGGCCGAGAACCACGGTTACCTCTTGTCCAAATGCCTGAAAGGATAGCAATACGCTAAGGCACAAGAAAGCCAATACATGTCGTGCTGCACTAATCATGGGTACGAAAATAGAGTAATTTCAGCTAGGTCCCTCAAAATAACGCAACATCTTGGGATATGCTGCCGTAGAAAAACTTAAAATCAGTTAATGCCTTCAAAATTTTTAGACTATGCTGGATTACGTAAAGACTATTTTACAGAAAGTAAGCTTCAATAGGTTTCTTTTTGAACGGGAACTGAAAAAAGGAATTGGCTACTTGCTTCCCGAGGAGTTTTTAGAATTTAAGGTTTGGTGCTATGCAAAGTTTGGCCACCTGCATCAGACCATCTTACTGCGCCATGTGGGCCCTCTGACTTTGCTTCCAGGGTAATAAAAAGCAAATCCCCTGAGATTTTCAGGGGATTTTTTTGTGGTTTAGTTTTTAATCTTTCGTTGCAAAATCGGGATAAGCCCGCATCTGGTGTTCGTTGATGTCTAGGCCTTCGACCTCTTCTTTTTCATCGACACGAATGCCGACCGTTCGCTTGAGGGTGAAGAAAATCAGCCAGGAGCTACCAAAGCAAAAGGCGCCTACAGCTGCGATTCCTATGAGTTGGGAACTGAGCTGGCTTAATCCTGCCAAATCTCCAAATATTCCGACGGCCAATGTGCCCCAGATTCCACCAATGAGGTGTACTGCAATGGCGCCAACAGGATCGTCGATTTTGAGTTTGTCAAAAGCAATGACCGCAAGTACCACCAAGACTCCACCGATGGCTCCGATATACACTGCATCCATCACGCCCATTTTGTCAGCGCCTGCGGTGATGCCCACTAGACCGGCCAAGATGCCATTGAGCACCATAGTGATGTCATAGGTTTTGAATTTGATGTAAGAGGTGAGTAGTGCTCCGATGGCGCCGGCAGAGGCAGCTAGCGAGGTGGTTACAAATACGCGAGAAACGGTGCCTGGGTCTGCGCTGAGGACAGAGCCGCCATTGAATCCAAACCAGCCAAACCAGAGGAGAAATACCCCCATTGTTGCCATGGGAATGTTGTGACCTGGAATTGCCTTCATGCCTGTTGGCGTATATTTTCCGATGCGTGGACCAAGAAGAAACGCGCCTACCAAGGCTGCCCAGCCCCCTACAGTGTGTACGATGGTGGATCCAGCAAAATCATAAAAGGGAGTTTCCAGGGTATTCAAGAATCCTCCTCCCCACTTCCACATGCCTACCACTGGGTAGCAAAAGCCTACATAGATTAGGGAGAAGATGATGAAGGGTCCTAGCTTTACTCGTTCGGCAACTGCTCCTGATACGATGGTAGCAGCAGTAGCAGCAAACATGGCTTGAAAGATAAAGTCGGTGAAATAGGTGTAGCCTGCATTGTAATTGCTGGTATCCCAGCCCTCAGGAAGGGAGAGACCAAATCCCGAGAACCCAAAGAAGGAACCCGCAAAGTCAGCACCAGGATACATCAGGTTGAATCCTACAAAGGCATAGGTAAGGAGGCCCAATGCGGGAATTATCGTGTTTTTAAATAGGATGTTGACGGTGTTTTTGGCTCGGGTAAGGCCTGCTTCCAAGGTGGCAAATCCGAGGTGCATGATAAAGATCAACAAGGTGGATATCATCATCCAGAGGTTGTTGATGGTGAATAGGTCTTGAACAGGTGCTTCCATAGGTGAGAGAGCGGTGGCGGTGAGGTGAAATAGAAATGATTAGAGAGCGGCTTCGCCCGTGTCTTGGTTGCGAATGCGGTAGGCTTCGAGTACATCGTAGACGAAGATTTTCCCGTCGCCCACTTCGTTGGTTTTTCCTTCTTGGAGGATGCAGTTGATTACACCTTCAGCCATATCGTCTGGAACGACGATTTCAAGTTTGGTGCGCGGGATGTAGGCGGGCTCGTAGGCTACTCCTCGGTACGTTTCCTGTCGGGCATGTTCAAATCCCATCCCTTTTACTTCGTAGAAGGAGAGAAACTTGACGCCCAATTTGGAAATGCATCGGTGGATGTAATCAAAGCGAGAGGTGCGGATGATGGCTTCGATTTTTTTCATTTTTTCAAGGAAGGAAAGGTTTTGTTGAAAACAGGATGGGAAATAAGTTAATATTTTACTAAAAATCAAAAAATGAGATTAAAAAAGAATCAAAAAAATAAAAAAATATGTTTTTAATTTAAAAATAGGTTTAAAAATGAAGTAAAAAATAAAAAAATAAATCAAAAAAAATTAAAACAGGGTTAAAAATGAACTTTAGTAAAATTCATCTGTATTTGTTCAGAATAGAATTCGGGGTATTTTTGCCTACGTTTTTTTAAGAGATACAATGACAAGCAAACCAACACTCGTAGTCTTGGCGGCCGGAATGGGCAGTCGCTATGGAGGAAATAAGCAAATTGATGGTTTTGGCCCGAATGGGGAGACTATTCTAGAATATTCGATTTTTGATGCCATCCGAGCTGGATTTGGAAAAGTAGTATTTATCGTTCGGCAGGAGATCCTGGAAATTGCGCAGGAGAAGTTTATGCCTAAGCTTCAAGGTAAAATTGAAGTAGACTGGGTCTTACAATCCTTAGACAGTTTTGTGCCTGCTGAGCTGAAGCAAGCAGATCGTGTCAAGCCTTTTGGAACGGCGCATGCGGTACTTTGTGCAAAGGATGCGGTGCATGAGCCTTTCGCGGTGATCAATGCAGACGATTTTTATGGAAAAGAGGCCTTCGCTGTTTTGGGTGAGTTTTTGACCACTACCGTGCAGCCTAACCTCCATGCTATGGTGGGCTACGCCCTAAAAAATGTACTATCCGCACATGGGACTGTGAGCCGTGGAGTATGCGATACGAATGACAAAGGGCAGCTCATCGGCATGACTGAGCGAACTTCCATCGCTCAAGAAGGGAATCAGATTCTTAGTCGAGGGGAAGGAGAAGCTTTTGAAATAGCCCCAAATACTCCTGTAAGTATGAATTTTTGGGGATTTCACCCTGCGGTTTTCCAAGATATCGAAAGGATGTGGCATGAGTTTTTACCGGCCAATCTAGGAAACTTGAAGTCGGAATTTTACATTCCTACCGTAGCAAATAACCTGATTCAAGCCAATGAAGCGGCATTTGAGATTTTGCCAGGTGGAAAAACCTGGTTTGGGGTGACGTACACCGAAGATCGTCCGGTAGTGATTGAGGCCTTGCAGCAGCTACACGAGCAAGGAGAATATCCAACTACCTTGTGGTAAAAATTAAAGGGGCTTCGGCCCCTTATTTTTTGTGGTCATTCCTGAGTAACGTAGCTAGGAAATGAGTCCAAGGTTAAAATTTGATTGAAAGTTCAAGTCGACCCCCAAAGCCAAGCTCAATGATTTTTTGAAGCGTCGAAATTCGAGCATCTTTTGTATTGTTCTCAGTTTTTGAAATACAGGATTTTGTTGTCCCAACTTTTTCTGCAAGCTGCTCCTGAGTCATGCCCATCTCGACACGAGTGTGTTGAATCATGGCTCCAATTTTAAATGCCTCATAACCCGCTTCAAGTTCGTCACGCGCTATTGTCCCACGTTTGCCGTAGTTTTTTTCTTTAAACTCCTCAAGAGTCATCAAGTTTGTAGTTCTCGTTTTCATAATCTGAAAATACTCAAATTTCCTGAGAAAGCACCTGTCCATTTTCAAGGTAAAAAAAGGCCACTTCGGCATCCAGAGCACTGAGGATCTCCTTGGACCGCTCCGGTCGTGCATCCGTGATAAATAGCTGCCCAAAGTTGCCCTGCGACACCAGCTGCATCAGCATGACGATTCGCTCCTCGTCCAACTTGTCAAAAATATCGTCAAGCAGCAGCAAGGGTTTTTCTCCCTTCGCTTTTTCAAATAGCGCAAACTGTGCAAGCTTCAGCGCAATGATAAAGGACTTCTGCTGCCCTTGGCTGCCCAGCTTGCGCAGGGGATGCGTGTCGATCTGAAACTCGAAATCATCCTTGTGGATGCCGGCATTGCTATTTTTGGTCACAAAATCCTTCTGACGTAGCTGTAGGAAGTAGTCGTGGAAGTTATCCCGCAGGGCCTCTGTTTCGTAATGTAAGGCCACTTTTTCCCGGCCCATGGATAGTTTCTCGTAATAGAACTGCAGCAAAGGTGTAATCTCTTCCACCAAGGCAGCTCTTCGTTTGGCAATGCCTTTGCTCAACAAGATGATTTCCTCGTCGTATGTGCTCAGCAGCGTCAGGTCACGGCGACCGGTTTCCCCAAATTGCTTCAGGAGGGCATTGCGCTGCTTCAGAAAATGATGGTAACGAATCAGCTGCTCCAAGTAAGGATGGTCTAGTTGAGCGAGGAGGCCATCGAAAAATTTCCGCCTGCCCTCACTACCTCCTTTGATCAGCTCGGTATCGTCGGGAGCAATTAAGACCAGCGGAATTTTTCCCACATGGTCGCTGACTTTGTCGACAGCCTTCCCGTTTTGGAAAATCTGTTTCTTTTTGCCCTGCTCCAAGGTACAGCGCACTTCAAGTGGCTTGGACTCCACGGTAAACTTACCGATTAGGGTAAAAAATTCCTTTTCGTGCTGGACACTAAGTGCATCGCTGCTTTGCAAGGCACTTTTGGTCAAGGAGAGGTAATGGATGCCGTCCAACACATTCGTTTTTCCACTCCCATTTCTTCCCAACAAGCAATTGATCTGCGGGCTAAAGGCAAGCTTGCTGTGAAGGTGATTTTTAAATTGAATGAGGTCTAGGGACTCCAAAATCATGTGAGCGGCGAATTATTTGCAAGTCATCCTAATTTTTAGGTCGGGATTACTATATTTGAGGCCTAAAATAGCACATTTTGATCAGTACCCTATGGCAAAGAAAACTGCAGCTGCAAAGACCAAGGTAAACTACTCCAAAGAGACCTATGCTTTCTGGTACGAAAGCATGCTTTTAATGAGACGTTTTGAGGAAAAAGCAGGCCAATTGTATGGCCAACAAAAGATCAGAGGATTTTGTCACCTATATATTGGCCAGGAAGCTTGTGCTTCCGGTGCCATCACTGCCTTGACCAAAGACGACAAGTGGATTACTGCTTACCGTTGCCATGCGCATCCACTAGGTTTAGGAACAGATCCTGGAGCCATCATGGCCGAGCTTTATGGCAAGGCCACTGGAACTACCAAAGGCAAGGGTGGGTCCATGCACATTTTCGATAAGGAACGTAATTTTTTGGGAGGTCATGGCATCGTTGGTGCGCAGATCCCGATGGGCCTAGGCATTGGCTTTGCTGAAAAATATGCCGGAACCAAAAATCTTTGCATTGCCAAAATGGGTGATGGCGCACTTCGTCAAGGAGCAGTGCACGAGGCTTTCAACTTGGCCATGCTCTACAAAAGCCCTGTGATTTTCGTGATTGAAAACAATGGCTATGCCATGGGAACTTCCGTAGCGCGAACTTCCAATGTCACCGAATTGTACAAGATTGGTGAAGCATACGACATGCCTTCTTTCCCAGTGGATGGAATGAATGTGGAAGCCATACACGAGGCGGTGGCTGAAGCAGCTGCAAGAGCTCGTCGTGGCGATGGTCCAACACTCTTGGAATTCAGAACCTACCGATTCAAGGGACACTCCATGTCTGATCCGCAAAAATACCGCAGCAAGGAAGAAGTAGAAGAATACAAGCAGCGTGACCCAATCGAGCAGGTGCTTTCCACCATTCGTGAAAATGAACTCTTGAGCGAAGTAGAGATTGAAGCCATCAACAAAAAAGTAAAAACTCAAGTAGAAGATGCGGTGAAGTTTGCCGAAGAATCCCCTTGGCCAGATGGTATGGATGCCTTCAAGGACGTATATGTTCAGGAGGACTATCCTTTTGTAATGGAATAAGTCTCCAGGCCTACACCGAGAGGTGCTTGTGTAATTGATAAAAACCGTATATTTGCGACCGAAATTTGAGCAACATGGCTAAGAAAGAAACAAAAAAATCAGAGCAAAACGAGCTAATCGAAAACCCTGAGGTTATCGCACAAAAATTAGTTCCTGGCGAGGATTTTTTGAAGCGTAACAGCAAAATAATAATAGGCCTCTTTGTGGGAGCGGCGGTTTTGATTGGAGGAATTCTATTTTTCCAATACAATACGCAACAACAAAATGAGAAAGCCCAAGCAGAGATGTTTCAGGCTGTATACTTCTTTGAGCAGGATAGCGTAGACTTTGCACTCAATGGTGACGGCATCAACAAGGGTTTTTTGACCATCATTGAAGACTACCCTCGCACCGAAGCGGCCAACTTATCGCATTTCTACACTGGATCGATTTACCTTTCGCAGAAGAAATTTGAAGATGCATTGACGCACTTGGAAGAATTTTCTACGGATGACTACTTGGTACAAGCGAAAGCATATTCATTGATCGGCGACGCGAACTTGGAGTTGGGCAAAACTGAAGAAGCAATTGCTCAATATACCAAAGCAGCTCGTACGAATGAGAATAAATACATGTCTCCGAAATACCTTGCTAAACTAGCAGTAGCTCAGGAAGAAGCAGGAAAAGTAGATGAAGCGATCCAAACGTACACTGAGATCGAGGAAAAATACTACGAGTCCTTTGAATTCGCTGCGGCTCGAAAACACAAAGCGCGCTTGGAAGGCCTTGCCGCTAAGTAATGCTTAATAACAGCATGCTAGAAGAGTAAGGCGCTTATTGTCTTACTCTTTTTTGTTTTAACCCCATTAATACCCTCATTCCCTATGGCTAGTTCCTCAAAAAACCTCAGCGATTACAATTCCAACAACCTCCCCGATGTATCCAAAAAGCGATTTGCGATAGTGGTATCTGAATGGAATGAGGAGGTAACCGGTTCTTTGTATTCGGGAGCCTATGAAACCCTACTTCAGCATGGCGTGAATCCCAAAAACATCGTTCGTAAGCAGGTTCCCGGATCCTTCGAACTTTCATTGGCCGCTCAGTGGTGTGCGCAAGATGATCAAATCGATGCGGTGATTTGCCTTGGATGTGTGATTCAGGGGGAAACGCGCCACTTTGACTTCATCTGCGATGCGGTAGCACATGGCATCACGCAGGTAAGTTTGAAATACAACAAACCCGTCATCTTTGGGGTGCTCACCCCGAACACGCAGCAGCAGGCCCTTGATCGAGCTGGAGGAAAGCATGGCAACAAGGGAGATGAAGCCGCCATCACGGCTATTAAAATGCTTGGATTCTAACCTATACCCTATTACAATTGAAAATAATGAAGTTTGGAGGGACCTCCGTAGGACGTCCCGAGCGCATGCATCAAGTCAAAGACTTGATTACGCGAAGCACTGAACCAACCCTAGTGGTCCTTTCTGCCCTATCCGGTACCACCAATGCCCTAGTGGGTATTGGCGAAGCCTTGGCCACTGCCGATAAGGTCCTTGCCAAGGAGCGGATTGACAGCCTACATGCCCACTATCTAAACTTCTATCCTGAACTTTTGAAAAGCCCTGTCGCACGAATCAAAGCAGAGGATATTCTAAAAGAGCATTTTGAACTACTGAATATTCTTTTGAAAATTTCCTTTAGCGAGGCGATTCAACGGGACATACTTGCTCAAGGGGAACTGCTATCGACCAAGCTTTTTCATACGCTTTTGGAGGAGTTGGAGGTTTCTTCGGTACTGCTACCTGCATTGGATTTTATGAGCATCGATGAAAACTCCGAGCCGGAGCTGGGGAAAATTTCAGAGCGCTTGAAAGTTCAATTGAGTCAGCATCCCGATCAGCGCCTCTTCATCACCCAAGGCTATATCTGCAAAAATCACCGTGGCGAGGTAGACAACCTAAAGCGTGGAGGAAGTGATTACACGGCTTCCCTAGTGGCCGCGGCAGTGCATGCGTCCGTTTGCGAGATTTGGACCGACATTGATGGCATGCACAACAACGACCCGCGGGTGGTGGATCGCACGCGTCCCATTGCTGAGCTCTCCTTTGATGAAGCAGCTGAGTTAGCCTACTTTGGAGCCAAAATCCTACACCCAGCTTCCATCTGGCCAGCGCAATTGCATAATGTGCCTGTCAGACTTCTGAATACCATGGACCCTGCTGCGGCAGGTACCTTGATCAAGGCAGAAGTAGCCGAAAAGGGGGTAAAAGCCATTGCTGCCAAGGATGGGATTACTGCCATCAACATTAAATCTAGCCGCATGCTCTTGGCTTATGGATTTTTGCGACGGATTTTTGAGGTCTTTGAAGCCTTTAAGACTCCGATCGACATGATTACTACCTCGGAAGTGGCTGTATCGGTGACCATTGATGACTTGAGCCATTTGGACCAGATTGTCGAAGAGTTGCGGCGCTTTGGAACGGTGGAAGTGGATTCAAACCAAGCCATTATCTGTGTGGTGGGGAATCAAGTCGCAGAAACCAAGGGTTCAATCAGCGCAGTAATGGATTCTTTAGTGGACATTCCTATTCGTATGGTGTCTTTTGGGGGCAGCAAACACAATGTATCCATCTTGGTAGATGCACAGCACAAGGTGCAGGCACTCAAAAGCCTCAATGAAGGCGTATTTACTTGGTAATTTGCTAGAAAAATGACTCAGACCAAACCTGGTTTTCTACAACGGTTACAAACAAAATGGCAGCTGAAAAGCCTGACCCAAGTGCTCTTGGTCTTGCTTGTGTTTGCCTGTACTGGAACTACCATCTTGTTGATTAAGAATCCGATCCTTGCTTTTTTTGGCATCGAAAGAGGAGGAGGGTTTATGAATACCCTCGCGTACCTACTGCTGGTGCTGCCCTTGTACCAAATCATGCTCTTGATCTATGGTTTTATTTTTGGGCAGTTCCGCTTTTTTTGGGAAAAGGAAAAGCAATTGGTGCAGCGAATTGGGAGAGTTTTTAACCGAAAAAAATAAAAAGTTTTAAGCTTAGCTGATCCGGCTCCAGTTGACGGCCGTATTTTTTTGTTGGCGAACCTGCCGAAGGATTGGGAAATGCTGGGGATCCTCCAAGTTAGGATCGGTTGCCAACACTTGCTGGGCTGCATCTCGCGCCAAAGTCAGTAGCGGTGCATCCTTACTCAAGTCTGCGATCAGAAGGTCAGTAATTCCGCTTTGCTGGGTGCCCATCAGGTCGCCAGGTCCTCGAAGCCGTAGATCCACGTCTGCGATTTCAAATCCATCGTTGGTGCGTACCAAGGTGTCCAAGCGAATGCGGGAATCTCGACCGAGCTCCATTTTACTCATCAAGATGCAGTAACTCTGTTCGGCACCTCTTCCCACGCGCCCGCGAAGTTGATGGAGTTGGGATAGGCCAAATCGTTCTGCATTTTCAATAATCATCACCGATGCGTTGGGTACATTTACACCCACTTCGATGACGGTAGTTGCCACCATAATTTTTGTTTCTCCTTTCACAAAGCGCTGCATTTCGTAGTCCTTGGCATCAGCTTTCATGCCTCCATGGACGATGCTCAAGGGCACCTGTGGAAAAGCCCTCGCAATGCTTTCGTAACCATCCATCAGGTTTTTAAGATCCAAACTTTGGGACTCTTCGATCAAGGGATAGACGATATACACCTGCCTCCCTTTTTTTATTTCCTCCTGCATAAAGCCAAAGACCTTGAGTCTGTCCTTGTCGTAGCGGTGGACTGTTTGGATGGGCTTTCTGCCTGCTGGAAGTTCGTCGATTACAGACACATCCAAATCCCCATAGAGGCTCATCGCCAGAGTTCGTGGAATCGGAGTGGCAGTCATGACAAGCACATGGGGTTGGTACTGCTCATTTTTGGCCCATAGCTTCGCGCGCTGTGCTACGCCAAATCGATGCTGCTCGTCGACGATTGCCAACCCTAAATTTTTAAATTGAACTACTTCTTCAAGGAGTGCATGCGTGCCCACCAGGAGTGCCAATTCTCCGGACTGCAGGGCTTCATGTAAGACTTTACGAGCGGCCTTTTTGGTGGAGCCTGTAAGTAAGGCAATCTGGAGACCCATTGCGTCAGCATAATGGCGCAAGCCTTCGTAGTGCTGGTTGGCAAGGATCTCTGTAGGTGCCATCAAGCATGTTTGTGCCCCTGAGCCAATGGCAAGTAGCATGCTGATAAAGGCAACCATGGTTTTTCCACTTCCCACATCCCCTTGAATCAGTCGGTTCATCTGCTTACCCGACTTCATGTCTTCAAAAATCTCCCGAATCACCCGCTTTTGAGCATTTGTGAGTTGAAAGGGAAGATGTTGCGTATAAAAACCGGTAAGCAGCTGAGTAGAACCCAGGACCTGTCCTCGGGACTTTTCGGTTCGAGTGACCTTTAGGGTGAGTAGTCGCAATTGCAGGTAAAAAAATTCTTCAAATTTCAAGCGCTTGCGAGCCTGGGAAAGGCCCTCAGGGCTGCTGGGAAAGTGAATTTGGCGGATGGCTTCCTTTTTACCCATCAGGCGGTACTGGTCCAGTATCCCGGGAGACAAGGTCTCTTGAATTTGTGGATAGACGAGCGGGAGCAGCTGTTCGAGAATGCGGGATATTCCTCTGGAATCTAGGTAGCGAACCTTGAGTTTCTCTGTCGTAGAGTAGACCGGTTGAAATTTGTTGCGGGCCTCGTTGGCTGCCGCAATGGGTTCCATCTCCGGGTGAGCCATGCTCCATTTGCGTCCAAAAAGTGCGGGCTTACCCAAAAAGATAAAGGAGCCACCTAGCGGTAGTCTTTTGAGTACCCAGGTGATGCCTTTGAACCAGGTCATCTCCATTTCCCCGGTTTCATCCACCACTACGGCTACCAACCTTTTTTTGGTGCCCATGCCGACCAAGTCAATGCTCTTTATTCGTGCCATCACTTGGACATGCTCTAGCTCCTCGTGGAGGTCCTTTATTTTTAAAAAAGTACTGCGGTCCTCGTAGCGAAAAGGGTAGTGCTGCAGCAGGTCCCCGTAGGTGAATATGCCCAGCTCCTTGTTTAGCAGTTCAGCCTTCTGTGGGCCAACCCCCTTGAGGTATTCGATGCGGGTTTCAAAGATGGTAGACAAGGGCTTCGGTTTATGGGTAGAGCAAGTTACCGCAGACCGTTCAATTTTGCCAAGGGTTTGCAGGAAATTGTCAGGTAAAGGCAAGGGCTTGCTACTTCTTCGAATTATCCTTTTTGAAGTGATGCAGCATAGTTGGCGAAGCGATCGCGATGTCCGTGTTGGCTCTGGAGAAGAGCTAATTGATTTTTAGCGCGGTGAAGGTTTTGAAGTGGGTAGCTGACGCGGTAGTAGACATTGCCTTCAAAGTGGTCGGTAAGGAATCTTAGTCCCATGATCAGGGTCATGATTTCTCCACCTAGGAGGAGCGATTTCGCTTCCAATGGTGTATTTGCTCCATTCAAACCTTCTAGGTAGCCCGCAAGGAGCTCTTCAAACAGTTCTGGAAGGGCCTGAACTTGTTCCCAATCGGTGGCCGTTTCTGGCAGGCTGCAGGCTACTGTTCGTACGAGATCTCCAAAATCATACATCAGGTAACCTCCCATCACCGTATCTAAGTCCACCACAGCTTCTACTTGGCTGAGTGCCTTCGAAAAAATCAGGTTGTTGATTTTGGTGTCGCTGTGGGTGACCCGAAGGGGGAGATGGGTGCGTTGCTCCTGATACCAATTCACTAAAGGCAGCTGCTCCAAATACCCTTGGAGAAGCGCTTGCTCCTCTTCTGGGATATTGGGAAGCTGGTTGGCTACTTCTTGCAGTCGTGCAAATCGAAGATCAAGCCGATGAAAATTGGGGATGGTCTCTTCAAAACCTTCTGCGGACAGCTGCTGGCTCCAAGAGGCAAACTTTCCATATGCCTGCGCAGCCATTCGTGCTTGGGCAGGATGCTGTACCTGTTGCAAGGTGCTGCCATCGACAAAATCAAAGAGGCGGTAATTTTTTCCTTGGATAGCAGTTAGACCGCTACCGTTTGTATTGAGTAGGGGAAGGGGAAGCTGGAAGGGCAGGGGATGGATGGCCGCATGCTTTGAAAGTAAGCCGAGGTTATGATCGATGCGCTCTGGGAAGCGGAAAACGGAATCATTGAAGCCCTGCAGGATCCATTTTTTATCGAGTTGACTGACTAAAAGTGTCTCGTGAATTAGTCCTTCACCAAATGGACGAATCGTCAGGGGGGCATCGGTAAACTGGCGGTATGCCTGGGTGAGGGCGGTAGCTAGCGCATCAAACATGGTTCGAAAATAGAAATTTCTTCTTGTAAAAAAAGGATCCAGAATCTGTCCCAAGACTTTGGGAGGTCAAGGGCTTGTTTTTGAGCGAGCTAGGGGTTCTTTCAGGTTGAGAACTAGCAATCTTTCTAAAAAAAATCAAAAAAGGGATTGGCCTTAACTAAATAATTTTTTGTTTATTGGTCCATCAATTAACCCAAGATCCTATGAATGTTACTGCCTTAGATTGGGGCATCATTGCCGCTTTCTTCGTTATTTCCTTGGTGATTGGCCTCGCATCGGCCAAATCAGCAGGTAGTTCCGCAAAGGAATTTTTTCTTTCTGGACGCAACATGCCCTGGTGGCTTTTGGGCGTTTCCATGGTGGCAACTACCTTTTCGGCCGACACGCCGAACCTAGTTACGGATATGGTCCGAAAGGATGGTGTTGCAGGGAACTGGGCTTGGTGGGCATTTTTGCTCACGGGCATGCTGACTGTATTTGTCTATGCCAAATTGTGGCGGCGATCTGAGTCGACTACTGATTTAGAGTTTTACGAAATGCGGTATTCCGGTAAGGGAGCTGCTTTTTTGCGTGCGTTCCGCGCTATTTACCTAGGCGTATTCTTCAACGTGGTCATCATGGCAACGGTGTCCTTGGCAGCCATCAAGATCGGTGGGGTCATGTTGGGTCTTTCGCCTGTTCAAACCTTGTTGATTGCCTCGGTGGTCACCGTGGTTTACTCCTCTTTTGGAGGACTCAAGGGAGTGTTACTCACTGACTTTTTTCAATTTTTCATTGCGATGATTGGTTCCTTTGGAGCCGCGTATTACGTGTTGGAATTGCCAGAAATCGGGTCTTTGCAGCAGCTTTTGAGCCATGAGGTAGTCGCTACCAAGTTGGATTTTGTGCCGGATTTCACCAATCCGAATGTTTATATTCCGCTATTTATCATGCCCATTGCCATCCAATGGTGGGCTACCTGGTATCCAGGAGCAGAGCCAGGCGGAGGGGGATACATTGCCCAGCGCATGCTTTCTGCTAAGGATGAAAAAAATGCGATCGGAGCTACCCTATTTTTCAACATAGCGCATTATGCGTTACGCCCTTGGCCTTGGATTATTGTTGCCCTAGCTTCCCTTGTGGTATACCCAACGGTAAACGATTTACAATTGGCATTTCCTCATATTCCTGCGGACAAGTTAGGCGATGATTTGGCCTATCCTGCGATGCTAACCTTCTTGCCCACAGGAATGGTAGGGATCGTGCTTGCTTCCTTGATTGCAGCAGTGATGTCTACGCTATCTACTCACCTCAACTGGGGATCGAGCTACATAGTAAATGATTTCTACCTGCGTTTTTTAAAGCCTGAAGCAAGCGACAAGGAGTTGGTAGCTGTAGGAAGAATTTCTACCGTAGTCTTGATGGTGTTGTCTAGCTTTTTGGCCTTGGCCCTGTCCTCGGCTTTGTCTGCTTTTGCGATTTTACTTCAAATTGGTGCTGGTACAGGCTTGATATTTATTCTACGCTGGTTCTGGTGGAGGATCAATGCCTATACGGAAATTTCTGCCATGGCCATCTCGTTTGCAGTTGCGATCTTCTTTGAAGTTATCAATCCCAAGGTAGGCTGGATTGATATTCCGGAAGCACAATCCTACCTGAAGCTAGTTTATTCGGTATCCATCACTACGGTAGGCTGGGTACTTGTGACCTTCCTGACCCAACCCGAAAAAGACGAGGTCTTGCTTTCTTTTTACCGAAAAGTTCAACCTGCTTCCTTGGGATGGAAAAAAGTATTGGATCGATACCCTGCTGAGAAACAAGAAAAAGGCAGACTGGGAATGGAAATTGGGTTGATGTTGGTGGGTACTGTCATGGTGTATGCAGCCCTGTTTTCAACTGGATTTTTCATCTATGGAGAAATTGCCCAAGGGGTCATTGCAGGAGCTATTGCTGTGGCAGGAGGCTTGTTTATTCTCTTTTCCTGGAAAAAATTAAATTCCTAAGAACTTCATTGGCATTGCTTTCAGTTCCCTCCACTTGTCCTAGCTGGACTCGTGGAGGGAATTGTTGTATATCTTGCCAACTTACTTTTTGATTTCAGCCTTCTTTCCAAAGTTGACCGAATTGATGAGATGGGCCATGTCTAGCTTGATGTATTCAATAATCGGGGCCAAGGAGTCGTTTTTGAGAGCGGAATTGAAGTAAACAGCTCCTCGAAGGAAATTGGAGGTGGAATCGGTCACAAAAAATTGAAATTGTGTGGGAACCTCCCCTGATAGTTCCGCGACTACTGCCACATAGCCATTTGGGGTAAGTAAAATCGCTTCTTCAATTCCATAAGCCTTGATCTGGTGCTTTGCTGTAAGGTTAAAAGCATCATTGGATAATGTTTTGAAATCTGTGCTTTGGTCAATCTTTTTGTAGGTCAAATGTACCTTGGCACCAAACTCTTTGTAATCCAAGTTGATCCACTCTTTTTCGCCTAAGTTGAACGAATCCGCTTCCACCCTGCTGTGGGTTGAAAAATCCAATTGATAGGGATATCCTTGTTCTAGTCTTTGGTATTCGTGGCGTGGCAACTCAATGCGGTTGTATCCTGGAGGCTTTGGAAGCCAGTTGGACTCGCAGCCGAGGCAAAGTAGCACAAGAAAGGCTAAGGGAAAGAATCGCTTCATGTGCTAAAAGTAGGTTTTCTAGGGCAATTTCTGCTGCCTCACCCTCTTTTTCAGGTGTTTTTTATAGCGGTTTTTGGTGTTTAAAACGAGTTAAGCAGCTCATCTGCGAACTGAATTAAGTCCAATTCACAAAAAAGACATGATATTTGTGAATTGATTCACGAAAAACATACGATATTTGTGAATTGATTCACAAAAAACATATAATATTTGTGAATTGATGAAAGTTAATTCAAAATGCATAGGCTATGGAAGTGGGACTAATTGAGCGATTTCTTGCCAAAAAAATAGAGACAAGTCTATTTAAGGGAAAAGTACTACTCATTTTTGGACCTAGGCAGGTTGGAAAAAGCACGCTTGCAGAAAATTTGCTAAAGAAGCTTGGACAGCCCTTTTTTTATTTGAATGGGGACGAATTGGACACGCGGATTGAGTTGAGCACATCCAATTCTGTTCGATTAAAGCTGCTTTTTGGGGAGCATAAATTGGTGTTTATTGATGAGGCCCAGCGGGTTCCTGGGATAGGATTGATACTTAAGATTTGTGTAGACCAACTCAAGGATGTTCAGGTAATCGCAACAGGCTCCTCTTCATTTGACTTGGCAAATGCATTAAATGAACCTTTGACGGGTAGAAAATTTGAATTTTTTCTTTACCCTTTGAGCTTTTTTGAAATGGTCCAACACCACGGCCTTTTGCAGGAAAAGCGGCTACTCGAACATCGGCTAATTTTTGGGTATTACCCGGAAATCGTCACTCACCTAGGGGAGGAGGCAGAACGATTAAAACTTCTTGCAGGAAGTTATTTATACAAAGACCTCTTGATGCTGGAGCAAATCAAAAAGCCGCTGATTTTAGAGAAATTACTAAAGGCCCTTGCGCTACAATTGGGAAGTGAGGTTAATTATTTGGAGCTGGGTCAGCTTGTGGGCGTAGACAAAAACACGATCGAAAAATACATTGACTTGCTTGAAAAGGCTTTTGTAATTTTCAGGGTTTCGGCCTTCAATCGAAATATCCGGACTGAATTGAAAAAGGGGAAAAAGATTTATTTTTTTGATTGCGGTATTCGGAATGCAATCTTGGGAAACTTCAATCCCTTGGCTAACCGAACGGATGTTGGGGCACTTTGGGAAAATTATTTTTTAATAGAGCGGATGAAGCACCAAGCCAATAGAGGTGTAGCTGCCAACTTCTATTTCTGGAGGACAACCACTCAACAAGAAATAGATTTTATTGAAGAGGTCGATGGGAACTTGTGTGCATTTGAATGCAAATGGAGTACTAAGGCCAGTGTACGGTTTCCGAGCACATTTAAAAACGCCTATCCAAATGTGGAATTGAAAGTCATTAATCCAGTTACAATTGAAGCAGAACTAGGGTTTGGTGAACATCAAGGATAGTTTGGAGTCTGATTTTTAATTATACCTCCCTACCTCAAATCCCTTGATTTCCATGGTGGTATCTTTTTGTTGGTGCAGCTCTGCTAGGATTTTACCTGTGCCCGGTGCCAAGGAAATCCCCATCATCGAGTGCCCACTGCCTACCAGTACGTTGCTGTATCCAGGTGCAAACCCGATGTACGGGAGTCCATCAGGGGAACAGGGACGAAGGCCTTTCCAGATCTGCTGGTCTTCGGGAAAACTGGCTTGAAAGTCTGGGTAGTATCGATTGATCGCCTCAAAAATCCCTTTTACTCGATTCTTGTTGATGGACTGGTTGGTACCGGCGATTTCCATCGTACCTCCAAAGCGGACCGTTTCTCCATAGGGACTTACGGCTACTTTTTGTTCGGTAAGGATGGTGGCTTGTTGGATTTCGGGCCTATTTTTTTGAATAAAGGAATAGCCTTTTCCGCCCATCATCGGAAGGGAGAACTGTAGCATCTTTGCCAATTCCCCTGACCAAGAACCTCCGCAAAGGAGAATCTTTTCGGCTTCCAACTTCCCTTTATCCGTGAGTACGGCGACCACCTTTGTCCCCTCTTTTTCAAAGCCCAGCACTTGGGTCTCGGTGAGAAAAGTGACTCCCTTTTGTTCCAAGTATTTTTTCAAGAAACTGTAGAGCGCTCCTGGATCTAGGTGGGCATCTCCAGGGAAAAGAACTGCACCTCGGGCCTTAAGCTGGAGTTGGGGTTCTATTCTTTTGAGGTCTTCGGGGTTGAGAATCTCTGCTTCTAGTCCATATTTCCGAGCCAAATGTGCAAATTCCACTTCCTCTTTCTCCATGGATTCGGTTTGGTAGGCCATCATCAGCCCTTTTTCTACCAAAGCCATGGACGAGTCCGGGTGCTCTTGCCGAAACTCCTGGTACAGGGCCTTGCTGAGTAGACTGATGTTTTTGAGGTAGGGGATCGCTTTCGTCACTTGACTAGGGGTGGCTGCTTTGAAGAAAAGCAAACACCATTGGGCCAATTTAAAATCCAAGCGAGGGTGGATATAGAAAGGGCTTTTGGAGGAAAACATCCAGGAGATCCCCTTGGAAATCATGCCAGGTGCAGCAAGCGGGATGATATGGCTAGGCACAATCATGCCGGCATTGCCGGTGGAGCAATTGTCCTTAAGGTCTGTGCGGTCAATGACCGTCACTTCGATGCCTTCCTTTTGAAGGAAATAGGCCGTGAATAAGCCGACGATTCCACCGCCGATAACAAGGGTTGGTTTCATTACAGAAGCTAGATTTTAGAGCCAAGAAGCAAGATGTCACGTCCTGATTTTACTTGACACTTTTTTTAATTGTTTTCGAATCTCTTAAATGCTTTCAAGTACAAGCAAGGAATCTGTCAAGGCCGGAGCGAAGCGAAGTTTATATAGCCTTGATAGGTTTCTTGCATGTACTAATTTTGCGT
>CAMDLI010000017.1 GCA_945901615.1 Spirosoma fluviale
GGACCTAAATTTCCGGCCACCAAAATAACCGAGTAGTCGGGCCCTTCATTCGCCAAGTGAATTTTGATATGCCCATCGAAGGCAGCTAAATCATCAAATTTTAAATTTCTACCATCCGAAAGTGACCCCAACTGGGTAGTGGATTCCAACTTACTGGAGGATACCGGGTTCAGCACTTGTGCGATGGGCGCATCGGCTTGGTTGTAACTGCCAAAATGTAAATGGGCAGGAAAAGTATCATCCGTGTAGGATTTTGCACCATTCATTCGCAACACTAATTCCAGGTTGCCGTCTACCAATTCTCTTAATTCCACCTTACCTTTATAGGCATAGGTGCTTGCTTGAAAAAGGTCAACTTCCATACTTCTTCCAGAATATTGATTTTCATCGGCATCTTTGCATGATCCCATGCAGATCGCTAGCGAAAGAAGAAGCAATAACTTTTTCATAGGAAGTAGGTTTTCTTGTTAAACGCAATTCTTAAAAAGTGGTTCAAATCAAACTCTAATTTAGGCATTCGTTTTGGCTAGTCTACTTTCTTACTGCAAAAATCACCTTCTAGATCTTTACTTCAATGCAAATTTTTGCAGAACTAATCCATAGACTCGATCAATCCACCAAAACTGGAGATAAGCTCGATGCCTTGGCTTGGTTTTTTAGGCATGCTTCGGATTCGGATTCCGTTTGGGTGATTGCTATTTTTTCCCACCGTAGGCCCAAGCGTCAAGTGAGTACGAAACAATTGCGAACCTGGTGTCAAGAAAAGGCAGGAATCCCCGATTGGCTATTTGATGAGTCTTACCAAGCGGTAGGCGACCTAGCAGAAACAATCGCTTTGCTCCTTCCTTCCACCACTGGAACTCATAACCTTACGCTAACTGAATGGATCGACTGGCTTCAGAATTTGGCAAAGGATACCGAAGATGTGAAGAAATCAAAAATTTTAACTGCCTGGGATCAATTCACAAGCCTAGAGCGATTTGTATTCAATAAATTAATCACAGGAGGATTCCGAATTGGAGTCAGCCAAAACCTGCTCATTCAAGCCCTCTCCAAGTTTGCTGAGCTCTCGCAAGCCCAGGTTGCGCATCGCTTGATGGGCAACTGGAATCCAGAAAAAATGAGCCTTCAGGAGCTCCTTCACCCAGATAACAGCGAGGAAGATTACTCCAAACCTTATCCTTTTTTCTTGGCGCATCCCATTGAAATAGACTTCCTGGAGAGCAGCACCGTCCTAGAATGGATCGCAGAATGGAAGTGGGATGGTATCCGCGGCCAACTGATCCGAAGAGGGCAGCAGTCCTTTATTTGGAGCCGTGGCGAAGAGCTGGTCAACGATAAGTTTCCCGAAATCCTGGACTTCCTAGACCAAGTCCCAGACGGTACGGTTCTCGATGGGGAATTGTTGGCATTCCAAGAAGGTGTTCCCCTTCCATTTTCAGTCCTACAGACGCGTATCACACGAAAAACGCTATCCAAAAAAGTCCTACTTGAGGCTCCAGTAAGTTTTATCGCTTTCGACCTCTTGGAATGGGAAGGAAAAGACCTTCGAAATGAACCGCTAAGCCGCCGAAAAGTGCTATTGGAAGAGTTAGTGAATTCCGTAAATCACTCAAAACTTAAACTTTCAGAGACCATCACCTTCACTTCCTGGGAGGAATTGGCTCAAGTCCGAGAAAATGCCAGAGAACTTCAAACCGAAGGCCTGATGCTCAAAAAGAAGGACTCCAACTACGAAACAGGCCGAAAACGCGGGAGTTGGTGGAAATGGAAGTTAAACCCCATGCACATCGATGGGGTGCTCATCTATGCTCAAAAAGGGCATGGCAGACGAGCAGACCTATTTACAGATTACACCTTTGGGGTCTGGGATGGGGAAGTGCTGGTTTCCTTTGCCAAAGCCTATTCTGGATTGACGGATGCAGAGATTCGTGAGGTGGATGCCTATGTCAAGAAAAATACCAAGGAAAAATTTGGCCCGGTTCGGACCGTTACCCCTGGGCTAGTTTTTGAAATCGCCTTTGAGGGCATCCAAGCCAGTCCACGGCACAAAAGCGGTATTGCACTACGATTTCCAAGAATCTCCCGCTGGCGAAAAGACAAGCCAATCGACCAAGCAAACAGCCTGGCAGATCTGAAAGCCTTACTGTCCTGATATGGAAGATCCACGGTTGACCCCAGGCCTTGCCTACTTCAAGCAAAAGGGATGGACTCCATTTCCATTCCAAATTCAAGCATGGAAAGATTACCTGGATGGTAAGTCGGGCTTACTAAATGCTCCCACAGGTTCTGGAAAAACCTATGCCCTATGGTTTCCTGTGCTTTTGAACTACATTCAAAATAATCCAAGCGATTGGAAAACACCTAAAAAAAATGGCATTCAACTGATTTGGGTAACTCCCCTCAGGGCACTGGCCCAAGATCTACAAAAGGCCATGCAGGAGGCCTGTGATGGCTTGGGGGTACCTTGGACCGTGGCAGTGCGAAATGGAGATACCGATGCCAAAACAAGGGCTCGCTTCCAACGTAATCCACCCGAGTGTCTGATTACGACCCCAGAAACCTTACATATTTTATTGTCCCAGAAAGAAACCGCAGCCCTCTACCAAAATCTCCGCTGCGTAGTAGTAGATGAATGGCATGAACTGGTGGGCAACAAACGAGGGGTGCAAATCCAATTGGCACTTGCCTACCTACAAGCAAAATGCAGCCATCCCTTTATGCGCTGGGCGATATCCGCCACCCTTGGCAACTTGCAGGAGGCGGCCAGCACCTTGCTGGGGCAAGAGCTCCCCTTGCATATCATCAAAGCAAACCTTCAAAAAGAAATTCGACTTCAATCTATATTTCCAGAAGAAATAGAAAAATACCCTTGGTCTGGGCATTTAGGGCTTCGATTAGTGGATCAGGTCATCGAGACCATTGAAGGGGGTAGATCCGTTTTACTTTTTACAAATACCCGCTCACAAACAGAGATGTGGTACCAGAAAATTCTTGAAATCAGACCTGATTGGGCAGGATGGATGGCCATGCACCACGGCTCCTTGGATAGCAGCATCCGCAACTGGGTAGAAAATGCACTACACGAGGGTATCTTAAAGGTAGTGGTCTGCACCTCTAGTTTGGATTTGGGGGTTGATTTTCGGCCAGTAGACCGGGTCATTCAGATTGGAAGCCCAAAGGGAGTTTCTAGATTTGTGCAACGTGCAGGTAGAGCAGGCCACCAACCTGGCCTTCCTTCTGTGGTGTTTTTTGTCCCCACGAATGCCTTGGAACTCATTGAAGCTGCTGCCTTGCGACAGGCCATCGAAGCAGAGGATTTGGAATCTCAATATCCACCAGCTCTTCCTTATGACGTATTGATTCAATTTCTAGTGACGCTAGCGGTAGGCGAAGGATTTGAACCCCAAGCTCTTTTTCAAATCGTCCGAAAAACAAAGTCATTCGAGCAATTAAGCCCGGAAGAGTACCAATGGATACTTGAATTCATCACCAAAGGCGGAAGTTCGCTAGGGAGCTACGATGAATTCTTAAAAGTAGTGGTGGAGGAAGATGGGATGTACCGAGTAAAAAACAAGAAAATTGCCATGAAGCACCGACTCAGCATGGGCACCATCGTGAGTGATGTATCCATGAAGGTGAAATTCAAAAACGGGGCCTACTTGGGCTCGGTGGAGGAATACTTTATTGCCAAGCTGAAGGTGGGAGATCGCTTTTATTTTGCAGGCAGAAATCTAGAGTTGCTCTATGTCAAAGGCTTGGATGCCGTAGTACAGGTGACCACGAAGAAAGCCAACCAAGTGGTGAGCTGGATGGGTGCGCGCATGTCCCTATCCTCCAAACTTGCACACCAAATCCGGGAAATCTTCAAATCCTACAATCAGGGCATCATTCATTCCGAAGAAGTGAGGCGTGTATTACCCATTTTAGACCTGCAGCAGCAGTTATCTTTGGTTCCCGAAAACCATACCTTCTTGATTGAGTCCTTGCAAACTCGGGAAGGGTACCACCTTTTTTTCTACCCCTTTGAAGGCAGAATGGTGCATGAACTGCTCAGCGCCTTACTTGCCTATCGAATTGCGCAGCGATTTCCAATATCCTTCAGCATGGCCATGAATGACTATGGTTTCGAATTATTTTCAGATGTTCGCGTGGATATCGAGGAATTGCTGGAAGAGGATTTATTCAGCCTAGATCACTTGGAAGAGGATATCCTCCACTGCATCAATGAAAGTGAGCTCTCCAAGCGCAAGTTTCGGGAAATCGCAAGTATCGCAGGTTTAGTTTTTCAAGGATATCCAGGCAAGCCCACTAGTTTCAAACACATTCAAGCCAATTCAGGACTCCTTTTTCAGGTGTTTGAAGAATATGATCCAGAAAATCTCCTGCTCAAGCAAGCACGTGCCGAAGCTTTAAACCAGCAGATGGAACAAGAAATGTTTGTGGAAGCCGTACGGAAAATCAACGGCCAATCCATACAAGTTCGCTACCCGAGCCAGTTTACCCCCTTCTCCTTCCCCATCTTAGTCGATCGATTGAGTCGAACCAGCCTTTCCTCAGAGTCGGTGGAAGATAAAATCGCCAAAATACTGGCACAGATGGATTTGGATTCTTGACTAGGATTTAAAAAATCTACTCCCGAGGATTACTCCTCCAAGTAACGCGTACTTTCCCCTTCTGGCAATTCCTGCACCTCTTTGAGTTTGCGTTGGATGATTCGCGTACGCACCCCGACTAACTTATCCAATTCAGAATTAGCCTCGCTAATTTTCTTTTGAGTACGTTCCAACAGGACTCCAAACTTGCCAAATTCAGTTTTGATGGCACCCAAAACCTGCCAGACCTCTGAACTACGCTTTTGAATGGCGAGGGTTCGAAAGCCCATCTGCAGGGAATTCAGGATGGCAGAAAGGGTGGTCGGTCCTGTCACAATTACTTTGTACTCCTGCTGCAAGTATTGCGCAAGTCCAGGTTCCCGAAGAACCTCTGCATACAGACTTTCCATGGGAAGAAATAACACCGCAAAATCAGTGGTCTGTGGAGGGTGGATGTATTTGGTAGAAATATCGGCAGCAGATTTTTTCACCGCCTTGATCAATTCAAGGCGGTATTGGTCTGCCAAGGCCTTATCTGCAATTTCTAGCGCATCTACCAATCGCAAATAGGCCTCTTGAGGAAATTTGGAATCGATGGGCAAGTAAATTTCTTCGCTTTGACCCGGCATCTTGATGGCAAACTCAACCCGTTCCCGAGTTCCTGTGACCGCCGCATTGACTACATACTGGTCCGGGCTGAGCACATTCTCTAGGATGGCCTGCAATTGATACTCACCGAGTAGCCCCCTGCTTTTGACATTCGTAAGTACGCGCTTGAGATCTCCCACCCCACTTGCGAGGCTTTGCATTTCTCCTAGCCCTTTTTGAACCGCCTGCAGCTGGGTGCTCACCAAGTCAAAAGACTGCCCCAATCGAGTTTCCAAAGTTTTCTGAAGCTTCTCATCGACGGTTTCCCTGATTTTTTCGAGCCGCTGCTCCGTATTTTTCAAAAGCTCATCTTGCCGTCGACTCAGTTCGGTAAGCTTCTCCCGTTGGACAGCACTCAAATCACTCAGGGCCTGCCGCACCCGATCGCCAAATTGCTGTAAGGCTTCATTCTGCTCCTTGCCAGCAAGACGCTGATGATCAAATACCAACTGAAACTGCCTATGGAGGTTTTCTGAAGCTTCTTTTCGTGCATCCGCCAAATTCTGATCTAAAGTTCTACTTAAGGCTCGAAGCTCCTCACGCAGAGCTGCATCATCCGCTTGTTTTCTCCTTCCAAAAAGTAGGACACCCAATGCGCCTATTGAGGCCGCTAATAATAGGTAAACTAAAGTTTCAATTGGCATAGGCTACTTGTTTCGACGGTTGAAGGTAGGTCTTTCGAACCTCCACACCGAGAAAACTAAGGTATTCTGCGACAGTCTCCGTCGGTATTTCTTCCATCGGCACATGTCCTGCCGTATCGAAAACAACCAAGTTTGCTCCTGGAATCAATTGCTGCAGGCGGTGCCCCTGAGACAAGGGAATCCAAGTATCTAAGGCACCCCAAAGAATGAGCGTTGGCATAGTCAGCCGTTCAAACTGTATGGAATTGCCTTTTCTTGGCATGCTCAGGCGGTCTAGGGTCGCTCGCCGATTGCCTTCGCGCAACAACAGTTCGTAATACCGGGTAGTAACTTCGTCTGTGACTTTGGTATCATCCCCATACACCTGTTTCATGTTGAGTTCAAAAAGAAATTTGGGGGTACAGGAAAGCAGCAATTTGGAAAATATAGGATGCCTAGCGACCTGAAAAATCCATGCACCTCCAGAACTTGTTTTCTTTTGAGCAGTGGAATCAACCGTTTTCCGTTCTGGTGCTGTTGCACCTGCAGCATCTATCAAATTGAGCGATAGTACCTGATCCGGATGATCTGAAGCCAATTGCAAAGCGACACCTCCACCCATGGAATTGCCTGCCAAATGGTATTTCGGTAGAGTTAATTTCTGAGCCAATTCATAAACTAACTGACTGTAATCTTTTGTGCTATAGCGCTTTAAAGAATCAGGACCTGTAAGTCCATGTCCTGGAAAATCCAAGGAAATGGTTTGGTAGTAGGGACTCAGTTCCTGTTGCCATGGCTCCCAAGTATGTAAGGATGCAAAGCTACCATGGAGTAAAAAAATGGGTTCCCCTTCACCCATAATTCTCACATGAACACGAATACCGCCTACTAGTATAAATTGAGATTCCGGGGTAAGGTATTTGGCATTGACCTCCTCTGCAGAAAAATCCGGGCGATACAAGGAAGCAAGAAATAGTACCACTAAGAGTAGTAAAACCCCTAAAACCTTTCCAATTCTTTTGATCCAAATCATGTATTTTTTTTAAAGTATGTTTCAAAACCTACAAAAATTCTATTCAATTACCTATTTTCCGAAAAATTCCCACTGTGAACCTAAAAAAACTAACCGATTCTATTGGACCGGGCCCCCTGATTACTGCTGCATTTATTGGTCCAGGTACAGTAACAGTCTGCACTTTAGCTGGAATTCAGTACGATTACACCCTCATATGGGCACTAGTTCTTAGTGTAGTGGCCACAATCTTTTTGCAAGAGCTTTCTGGAAGACTGGGGATTCTAACTCGGATGGACCTCAGTCAGCTCGTCCGAACTGGAACAGGAAGTAAGTGGCAAAAGTATTCCATCATGACGCTTATTCTCCTGGCTATCGGAATAGGGAATGTAGCCTACCAGGGTGGAAATATCACAGGGACTTCCCTAGGCCTTGGAATTTTTCTAGCGTTACCCACTTGGCAGTTCGGACAGCTAAGCCTTGAACTCGGAAATTTAGGGATAGGTCTTCTTGCAGGTGCATTGCTTTGGACAGGAAACTACAAACGGCTTGAACATATCCTGGTTTGCCTGGTCATTTTGATGTCCATTGCATTCATCATTGCAGCTGCATTGACCAAACCAGACCTTTCAGCCCTCCTGCAGGGATTTATCCCTACCTTTTCTTCAGAAGAGCTCCCAACGCTTGTTGCACTAATTGGCACCACAGTAGTTCCCTATAACCTATTTCTTTATGCCAGCTTGGTTCAAAAGCAATGGACCACAGCAGAGGAACTCCCATCCATGCGACGCGATCTTTGGATTTCAATTGTCTTGGGCGGGCTAGTTTCAGGTGCAATTTTGGTAGCAGGAGTTGCAAATCCATCCACCAACCTGGAAACAGCTCAGGATATTGCCAGAGGTCTAACTGGGGTTTTTGGAGTATTTGGTACGTATTTAATGGGATTTGGCTTAATGGCAGCCGGACTCACTTCTTCCTTGACTGCACCCCTCGCCGCTGGTCTTGTGATTTGCGGGATTTTAGGTTGGAACCAATCCATCCAGTCCACTCCCATGCGAGCCAGTATGGGAGCAATTTTACTACTGGGAATTCTATTTTCTTCCTTTGGAATCAAACCCGTGACACTGATCACCCTTGCCCAATTGGCAAATGGGATTCTCCTTCCCTTAATTAGTGGCTGGCTGCTTTGGTTGAGCAGCAGCAAAAAGCTTTTAGGTAGCCATGCACTTGGAAGCAAAGGAATTCTTTTTGGCTCATTTATATGGTTAATAACTCTGATTTTGGGGATAAAAAGTTTTGGTGCAGCTCTGGGTTGGTTCTAAGGCTTGCACCAATCCTAAAATATAGCTTTGAATTGACTCAAAATTCCCGAACTTATTTATTCAATTGACACCAAACCCATCACCAACCTGAAATTCAGATGAAAGTCCAGCTTCAATCTACCCTAGTGCTATTGCTGCTAATTCTTAGCTGTGCCTGTAGTTTTGGCCAGCAAAAATCCTATTTAGGAACTCCCCCTCCTCCTGGAGCCAAGCTTTATTTGGATGGAAGCAATGCCTCCTTGCAACAAAATTGGACCTATTGGAATGGCCCACGATTGTCGGCAACTCCTCCCATCAAATGGCCAGAAATGACGGATCCTGTAGATGGTAAAAAAGCGATTTCTAGTAACGATCCCGCAGGTGCTGGTGGCAAATACGGTGCGGCTGATATTGTAACTAAGGATGAATTCCGAGATTTTGAGGCCCATGTGGAGTTTCTCATTTTAAAAGAAGGCGGGAACAGCGGCGTGTACTTACAAAATCGCTATGAAATGCAAGTTTTGGATGGCGATTACGGCTTGCATGGCATGGCAGCAGTCATCAATGAAACCCTACCTACCAAGCAAGTTTACACGGGTATTGGTACTTGGAATGCCTACGACATCCACTTTACAGCAGCACGATTTAGTGCAGGTAAATTAGTAGAAAAAGCAAAAGTAACCCTGTATTTCAATGGCGTTAAAGTCCACGATCAAGTATCCATCCAGCAAGTTTGGGGTGGACCAAATTCAGGTATCGATGGTGGAAATGAGGGAGGCAAGGGCATCACCGACCGACCAGGAGGACTAAAACTCCAAGCCGAAGGCCATGATGTACTTTACCGAAATATTTGGATAAAGCCCTTGAATTAGGCCAGATTAGCCCTTTTTAAAATCCTTGACGAATCAATTTAGCCGTATCCGCAAGCTCTTCTTGGGTCAGCTTCAACTTGGGACGGGTGAAATTGATGTCATCCACTGTTCGGAGCGGAACTAGGTGAATGTGTACGTGAGGTACTTCTAAGCCAATCACTGCCATACCAATACGTGTGCAAGTCAAGGTCTTGTCCATGGCCTTCGCAACCTGCTGTGCAAACAGATGAAGGGCAGATAACTCACCCGGCTCGAGATCAAAAATATAGGATACCTCGCGCTTGGGAACTACCAGCACATGTC
Organism: Spirosoma fluviale; assembly: GCA_945901615.1. Taxonomy (GTDB): domain Bacteria; phylum Bacteroidota; class Bacteroidia; order Cytophagales; family Cyclobacteriaceae; genus Algoriphagus. Next base: position 9,355 of record CAMDLI010000017.1, read on the forward strand.
CCTTTACCAAGGGCATGATATCCAAAAAAGCAATGAACTGCTCGTCTTCAGCTATAATTTCAGCTGGAAGTTCTCGGGCAATAATTCTTGAAAATAAACTAGCCATCGATAGGAATTAAGAAACTTGTGAACCTTAAATCGGGACTCGGATTAAATAGAGATTTCTAAGATTTCAAACTGGAGCTTCCCAGCTGGCGCATTGATTTCAGCGATGTCACCAACTCCTTTACCCGCCAAGCCCTTTCCAAAAGGGGATGCTAGGGATATCTTTCCAGCCTTGAGGTCCGCCTCTTCCTCAGATACGAGGGTATAGGAAACGGTCATTCCATTCTTGACATTCTTAATTTTTACAGTACACAGGATTCCAACTTTGGAAGCGTCCATTTTACTGTTGTCAAACACGCGGGCATTCCCCACAACTTCTTCCAACTTTGCGATTTTAAGCTCCAAAAGTCCTTGTGCGTCTTTTGCAGCATCATATTCGGCATTTTCACTCAAATCCCCTTTATCACGTGCTTCTGCAATCTGATGCGCAATATCTATTCTCCCCTTGGTCTTCAACGCGTGAAGCTCATCTTTCAATTTCTTAAGTCCCTCTTCGGTGTAATACTGTACTTTTGACATAGCTAATTAATTTTCAAAAGGCTCAAAAAACAAAGTAACGGTCACTTTTTGGAGACCGTTACTTCCTTTTGCCTTTAAATACCTTGTAAAGATAGGAAAGCATTTTCACAAAGCAAGTGCCTAACTTTCTTCCCTAGTTGATGAAATTATTAAGTTGCTTACCGAAGGTTTGAAGAATTTGCTTCACAAGAACTTCATTTATTTTTTGATAGGATTCTACCGTCCAGCCCGCCACATGAGGCGTAAATAGTACATTTTTTCGATTGGCGAGCAGTTCAAATTGAAGCTTTTGATTAGAACTAAAGCTCTCAAACTTTTCGTTCTCCAATACATCCAATACCAGTCCTTTCAAAATTCCCAGATCTAGTGCTTGATTGAGGGTTTCCATACGGACCACCTCTCCCCTTGCTGTATTGATCAACCAGAAGGGTTTCGCAAAACTTTTCAATTCCTCAAGCGTAAAAAAATCTCGGGTTTCATCGGTTAAGGGCACATGTATACTCAGTATGTCTGCCTCCTTTTTAAGCATCTCCCAAGACACTTCCTGAACTCCTTTTTGACCAAAATCTTTTTTGTATTTATCGTAGGCAAGAACATTTACTCCAAATCCTTTCAATCGCTTGGAAAATGCTTTACCCATATTTCCAAAGCCGAAAATACCGACTGTTTTTCCTTTCAATTCAACCCCACGATTCCCTTCTCTATCCCAAATCCCTTTTCTTACCTGGGTACCTGCTTGATTTAAGTGATTGAATAGCGCCAATATTCCTCCAATTGCATGCTCGGCTACTGCATCTCGATTGCCTTTAGCCGCATGAAAAAGTGCAACTCCCCGCTCTTCTAAATAGTCAAGGTCCAATTGATCTAATCCCGCTCCTGCCCTTCCTATAAATTGAAGTCGAGTAGCCTGCTCGAGTAGTGCACGATCTAAAGGTGTCTTGGATCGAATAATTATTCCTTCGTAGGAACTGATTTGTTCAACTATCTCTTCTCGCGTAATTTTTGGTGCATATGTGACCTCAAATCCATACTTTCCCAAAAGCCCAAGGATACTCTCATGCATTAGGTCAACTATCAGCACCTTCATGCTTAGAGATTTAACAATAACATGGCTACACCAAAATACACCGCCAGTCCAATTAAGTCATTGGTTGTCGTAATAAATGGACCGGACGCAATGGCTGGATTGATGCCAAAATGATGCAAAACCAAAGGAGTAACCGTGCCCATAAATGAAGACAAAAGCACCACACAAAATAGCGCCACCCCAACGGTAACGCCAAATAAAGGTTCGAAACCATACAAAAATGCAACAACAAGGAATACAAAAACTCCTAACACAAACCCATTGAGCAAGGCAACCAAAAATCCTTTGAAAAATCGTTGCCATGGAGTGTCGTCAAAGACAGATTTCGAAGCGAGGGACTGCACAATAAGGGAGGATGCTTGAATCCCCACATTGCCGCCCGTTGCAGCGACCAAAGGAATGAAAGAAGCCAATGCCAAGTATTTCGAGAGTCCACCTTCAAAAAAGCCAATCAACTTGGCGCCCATTAACCCTCCAATAACGCCAATCAAAAGCCAAGGCAGTCGAGCTTTTGAAATAGTGAATACCGAATCCGATTCTTCAATGTCAGCCGAAACCCCGGCCATGGCCTGCATATCTTCCTCAGCTTCCTCTTGCACTACGTCCAAAATATCATCTACAGTGATTCGGCCTACCAACTTATTTTTGGCATTCACGACCGGCACAGATTCCAAGTCATACTTCCGCATCAGGTTAGCTACCTCCGCTTGATCCATGTATACGGGTACGGAGATAACATTTTCATCGATAATATCTTCAATCTTCGTTTCTGAAGATGCAAGAATTATCTTTTTTAAAGACACCCGACCCAGGAGCTGCTGTTTATTGTTGACCACATAAATGGAGTAGAATTTCTCCACATTTTCTGCCTGTCTCCGGATTTCATTGATGGTCTGAACGACATTCCAATTTTTATTGGCCCGAATAAATTCCTTGGCCATGATGCCCCCTGCCGTATCTTCTTCATAGCGGAGCAATTCCAAAATTTGCTCCAGCTTGATTCGATCTTCTATTTCTGCAATTATTTCTTCCCGTTCCTTATCAGAGAAGAAGCTAATAATATCGGCGCCGTCATCAGAATCCATAAGCTGAATCCATGATGCAATTTCCTTTATTTCTACCTCTTGAAGCACTTTTTCAAGGGTATTATCGTAGAGTTCAATCAAAATATCCGCTGCCAATTGACTTTCCACAAGTTGCAGCACATAGATGGATTCAGAAGTATCCAGTTCATCCAGGATAGCGGCAATATCCGCCACATTGACCCCTGCTAACGAATCGAGAATGTAGGCCGTTTCCTGAGCCTCAATCCCCGATTGGAGACGCTCCAGGTACTCTTTGGAAAGCTCAAATTTTTTAATTTGCTCCACGGCCTTTTTCAATTTGTTGAGTCAAAAATACAAAATCCGCCACATCCAATTGCTCTGCACGCTTATCTAAAATCGGGTTAGCCTTAAACTCTTCTGTAAGTTGGAATGATTTTAGGGAATTTCGAAGCGTTTTACGTCGATTTCCGAATCCTCCCTTAACCACTTGAAAGAAAAGTTTCTCATTGCAATCCAGTTGCTGTACTTGATTTCTTTTGAGACGAATGACTCCAGAATTTACCTTCGGTGGTGGATTAAACACTCCTGGGGGAACCGAAAATAGGTATTCAATGTCGTACCAAGCCTGAAGTAAAACCGAAAGAATGCCATATTCCTTACTTCCTTTTGGGGAAGCAATTCGTCGCGCTACTTCTTTTTGGAGCATGCATACCACCTCCGTTACCTGATTTTTGTGTTCTAAAACTTTAAAAAAGATCTGAGAGGAAATGTTGTACGGAAAATTGCCTGCTACCGCTATCGGAGCTTGAAAAGCAGTTGACAAGTCAAACTTTAAAAAATCACCTTCTAAAATCCGGTCTTGTAAATCCGGATACTTCTGATGCAAGTAGGCAATACTCTCCCGATCAATCTCGATGAGCTGAACTTCCAAGTTGCCCTTTACCAAAAAATCAGTCAAAACCCCCATTCCTGGCCCTATTTCCAGCACCTGAGTTACGCCCATGTGGCCATCTACCGCCTCAGCAATTCGTGCTGCGATGCTCAGATCAATCAAAAAATGCTGACCAAGGTGCTTTTTAGGTTTGACCTTTTCCATCGTAACCCTCTGGTTTTTTTTTGTAAATTGCCAACCCAAAATTAAGGGATTATTCCCAGACGGCACGGAATTTTGTTTCGCGCATCTGCACTACATAACACCATGCAACTAAAGAAACATAAACCCATCCTTGGAATTAGTATCGGCGACATCAATGGAATTGGACCAGAGGTAATCCTCAAATCGCTTGCTGATTCACGCGTTTTCAGCAATTTTACTCCTTTGATTTATGGGCATGGCAAAGCCTTGTCACACTATAAAAAGTTATTGAACCTCGAAGAATTTTACTTTACCCAGGTTCGTAACCATGAGGAAATCCAATACCGAAAAGTGAATGTGATCAACTGCCTAGAGGAATGTCCTGAAGTCATTCCAGGGGTAGAAACGCAGGAGGCAGGAAAACTTGCACTTGCATCATTCGCAGCTGCAGTGGAGGATTTAAAGTCTGGAAAAATTCAGGCATTGGTGACGGCTCCCCTGTCAAAAAGCAATATCAACTCTGAGGCAGTCCCTTTTGTGGGGCATACCGAATATTTAATCGAGGCCACTGGGAGCAAGTCAGGATTGATGATGCTGGTAGGTGAAGACCTACGGGTAGGCTTAGTTACAGGTCATATCCCCTTGTCGCAAGTTGCTGCTGCTGTAACCAAAGAAAAAGTAATCGAGAAAACTAAGATTTTCATCAAGAGCCTAGAGCAGGATTTTGGCATCAATAAACCAAAAATTGCCATTCTAGGATTAAACCCACATGCAGGGGAAGATGGGTTACTGGGCTCAGAAGAAGAAACTATCCTCAAGCCAGCCATTCAAGAATTGAAAGATGCCAAGCATTACGTTTTTGGCCCCTACCCTGCAGATGGCTTTTTTGGCATGATGCACCAGCAAAAGTTTGATGGCGTTCTCGCACTTTACCACGATCAGGGACTTATCCCTTTCAAATCCATTGCATTCAGTAGCGGAGTCAACTTCACTGCAGGACTTTCAGTGGTACGAACTTCTCCAGATCATGGAACAGCCTATGCGATTGCTGGAAAAAATAGTGCTGATTGTTCCTCCATGAGAGCCGCATTATTCCTTGCATCTGATATTGTGGAACGACATTCACTTAGCGCAGAATAGCGTCAAAAAGTAAAAAAGATCGATGAAACCGAATTATATTTCAATTTCTGTTTCACTGATGATAAATTATTACCTAAATTTGCGGACTTAATTCGAAAGGAAGTAACGTGAAGTTTTGGAAAACCTTTGATATTGAAGTCATTAAATATAAGGAAGGACTACACGAAGTTGACTTCCCCATTGGAGATGCTTTCTTTCAGCAGGTGGAGGGAAACGAACTTTTGGAAAAAGGAAACTTAACCGCATGGGTTAAGGTAGACAAAGGAGCAAACTTGATTGAACTCACTTTTCACATCGTTGGAAAGGTGGAGTTGGTTTGTGACAGAAGTCTAGAAACATTTGAACATCCCTTGGATTTCACTGAAAAGATGATCTACAAGTTTGGGTCAGAAGTAAAAGAAATAGACGAAAGCGTCATGATGATTACAAGGGACACCCCTTCCATCAATGTAGCGCAACTCATCTACGAATTTATTTTACTTGCCTTACCCTTGAAAAAAATTCATCCTGATTACAAAAATGAATTGGATGAAGAGGACAATGAATTGGAAGGTGGCTTCGTGTATTTGGACGAAGCATTTACTGAAGATTCCGCAGAAAAAAAAGAGTCAACCACACCTGTTGATCCCCGTTGGGAGAAACTTGGAAAACTAAAAAATAAAGAATAACCATAAATCACGCATAAAATGGCACATCCTAAACGCAAAATTTCGAAAACCAGAAGAGATAAAAGAAGAACGCATTACAAGCTGGAGGCTCCTGGATTAGCAAAATGTCCTACCACTGGCGAAATGCACCTACCTCACAGAGCATTCTGGTTGGATGGCAAGCTCTACTACAAGGGACAAGTAATCATCGAAAAAGAGATGAAAGCTTAATTTTCCTCAATCGACTACTGATTCCACTCCCAAAAGGGGTGGAATTTTCATTTTTATAAAACACAAGTAAGCTGATTAACAGAGTCTTACCTCTTCAAAAATAGAAGGCTTTGGCGTTAAGAAGGCATTGTGTTATTTTTGAACTCGCTATCTTCCAATACCCCTTGACTATTTCTAGGACTTGGATAGAAAGTAAAAAGAACTGAATCCGATACGATGGATAAATTAAGAGCAATAGTTACTGGCATTCACGGATACGTTCCTGAATACCGGCTTACCAACAAAGAATTGGAATCTCTAGTTGATACCAATGACGAGTGGATCATGTCCAGAACGGGCATCAAAGAGCGAAGAATCCTAAAAGGTGAAAACCAAGGAACCTCAGTACTAGGCATTGAAGCAGTCAAAGGTTTGCTTGAAAAAACAGGAACCGATCCAATGGATGTTGAGCTCATCATCTGCGCCACCGTAACTCCGGACATGCCCTTCCCTGCCACCGCGAACATTATTGCGGATAAAGTGGGAGCAAAAAATTCCTTTTCCTTCGATATTGGAGCCGCCTGTTCAGGCTTTTTGTATGCGCTACAGCTCGGGGCGCAATTTATCCAGGCCGGAACCCACAAAAAAATCGTGGTGGTTGGTGCTGATAAAATGTCATCCATTGTGGATTACCAAGATCGCACTACCTGCATACTATTTGGGGATGGCGCTGGGGCTGTCCTTCTGGAGCCTACCACCGAAAACCTAGGAATCATAGATGCCATTTTGAAAGCAGATGGGTCTGGAGAAAACTTCCTCCACATGAAGGCTGGAGGTAGCCGCAAGCCAGCAACCTTGGAAACTGTCGCGAACAGAGAGCATTTCGCATACCAAGAGGGCACGAGTGTATTCAAATTTGCGGTAACCAATATGGCGGATGTGAGCGCAGAGGTAATGGAAAGAAACGGGCTCACTGGTGACGACATTGCTTGGCTAGTGCCTCACCAGGCCAACAAGCGTATCATCGATGCCACTGCCAATCGAATGGGCGTAGGCCCTGAAAAAGTAATGATGAACATTGAGCGCTATGGAAATACCACCGCAGCGACTATTCCACTTTGCCTTTGGGAATACGAAAGCCAATTGAAAAAAGGAGATAACCTTATTCTTGCTGCCTTTGGTGGCGGATTTACCTGGGGCGCGATCTACATGAAATGGGCCTTGGATCCGAAATAATTTATTTGACTAACTAGAAATATGGCAAGTACTGCAGATTTTAAAAATGGGCTTTGTCTCGAAATGAACAACGACATCTACACGATTGTCGAATTTCAACATGTTAAACCTGGAAAAGGCGCTGCCTTTGTCCGTACCAAGTTGAAGAGCTTACGAAGCGGAAAGACCCTTGAAAAGACCTTTAATGCTGGGGAAAAAGTGACCACTGCACGCGTTGAAAAAAGAGGCCATCAGTTTCTTTACAAAGATGATCTTGGATACAACTTCATGGATACCAGCAACTATGAGCAAATATCCTTGGAAGAGCGCTTAATTGAACGATCCAACCTGCTGAAAGATGGTCAACTTGTGGACATTCTAGTTCATGCCGAACATGAAACACCACTTTCCGTAGAACTTCCTCCTTTCGTAGAATTGATGATCACCTACACCGAACCTGGAATAAAAGGAGATACCGCCACGAATGCCCTGAAGCAGGCAACTGTGGAAACAGGTGCGGTAATCATGGTGCCACTTTTTGTGGAACAGGATACGATGATTAAGGTAGATACCCGAGATGGATCTTACTCAGAAAGAGTTAAATAAGTAGTTTAAATCTCTCGATTTATAGTAAATTACCATTCCTTTTTGAAATAGTTAAACCCCTAAATGCTCCATTTCATGGAACAAAAAAAGAACACTATGAAACCTAAAGAAATTCAAGATTTAATTGACTATATCTCCAATACCGGCCTTGCAGAAGTAAAAATCAAGACTGAGGAGTTTGAGCTTTCTGTAAAAAAATATGCAGATGGTGCAACTGCAGCACCTGCACCTCAATACATCGCAGCTCCTGCTGCAGTGCCAGCACCTGCCCCAGCGGCAGCTGCTCCTGCTGCGCCAAGCCCTGCACCAAGCTCCAATTTGGTAGAGATTAAGTCTCCAATGATTGGTACTTTTTACCTAACTGCAAATCCTGATTCGGCTCCTTTTGTTACAGAAGGAGGATCAATCAGTGCGGGAAAAACAGTCTGCATCATCGAAGCGATGAAGCTATTCAATGAAATTGAGGCAGAAATCTCTGGAAAGATTGTCAAAATTCTTGTGGCCAATGCAAGCCCAGTAGAATACGATCAACCTCTTTTCTTAGTAGATCCAGCAGGTTGATTTTTGCACTAAATCAAAAAACACGTGTTTAAAAAAATATTAATTGCCAACCGAGGCGAAATTGCCCTTCGGGTAATTCGTACCTGCAAGGAGATGGGAATCAAAACTGTAGCAGTCTATTCTACAGCGGATAAGGACAGTCTTCACGTTCGATTTGCAGATGAAGCAGTTTGTATTGGACCTGCTCCAAGCCGTGAGTCCTACTTGAATATCACGCGGATCATTGCTGCTGCAGAAATTACCAATGCGGACGCCATCCATCCAGGCTATGGTTTCCTGTCTGAAAATGAAGAATTTTCAAGAGTCTGTGAAGAATACGGAATCAAGTTTATCGGGGCCTCCCCAGACATGATTGCAAAAATGGGGGACAAAGCAACTGCAAAGGCTACTATGAGAGCGGCAGGAGTTCCTACCATTCCAGGTTCTGAAGGCTTGCTTGACTCCATCGAACAGGGTTTAGTCATTGCCAAGGAGATGGGTTACCCCGTAATCCTAAAAGCTACGGCTGGTGGAGGAGGTAAAGGGATGCGCATCGTTCGAGAAGATAGCGAATTCAAGAAAGCTTGGGATGATGCCAAAATGGAATCTGGTGCTTCTTTTGGCAACGATGGACTGTATTTGGAAAAGTTTGTCGAAGAACCTCGACACATTGAAATTCAAATTGTTGGCGATCGAACAGGCAAAGCCTGTCACCTTTCGGAGCGTGATTGCTCTATCCAACGAAGACACCAGAAGCTTGTAGAAGAAACTCCCTCTCCATTTATCACGGATGAACTTCGGGATGCAATGGGTAAAGCTGCCATCAAAGGAGCTGAAGCCATTGGCTATGAAGGAGCAGGCACCATCGAGTTTTTGGTCGACAAAAATCGCAACTTCTATTTTATGGAGATGAATACCCGAATTCAGGTAGAGCATCCCATCACTGAGGAAGTAACCGACTTTGACCTCATCAAAGAACAAATAAAAGTAGCCGCGGGCGAGACCATTTCTGGTAGAAATTACTACCCGAAGTTGTTTGCCATGGAATGTCGAATCAATGCGGAAGATCCAGCAAATGGTTTCCGACCAAGCCCAGGAAAAATCTTGAATTTGCATATCCCTGGAGGCCGTGGTGTACGGGTAGATTCGCATGTTTACGCAGGATATGTCATCCCTCCGAATTACGATTCCATGATCGCCAAGCTTATTGTGAGCGGTCAAACAAGAGAAGAAGTAATTGTTCGGATGAAGCGCGCCTTGGAGGAGTTTGTGATTGATGGCATCAAAACCACCATTCCATTCCATATCGCCTTGTTGGAAAACGATGAATTTAAGGCAGGCAACTTCACGACCAAGTTCCTTGAAACCTTCGATTTTTCGGTGATCAAGAAATAAAAATTCGAATCCTGGAATTCATTCACAAAAAAAGGAGAAACTGATGTTTCTCCTTTTTTTATTTCCTATCAACATACGGTCAATTAACTCACCACATGTAATTTCAACATGTTTGTTTTTCCTTTTTCGCTTAGTGGCATGCTCCCTGTATTCACAATCACTTCTCCGGCGTGCACATGCCCATCTCGCTTCAAGATAGCCTCAATATCCGCAAACACCCCATCTGTAGAGGCTTGTCCTTCGTAGTAATACACCCGAACCCCCCAAACGAGGGATAATTGGGTCAAGAGTTTCTTATTTCTCGTAAATACAAAAATATTGGAGTGCGGACGGTGAGAAGCCAATCGGAATCCGGTAAACCCTGAAGAGGTAAGACCTACAATGGCTTTTGCATTCACGTTTCTAGAAAGTCTAGCTGCCATTAGAATCAGGTTATTGCTCAAAAAGGTAGGATCCTCCTCTGGTATTTTATAAAGGTTGTGGTACACCTCCGCATTTTCTTCCAAATAGGTAATGATGCTAGTCATCGCCTTCACTGCATGAATGGGGTACTTTCCAGAGGCTGTTTCTGCAGAAAGCATCACCGCATCAGCTCCATCCAATACCGCGTTCGCCACATCATTCGTCTCGGCACGGGTAGGGCGCGGGTTTTGGATCATGCTTTCCATCATTTGTGTAGCAATGATTACTGGCTTGCAGGCCAGCTTGCATTTTTCCACCATCTTCTTTTGCCAAAGCGGTACAATTTCCATCGGAACTTCTACTCCTAGATCTCCGCGGGCAACCATGATTGCATCGGTAGCTTCTATGATGGCGTCAATATTTTCGAGCGCTTCCGGCTTTTCAATTTTGGCAACAATTTTACAATCCTTTCCAGCCTTTTTGATTCGCTCACGCAAATCTGTAATATCCTCAGCAGAACGCACAAAAGACAAGGCAATCCAATCCACATCATTTGCCAATCCAAACTCTAGATCTTCCAGATCCTTTTCGGTCAGCGAAGGGGCAGAAACTTTGGTATTCGGTAGGTTGATCCCCTTTCTAGATTTCAATATGCCGCCATGGATAACTGTGCAGTTCACATCTTTTCCATTGGTACTATTGACTACCAGCTCCAGGTTTCCATCGTCGATCAATATGTGTTCTCCTTCTTGAACATCCTGAGGAAGATTCTTGTAGACGGTGCTCACCAAAGATGCTGTGCCGATCACGGGATCAGAGGTAATGGTGATTTTATCTCCTGGATTTATTTCAACTCCGTTGTTTTCAACCTCTCCCACGCGGATTTTTGGTCCTTGCAGATCTTGAAGAATGCCCAAATGGCAATTCAACTCTTGGTTTACCTTTCGGATAGTCTCAAGGACTTCCTGGTGTACCTCGTGGGAGCCATGTGAAAAATTAAGACGAAAAACATTCGCTCCAGCAAAAGCTAAGCTCTTGATCATTTCATAAGAATTCGAAGCAGGGCCGATTGTGGCTAAAATTTTTGTCTTTTTAATAGGTAAATTGGACATAAGGTATTAATAGGTTAATAGGTTTTCTTTTGATTTCAGCTTGGAAATATCAATCCGCACAATACTTTGAACCAATGGATTTCGCGATAGCTTTTTGACAAAATTAATCAAATCCAATTCTTCTGTTTCATCCTTAACCAAAAGAAAATAATCCAAGTTTTTTTGTTCCGGTATCAAATATGCGAGTTGCTGTGTGGAATTGATTGCTTTATTTTTTAAAAGCTGAATAAATCCATGTGGCAAAGAAAGAAAATACTGAGCTATTTCTAACTTCTCCGCATTTAGAAACTCCAACTCCAAGTCATCTGCTTTTACCAAATTGAGTTCCAATTCCTGGTTGACTAGCCATGCCATCCGATATTCTCGTATTGGCGATACGATTCCAAGCAATTCAAAGTCAAATGCAGGTTCAATTTGGAGCTTGGCTTTCTTCATTTTGAAACATCAGTGAAACAGACAAAAATAGAAATTAAAACGTAGCAAGGGCCATATTCGCAAGATGCAAAATTTACTTCCTCCATTTCTTTGTCAATTAGGCATTAAATATATTTCTTTGCGGAGAGTTATTAACTAAACTGATCACAAAATGTCTGAAATTGCACAAAAAGTAAAGGCCATCATTGTTGACAAACTTGGCGTTGAAGAATCTGAAGTAACTATGGAAGCAAGCTTCACCAATGATCTTGGCGCTGATTCTTTGGATACTGTAGAATTGATTATGGAATTCGAAAAAGAATTTAACATTTCTATTCCGGACGACCAAGCAGAACAAATCGGTACAGTAGGCGCTGCTGTAGCGTACCTTGAGGCTAACGTAAAATAAAAATCCCTCAAATTCATTTCCATGAATTTAAAAAGAGTTGTAGTAACGGGAATAGGTGCACTCACACCGATCGGTAATACCAAAGACGAGTTCTGGAAAGGATTAGCTTCTGGTGTGAGTGGCGCCGCGCCCATTACTCATTTTGACGCCTCACTTTTCAAAACCCAGTTTGCTTGCGAAGTAAAGAACTTTGACATCGAGCAATTTATCGAGCGAAAAGAAGCACGCAAAATGGATCCCTTCACCCAATATGCAATGGTAGCCGCTGAGGAAGCCATGGGTGATTCAGGACTCAACCTTGAGACCCTAGACCTTTCCCGAGCAGGGGTGATTTGGGGCTCTGGCATTGGAGGAATCAAAACCTTCCAAGACGAGGTAACCTCCTTCAATCAAGGTGACGGCACTCCTCGATTCAATCCCTTCTTTATTCCTAAAATGATTGCCGACATTGCTGCGGGTTTTATCTCCATAAAGTATGGATTTAGAGGCCCTAACTTTGTCACCGTTTCTGCTTGTGCTTCTGCAACGAACGCATTAATCGATGCCTTTAACTACATCCGATTGGGCAAAGCAGATGTATTTATCAGTGGTGGATCCGAGGCTGCCGTTACCGAATCTGGTATCGGTGGATTCAATGCCATGAAAGCCCTTTCCCAACGAAATGATTCTCCCCAAACTGCTTCAAGACCTTTTGACAATGACCGTGATGGTTTTGTCTTGGGTGAAGGTGCTGGCGCATTGATTCTAGAAGAACTAGAGCATGCCAAAGCCAGGGGAGCAAAAATATATGCCGAGTTGGTCGGTGGCGGCATGACCGCAGATGCCAACCACATCACTGCACCTCATCCGGAAGGATTAGGCGCAAGCAGTGTAATGCGAATAGCACTCGAAGACGCAGGTCTTCAGCCTGAGCAAATTGATTACATCAATGTGCACGGCACCTCTACTCCACTTGGTGATGTGAGCGAAACCAAAGCCATCCAGCAAATATTTGGGGAGCATGCGTACAAGATGAACATCAGCAGCACCAAGTCCATGACAGGGCACCTTTTAGGGGCTGCAGGAGCCATTGAAGCTATTGCTTGTATTATGGCAATGCAGCACAGTCTTGTACCTCCTACGATCAACCATTTTACGGACGACGAGGCATTTGACCCTAGACTCAACCTGACTTTCAACAGCCCTCAGGAAAGGGAAATTAACTACGCGCTTAGTAATACCTTCGGATTTGGCGGGCACAACTGCTCTGTCATTTTCAAAAAATACAACTGATCCGCGTGAAGCTCTTTCAGCGATTAGGAATCCACTCCCTCTTTTTTAGTGCTAAAGACAAAAGGCTTGCTACCTCGATTCAATTGATTCTAGGTAGTAAGCCTTTTAATTTGGCACTCTATCGACTTGCACTTACGCCTGCAGGTTTGGGGGAAGAAACCGACAAAGGCTTTCGGAAGTCCAATGAACGACTGGAATTCTTGGGTGACGCCATCCTTGGTGCTGTTATTGCCGAATATTTATTTAAAAAATACCCGTACAGAGATGAGGGATTTCTGACTGAGACCCGATCCAAACTGGTCAATCGGGAAACCCTGAACGAAGTTGGAATAAAAATAGGTTTGAAGAAAACCTTGCAGCAGGTGATCGATAATCGACAATTTGTAGGAAACAAATCCTTGTATGGGGACATCCTAGAAGCATTTTTAGGTGCCGTCTACTTAGATAGAGGCTATGCATTTTCCAAAAAATTGATTCTTCAGCGAATCTTGATACATCTAGATTTGGAGGGCATGGTGACGACAGTTTCCAACCATAAAAGCAAGCTGATTGAGTGGTCCCAGCGGGAAGGAAACCAGGTTGAATTTCAAGTGGTCCACGTGAGCAGCAACCAAAGGTACAAGGAGTTTGTTGTAGCTGTGGTGGTCAACGGAGAAGAGGTAATCCAAGGCAAAGGAGAAACCAAGAAAAAAGCAGAGCAAGAAGCTTCAAAAAATGCCTGTGAAAAACTTCAGATTGCCCGTTGATCAGTTAAATTCACTGAGGAAAGCATGAATGCATTAAAAATTGCCGGCGCGACACTGAATCAAACTCCTCTCGATTGGAAGGGGAATTTTGAGCGCATTGTCCTTGCAATTCAACAAGCACGCGAATCGAAAGTGGAGCTACTTTGCTTTCCTGAGCTCACCCTCACTGGATATGGTGCGGAAGATCTTTTTCTAAGCCCCTGGTTTGCAGAAAAGGCCAAGCTACAACTCGAGCAGCTGCTACCCCACTCTAAAGACATTACGCTGGCTGTTGGACTACCCATCCGATTGGAAGGGAAGGTTTACAACACCATGGCTATTCTTGAAAATGGTGCGGTAAAAGGCATTGTAGCCAAGCAATTTATGGCCATCGATGGGGTTCACTATGAATTCCGATGGTTTAGCCCCTGGCCTGCTTCGCAACAAACCACTGTTGAAATCAAGGGCATACAAGTGCCTTTTGGAGACCTTACGTTTGACTTGAAAGGCGTCCACTACGGATTTGAGATCTGTGAAGATGCTTGGAGAGGATACGCTCGGCCTGGATACCGGCTTTGTGAGCGGAAGATAGATTTGATTTTCAATCCTAGCGCCTCTCATTTTGCGATGAACAAGACCCTGGAGCGGAAAGCACTAGTTTCCAAGAGCTCTGCAATGTTCAACTGCTACTACTTTTATGTCAACCTGCTCGGAAATGAAGCAGGAAGAATGATTTTTGATGGGGAGATTTTACTGGCCAAGAATGGTGAGTTGCTTGGAAGAAACCAGCTGCTTTCCTTTGAATCAGTTCAGGTATGCGCCTTTACCCTCGAAAATAAAGCCCAGGCTATTGCTCCTATCCAACCTAAGGAATGGGAGTTTGTACAAGCATCAAGTTTGGCACTTTTTGATTACCTCCGCAAGAGTAAAGCCAAAGGATTTGTCCTTTCCCTTTCTGGTGGAGCAGATTCTTCGACTATCGCCGTGCTCGTTTCTGAAATGGTACGAAGAGGCATCAAAGAACTTGGAGTGGACGGGTTTATATCCAAACTTGGGTTACCACTCAGAGCAAGCAAAGAGGATCCAGAGAAAAACTTGGTAAATCAGCTCCTAACCGCCGCCTACCAAGGCACGAAAAACTCTTCAGAAGCCACCTTTAACTCAGCTAAAGTGCTTGCTGAGAGTCTTGGAGCAACTTTTATGAGCTGGACCATCGACGAGGAAGTGCAGGGCTACACCCAAAAAATCGAAGCCGCTTTGGGAAGAGCACTTACTTGGGAACAAGACGATATCAGTTTACAGAATATTCAATCACGCACACGCTCCCCCATCATCTGGCTCCTAACCAATTTAAAAAATGCCTTGCTCCTATCCACTTCCAATCGTAGTGAGGGAGATGTGGGCTATGCGACAATGGATGGAGATACGAGTGGAAGTATTTCTCCAATTGCTGGTGTGGACAAGGATTTTGTGATTCATTGGTTGCAATGGGCTGAAAAAAACTTAGACCGACCAGGATTACGAGCGGTGAATTCATTGACTCCTACCGCTGAATTGCGTCCACTTGAGCGTAGCCAAACGGACGAAAAAGACCTCATGCCCTATTCTCTTTTGGTTGAGATCGAACGCTTGGCAATCCGAGACCGTCGTTCACCCCTAGAGGTATTTGTAGCGCTGCGGAAAAAAAATGAGTTTGAAGAGGCCGAATTGAAGGAATATATTAAAAAATTCTTCCGACTTTGGTCTCGAAATCAATGGAAAAGGGAACGATTAGCTCCCTCCTTTCACTTGGATGATTTCAATGTAGACCCCAAAACCTGGTGTCGATTTCCCATCCTCTCTGGAGGATTTGAAGAAGAATTAACTCAATTAGACCAGAACTAAGCATGCTTTCATTTCTTTTTAGCTTTATTGTTTGGGATCCTAGCCCCACGATTTTCGAAGGCTTTGATCGCTTCAGATGGTACGGTTTACTTTTCGCCTTGGGATTTATCATCTCCCAGCCAATCATGGTTTACTTTTTTAAGAAAGAAGGGAAAAATCCTGCATTGGTAGATCAGCTCACGATTTACATGGTGTTGGGTACAATCATTGGCGCACGCTTAGGACACGTGTTGTTTTATGAGCCTGAAAAATACCTAGGCAACCCCTTGGATATCCTTAAAATTTGGGAAGGAGGACTAGCCTCCCATGGTGCTGCGATTTCTCTTCCTATTGCCCTTTGGATCTTCTGTAGGCGGAACCAAGGGATGCGGTACCTTTGGGTAGTGGATCGGATTGTGATTGTTGTAGCATTGACAGGAGCGCTGATTCGGACGGGTAATTTGATGAATTCGGAAATTGGTGGGAAAGACACCAACTCAGACACTGGAATCGTCTATGCTCGCGATACAGAAGAAATTTTGAATACGCTACGTGTGCCTATCGAATCCATCGAAGCTTACAAGCCATTGGATCGTGAGGGAGAAATCCAAGGTACAGGAATTGTACCAGTCAACTTCGATCTAGTAATCTCAAAAGGCAATTACACCAAGGAGAGTTTGGAGTCTGTACTTGCGCAAGACATCAAGTATGCACTCACACAGTTTAATTCTTCCAAAGAGTTTTTGGCGGAGCCCCAGAATACGCCTCTCCAGCTAGAAATCAAAGAACAGGCATCCAATTACCTCGTAACGGTTAAAACTCTTGGACGAGTAAAATACCCTACCCAGGTCTTCGAAGCTGTGACCTATTTCTTAATCTTCCTTTTGCTATTAAGCCTTTGGATGAAGTACAAATCCCAACTCTCGGACGGGCTACTTTCCGGCCTATTTTTCATTCTGGTGTTCGGATCACGATTTGGATGGGAATTCTTAAAAGAAGTCCAGGTTGACTTTGAACAATCCATGCAGTTGAATATGGGGCAACTCTTGAGTATCCCTCTCGTTACTATAGGATTTATCATGGTCATTCGAGCCTTAAAAAAGGGAAGCCCAAAAATCGATTAAGGTACGGGGTCGTGTCCATGTCCTCCCCAGGGCTGACATCTACCGATCCGTTTGAGTCCCAACCATCCTCCTTTCAGTACACCATGCTTGAGGATGGCTTCTTTCATGTATTGACTGCAGGTAGGACTGTATCGGCAGCTTGCTGGGAAAATTGGTGAAATCACATATTGGTAGACCAGTACAGGAAATATGGCTATCTTTCGGAGGTAGGTCTTGAACATAGTGCTTACCATTTTTTTCAAACATGCAACGATTGGAGCAAATTTACCGGTATAAATTTTCTTTTCGCCAGTTTTTATTTGCGGTTCGCAGCTTACTTTTTATTTGCGGCATATTCCTTTTTTCGCTTCCAGTTCAAGGGCAAGACAGCCTTCAGATTCTGGAAACTCCAAAACAAATTCGCGTAAATTCCATCTACATCATCGGGAATGAAAAAACGGAGAAGGAGATAATTCTTCGCGAACTGGATTTCATCACCAATTACACCTACGATTGGGAAAACTTCCTGAGCATCCTCAAAGCGGATCAACAAAAAATTTATAACCTCCGCCTATTCAATGAAGTGGAGATTACGCCACTACGCACAGGCCCAGAAGAGGTAGAAGTATTGATTGCAGTTAAAGAGCGCTGGTATGTGCTTCCATCTGTCATTTTTGAGTTGGCCGACCGAAACTTTGCCGAGTGGTGGACCAATCAGGATCGCGACTGGTCTCGTGTCAACTATGGGATAAAAATCAACCATGCCAATGTGGGGGGTAGAAATGAAAAATTTCGTTTCTCAGGCCAAATGGGATTTACAAAAGGGCTTGAAGTAATTTATTCCAAGCCCTATATTGATCGACAACAAAAGCATGGACTTTCTTTTCAGCTCAGCTACCGAGATCAGAAAACTGTTCCTATCGGCTCAAAAAACAATCGTCAACTGTTTTATACTTCGCCACTCGAAGAAGTATTGCGGAAAAATTTCGGCACAGCACTTCGCTACACTTTTCGTCGCACCTTTTACAACTTCCATTTACTGACGCTTGGCCATAGCACTACTTGGGTGTCTCCAAAGGTTCTGGAGCAAAACCCCAACTACTTTCTCCAGCCAGGCAATCGACTCTCCTTTTCCTTTTTCCAGTATTCCTTTTTGCATGACAAACGAGATAACATTGCCTATGCCACCAAAGGGGAATTACTACAGTTGACCGCGACAAAATATGGGCTCCTCTCAAAGAAGAATTTGTACGAATTAGAACTCAACGTAACTGCTAATAAGTATGTGTCGCTCGGCAAGGGATTTCATTTTGCATCAGGATTGAGTGCAGGATGGTTTACCAGTCCCAATCAACCCTACACCTTGGTAAGAGGAATTGGATATGCCCCCAATTTCATCCGAGGCTACGAGCTCAACGTAATCGAAGGCCAGCAACTAGTTGTGCATAAGAATAGCTTGCGTTACCAACTGATCAAGACCAGTTTTGACCTTTCTCGAACCATCTACAACGATCAATTCAATACCCTTCCGCTAAGTATTTACCTCAGTGGCAACTTTGATCAGGGGGCAGTGCGGGATCGCAATCGGATTCCAGAAAACTTGGCACTCACCAATCAGTACCTGTTCGGCTATGGAGC
>CAMDLI010000018.1 GCA_945901615.1 Spirosoma fluviale
AAACGCAGCAAGACCGCATGCGTTTCCGAAAAAACTTGGAACGCCTGGGCGAGCTTCTTGCTTACGAAGTTTCCAAAACCCTTACTTACCACCCCAAAGAAGTCCAGACTCCTTTGGGAACTGCACAAATGGCGTTACCTGTTGATCAGATAGTCCTAGTCGCTGTCCTGCGGGCTGCACTACCCTTTTACCAAGGATTTCTTAATCTTTTTGATCAGGCAGAAAGTGGATTTATCGGCGCTTTTCGACAGGAGGATGGGGAAAAAACAGGAGTCAACCTTGGCTACCATGCTAGCCCCAACCTAGATAATAAGGTGCTAATCCTTGTAGACCCCATGCTCGCCACGGGTCAATCCTGTGTAACCGCTCTCAAAACCCTTTTGGAACATGGCACTCCCAAAGCAATCCACATCGCCTCCGCATTTGCCGCTCCTGAAGGTGTTCAGCACTTAACCAATACCTTAAATGTTCCTTACAATTTATGGCTCGGAAGCCTAGATCAAAAGCTAAATTCAAAGTCCTACATCATCCCTGGATTGGGTGATGCCGGCGATTTAGCCTTCGGGGAGAAGCTGTAACTAAACAATTAGTTAATCTTTGAACAAATTGAAATTCACAAGTGCAACGCTATCTTTAACACTTGAAAAATACCAATCTGCTAGGAATCACGCAATGCCACTCGCGACTTCTTCAGTATAAATGCAGACATTTTCATCGTTTGCCATCGATCAACTTTACTACCTAAATCCCAACCCTGCAAAATAAATGAGCGAAGCCTTTTTTACCTTTTTTGGAATTTACTTGCTTTGCCTGATCAAGTTTTTTGCTGGCCCTGTCCTTGGTGCAGCAGCAGGATACAGTCCCTTGGAGATTATTGGCGTAAGCGTGCTAGGGATGATGACCAGTGTGACCTTTTTCACCTTTTTAGGTACACGCGTAAAAAAAGCACTACAAAAAAGAAGCAGCTCCCAAAAGAAAGTGTTTACTAAAAAAAACCGCCGCATCGTACGAATCTGGAGTTCTTACGGAGAGGTAGGAATTGCAGCCCTTACACCAATTCTCCTCACCCCCATTGGAGGCACCTTGATCCTGGTTTCCTTCGGATCAGATAAAAAGAAAATATTGCTTTACATGCTACTAAGTGGGCTCATTTGGGGAGCAATCTTTAGCTTTTCTATCGAATGGCTCTTGCTATTTCCCCCAATAAGTGCCCTAATCCACTGATTCCTGATTTGGAAGCATCTCAATATCTTGAATCAATACCCGCTTCGCTATTTCTTGACCTGTCAAGGTCGCAGCTAAGCCTCCCATAGCCGTTTCCTTGTATCTGCTTTCCATGGATGCACCGATCTCTCCCATCGCTTCAATGCATTCATCCACGGGGATCACTGCATTTACATTGGCTAAAGCTATTTGTGCCGAACTAAAGGCTATTGCTGCAGCACTCGCATTGCGTACCACGCAGGGAACTTCTACCAAGCCTGCTACAGGATCACAAACCAGACCCAACATGCATTGAATGGTGATGGCTACTGCATTAAAAAGTTGGTCCGTCGTTCCTTCCAAACAATACACAATTGCACCTGAAGCCATTGCAGCAGCCGAACCCGTTTCTGCTTGGCAACCGCCGACTGCGCCAGCCAAACTTGCTTTTTGCTCAATAATTAGGGCTATCCCAGCACCAATGAGTAAGCCTTCACAAATCTTGGTATCTGAGAGCCCATGAATTTCTTGCAAAGTCACCAAGGTACCTGGAAGTATTCCCGAAGCTCCAGCAGTAGGCGCAGCCACTACTCGACCCATGCAAGAGTTGACCTCTTTGGCTGCCAAGGCCCTGGAAATTAAGCGCTGAAATTCTGGTGAAAGCACCGTCAGCGGATGGTTATACACTTTCTTGGCGCCGCTCGTAATCATTCCAGAACGAGAGTTCATGTCCTGCTCCAAGCCTGTCTTTACCGCATCTTTCATAACCTGATAGGCCTTTTGTAGGCCCTGCATCACTTGATCTGCTGTTGTCCCTTTTTGGGCCGTCTCGTATTCGAGCACCACATCAATTAAGGATAAAGACTGCTCCTCGCAGTATTTTTTCCATCCACTAAAGCTTTCAAATAAAAAAGACATGATTCTTTGGGTTTATTTCTTTCGAAGGTTAGACTAAAAACTCTCGATGAGTTTAAAAGTCAAAGGTGATTGTTTGAGCAATTGAAGGATCTAAGCTCAATGCCACCGGACAAGTGCGGGCAGCATTTTTTAGTTTTTGGCTCATTGCAGGAGTAAATGCGCTGCCAGACCAGTGAAAATTCACCTGGACCTCTCGAATTTTTCTTGGATCACTTTGCATGATCTTTGTGACTTCCCAAGATAATCCCTCCAAGGAAATCCCTTCCCGCTCTGCTACAAGCCCCATAATTGTGACCATACAACTTCCTAAGGCTGCAGCAACCAAATCGGTAGGTGAAAATGCCTCGCCTTTTCCATTGTTATCCAGGGGTGCATCCGTCAACAGTGCATTTCCTGAAAGAACATGCGTGGCTTGAGTTCTCAAGTTACCTAAGTACGAACTTTTTATAGTGGGCATAAACTCTTACTTTTAAATTTCAGTTATAAAGATAGATAACCAAAATTGGGTATTATTTTCGACCAATGCGAATGAGCAAGCTGAATTTCCTAACCCCTTTATTTTTCCTCCTCTTGGCTAACGCTGCCTTTGCGCAGCGAGAAGATGTGGGCAATTACGAATACGATAGAGAATACCTATTGGGAATCAATAAGAATACCAATGGAGGAATGATCGGTGGGGTTGCCCTTAAAGTAGGAAGCCGGATCGACGACTCACAGTTTGCCTACTTTGGACTAGAACTTGCCAATGTAAAGCACCCCAAGGAAGTACGGTATACCACCGTTACGGGAAATAATTACATTTTTGGCAAATCAAATTACCTCTATGCCATACGCCCACACTACGGAAGGGAACTCATTTTATTTAAGAAAGCTCCAAATCAGGGTGTCCAGGTTTCTGCATTAGCTGCCATAGGGCCATCCATTGGACTGATTGCGCCCTACTTTATTGAGTATGCAATAAATCGAGTAGAAACGGTGATGGAACCTTACAATCCAGCCGTTCACCAAAGCAGGTTTAATATCCTAGGCACGGGCCAACTTTTGGAAGGGGTAGGCCAGTCCAAACTAGCCATTGGAGCAATGGCAAAAGCTGCACTCCATTTTGAATTTGGAGTTTTTAAAAGCAATGCCACCGGACTAGAAGTAGGATACCAGCTGGAAGGATTTCAGAAAAAAATTCCACTTATCCAGACTGCTGAAAACAGACAATTTTTTCAGTCCGCCTACTTTACTTTATTCTTTGGATTCAGAAAGTAATTCAAAAAAGCGGGTTTTTGTCGGCCCTAAATTACCTTTGCAACAAATTTTAATCCCATGATTGAATTACCTGTTATCTCTGAAGAAGCCACCAAACGCAAAAAACCCGATTGGCTTCGGGTAAAGCTACCCGTTGGGACCGAATACGCTAAGGTGCGAAAACTGGTAGATCAACATAAATTACATACCATCTGCGAAAGTGGAAATTGCCCCAATATGGGCGAGTGCTGGGGTGCTGGCACCGCAACATTCATGATCCTGGGGAATGTTTGTACCCGATCTTGCTCTTTTTGCGCGGTAGCCACAGGAAGGCCAAACGATTACGATACCGATGAACCTAGACGGGTAGCAGAAGCAATTCAATTGATGGGTGTAAAACATGCGGTCATCACCTCGGTAAATCGAGACGAACTTAAAGATCGAGGAGCAGAGATTTGGTATCAAACGGTAGCTCTGACAAAAGAACTCTCCCCAGCTACCACCATCGAAACACTTATCCCAGATGTGAAAAATAATTGGGATGCGCTGTACCGAATGATTGAAGGTGGTCAAGAAGTAGTATCACACAACATGGAAACCGTCGGTAGACTTTACCGCATGGTACGCCCCCAAGCAAAATACGAGCGTTCCCTAGAACAAATTAAGCGTACCAAAGAAGCAGGTAAGCGAACAAAAACTGGAATCATGCTGGGATTTGGCGAAACTCAGGAAGAGGTCTACCAAGCGATGGATGACTTGGCAGCAAATGGCTGTGACATCCTCACCCTAGGCCAATACCTTCAGCCTACAAAAATGCACATTGAAGTTGCGGAATTTATTCATCCCGACACCTTTGCCTTGTACAAGGAAGAAGGGCTGCGAAGAGGGCTTAAATACGTGGAATCAGGACCCCTTGTCAGATCCTCCTACCACGCAGAGCGACATGTGCATGTGTAAGACATCAACAAAAAAGGTCCCGCATGTGCGGGACCTTTTTTATTTCATTTAGCTGGTGAATTAGCTTGCATATTCTTCAACAGGAATACAGCTGCAGATCAAATTACGATCTCCATAAGCCGAATCAATTCTTCGTACTGAAGGCCAGAATTTGTTCTCTTTGACAAAAGGAGCAGGGAATACAGCCTTCTCTCTTGAATAAGGCATCTCCCAAGTTCCTGTCAAAACCATTGTGGCGGTATGCGGTGCGTTTTTGAGCACATTTTCTACTTTATCCGCTCTTCCATCTTCAATTTCTCTGATTTCTTCACGAATGGCGAGCATCGCATCGCAGAATTTGTCCAATTCTGCTTTGGTCTCTGATTCGGTAGGCTCAATCATCAAGGTGCCTGCCACAGGGAAGGATACCGTAGGTGCATGGAATCCATAATCCATCAAGCGCTTGGCGATATCTTCCACTTCTACGCCTACTTCTTTGAAGGAGCGGCAATCCACAATCATTTCGTGAGCTGCTCGACCCTTTGAACCTGTGTAAAGCAATGGGTAATTTCCACTCAACCGCTCTTTGATGTAATTTGCATTCAAAATCGCGATCTGTGTTGCTCGAGTAAGTCCATCTCCTCCCATCATGGAGATGTAGGCATAGGAGATCGGAAGAATACTTGCGCTTCCATAAGGAGCGGAAGAAATCGAAGATACGGCATGCTCACCCCCGGTTTTTACCAAAGGGTTACTTGGAAGAAATGGAGCTAGGTGCGCAGCTACGCAAATTGGACCCATGCCAGGACCTCCTCCACCGTGAGGAATACAGAAGGTCTTGTGTAGGTTGAGGTGGCAAACATCCGCACCAATGCGTCCTGGAGAGGTTACCCCCACCTGAGCATTCATGTTGGCGCCATCCATATATACCTGACCTCCATAAGAATGAATGGTCGCACATATTTCTTGAATTGCTTCTTCAAATACCCCGTGGGTAGAAGGATAGGTTACCATCAAGCAGGAAAGTTCGCCTGCATTTTCTTCAGCTCTAGCTTTTAGATCTGCTACATCAATGTTGCCCTTTTCATCACAGTTCACCAATACCACTTTCATGCCTGCCATTACAGCAGATGCTGGGTTGGTACCATGCGCAGAGGTGGGAATCAAAGCTACATTTCGATGTCCTTCACCTCTATTGAGGTGGTAGGCACGAATCACCATCAATCCTGCATACTCACCTTGAGCTCCAGAATTTGGCTGAAGTGAGGTATCTGCAAAACCAGTGATCTCGGTCAACCAAGTTCTAAGGTTGGTAAATAACTCCTGATAGCCTTCTGTCTGGTCAATGGGAGCAAAAGGATGGATCTGGCCAAATTCAGGCCAGGTTACCGGAATCATTTCGGCGGTAGCATTCAACTTCATGGTGCAAGAACCCAAGGAAATCATGGAGTGCACCAAGGAAAGGTCTTTGGATTCAAGCTTCTTGATGTAGCGAAGCATCTCGTGCTCACTATGGTAGCTGTTGAATACCGGATGAGATAGGTAAGAAGAAGTTCGCACTAGCGCTGCTGGCCATTCCAATTGTAAGGAGTTGGCCATCGCTGCGTTGAAGGAAGAGGCTTGGCCCTTCGCATTGGCAAATAAAGAAAGTACGAGTTCGGCGTCTGAGATGGTTTTTGCTTCGTCAAAAGCAATGAAAATTGCTCCTTCCTCGTATCTAAAATTCACTTGAGCCGCTACGGCAAGCGCTTTCACTTTGGATTGGGTGGCGGCATCTACCTGAACTTTTAGCGTATCGAAATAGGCGCTAGTTCCTAGTGTGTATCCTAGTTTTGCCAATCCTTGTGCCGTTAACTTGGCAAGGCCATGCGTGCGAAGTGCAATATTTTTTAGACCTGTAGGACCGTGGTAAACCGCATAAAAACTAGACATTACTGCCAGCAAAACCTGTGCAGTACAAATGTTGGAAGTTGCTTTTTCGCGCTTGATGTGTTGCTCACGAGTTTGCAAAGCCATACGGTAGGCCTTATTGCCAGCTCTATCGATTGATACCCCAATGATGCGGCCAGGAATCTGACGCTTAAATTCTTCTTTTGTTGCAAAAAACGCAGAATGTGGTCCACCATAACCCATTGGTACGCCAAAGCGCTGGGCAGAACCCACTACAACATCTGCCCCCATTTCTCCTGGAGGAGTCAAGAGCGTCAAGGCCAACAGGTCAGAAGCAAAGGCTGTCAATACCTTGTTTTCCTTAGCAGAAGCAACTAGCGCAGTGTAGTCCACTACTTCACCATCCATATTTGGATACTGGAACATCGCTCCATACAATTCCGGATCTGTTAGGTCTAGAGAAGACAAAGGTCCAAATACCAAGTTGATCCCGATAGGCTCCGCTCGCGTAACTAGCAATGCCTTGGTTTGCGGGAATACTTTTTCATCTACAAAGTAGGTGTTCGCATTTTTCTTTTCTCGAGGCTTCACCGCATGAAGCATGGTCATGGCTTCCGCTGCAGCAGTACCCTCATCGAGCAAAGAAGCATTGGCAAGTTCCATTCCTGTCAACTCAATCACTACCGTCTGGAAGTTGATCAAGGCCTCCAATCGACCTTGGGCAATTTCAGCTTGGTAAGGCGTGTAGGCAGTGTACCATCCTGGATTTTCCAGGACATTGCGAAGTACCACTCCTGGCACCTGCGTATCGTAATACCCTAAACCAATAAAAGAAGAAAATACCTTGTTCTTGGAAGCCAATTTTTTGAAATTCTTCAAAAATTCAGACTCAAGTTGGGCAGCTGGTAGCTGAAGTGGCCGCTCCAATTGAATGGATTGGGGCACAGTTTGATTGATGAGTTCGGTCAAGCTTGAGGCTCCGATTTTCTCCAACATCGCTGCAATTTCCGCTTCTGTCGGGCCATTGTGTCTGCTCTCAAATTTGACAGCAGTGTTAAGATTGATCTGCATAAGTAAGGGGTAGAACGTATGAACTATTTGGGTGTGAATTCTTTCCGATTTTACGTGCACAAAGGTATACTTTCCGCAAGGAATTGCCGAGGTGCAGCTCTAAAATTTTAGCTATAACTCGCAGAATTGACAAGCGGTTTTTTTGAGGGTAAAAAAAATAGCTAGATTAGGGCCTAAATTGAAAAAAAATGAAAAATAAATACCTTTTGACAGCTGTTTTGGGGTTTGCAACCCTGACTGCAGCATGGGCTCAAAACCCAGTTCAGGTAAAGTATGCCAACACGATTACTGTAGAAGACCTCACCAAGCACCTGACCTATTTGGCATCCGATGAGATGAAGGGCCGTGATACCGGTTCTCCAGAGGGAAAAATTGCTGCTAACTACCTTGCTGATTTTTACAAAGGCCTCGGCTTGACTGCTCCAAATGGAGGCAGCTACTTTCAGAATGTTCCTTTGGTAAGCTCCCGCTTCACGCAAGTGAGTCTTCAGATCGGAAAATCCAAGTTGGTGGAAAACACAGACTTTGTATTTACTGGAGACGGCAACCTATCGAAAGCAGTAAAAACAGACCTGGTATTTTTAGGCCTGGTAAGCGATGAAAACCTTGCCAAAGTGGACGTCAAGGGCAAACTCGTAGGGCTATGGGCTGTTGGTGTGCGCAGCAATGACTTGGTTACCAAAGTGATGGACGCTGGCGCTGCTGGTATCGTGATTGTGACCATGGAAGGACAAGCTAATTTTGACCGCATCGCCAACCGTTACAAGTCCATGGCTGGCACTGGCCGAATTGGCTTTGACCAGGAAATCAAGCAACGTCCAATATTCATGGTGAGTACAGACAAGATGGCTCAGTTGTTTGGTTCATCTGTAGAGGTATTGAAGGAAGCAGCCAAAACCAATCCTGAAACCATCGCCTCTCAAAAAGCAAGCTACCAGATTGTGAAAACCAAAACTCCAGTAGAAGCCGTAAACGTAATGGGCTACTTGGAGGGAACAGATAAAAAAGAAGAAGTATTGGTCATCTCTTCACACTACGATCACGTGGGTGTGAGCGCTACTGGGGATGCCTTCAATGGTGCCGATGATGATGGCTCTGGAACTGTATCTGTCATGGAAATTGCGGAAGCTTTTGCAAAAGCAGCCAAAGAAGGAGTGAAGCCTAGAAGAAGCCTTTTATTCCTGAATGTGACGGGTGAAGAAAAAGGATTGTTGGGTTCGGAGTACTACTCTGAGCACCCGGTATTCCCAATTGCCAACACAGTCAATAACATCAACATTGACATGGTGGGTAGAATTGACTACGAATACCAAAAAGAAGCAAACAAGGACTATGTGTATGTCATCGGCTCGGAGATGCTTTCCTCTCAATTGAAGAAAATCAATGAGTACAACAACATTACCTACACCAACCTCATCCTAGATTACAGATACGATGCAGCAGACGATCCAAATCGTTTTTACTACCGTTCTGACCATTACAATTTTGCCAAGTTCAATATCCCCGTGATCTTCTTTTTCAATGGGGTACACGACGACTACCACCAGGTAACCGATACGGTGGACAAAATTGAATTTCCTTTGATGACAAAGCGTGCTCAATTGATCTTCCATACCGCCTGGGATCTTGCCAATCGAGATCAGCGAACTCCAGTGGACGGGACCAATACCCGCACAGACCGATAACAGAAAAGGGGCCAATTGGCCCCTTCTTTTTTTCTATTTTGATTCATAAAGGTGCTGGGCTTACTTGTTGAAAGCAAACCATCCGGTCTAGGGATTACCCCTCCCCGTGTTTCCCTCTATTTTTTTGGTTTTTCGTTTTGAGCTGGTTGCGGTTCGGCTTCTTTTGTTTCTTCTTCGCTTTTACTTTTGCACCCTTACCAATGTTTTCTTTGGGACGCTCCTTTTTTTCGTGGAAAGCTCCTTTGTAGTCTGGGTTGTCCCGCTGCTTGAGCCGATCCAACTCCCTTTCATAGCCTTGCTTTTCTTCAAAAGGAGTAGCTGGTACATCCACCTCATCCGGGATAGGCAACTCATCTACCTTCATTCGAATAAGGTCTTCGATTTTTTCAAAATGGTAAGACTCAGCTGGATTGATAAACGTGATGGCCTTTCCTTCATTCTCAGCTCTGCCTGTTCGACCGATGCGATGCACATAATCTTCATAGATCAGGGGCACATCAAAATTGATCACATGCGATACCAAGGTAACGTCCAATCCTCTAGAGGCTACATCGGTAGCCACCAAGATGCGCACATCCCCTGCCTTAAAATCTTCCATGGAGTTGATCCGCGTATTTTGACCTTTATTCGCATGGATTACTCGAATCTCTCCAAAATGCTTGCGCTCCAAAAACGAATAGACTGACTCCGCATTTTTTCGGCTGCGCGTAAAAATCATGGCTCGGTTGATTTCTTCATTCTCGAGCAAATGAGCAAGCAGGTTTATTTTGGTCTTGATATTGGGCACTTGGTACCTGACTTGAGCGATCGTCTCTGCCGTAGTGGCAGAAGGAGCTACTTCTACGCGCTCCGGAAACTCTAAAAACTCGGCTGCCAAATGGTCTATTCTTCCAGAAAAGGTAGCTGAGAAGAGGAGGTTTTGCCGCTTGGATGGAATTACCTCTAGAATGGATCGGATTTGAGGCATAAACCCCATGTCCATCATCTTATCTGCCTCATCCAATACCATCGTTTTCAAATCCTTGGTATAAATAGCTCCTTTTCTGTAGAGATCCATAAACCTTCCTGGCGTGGAGATTAGGAGATCTACTCCAGCTTCTACCCGCTCAATTTGCGTTTTGGGACCAAGGCCACCATAAAGACTAGCGATTCGAAGACCTGTGTATTTCGCCAAGTGCTGGGCCACTTCTTCAATTTGCATAACCAGTTCCCGCGTAGGAGCTAGCACCACACCCCTTGGGTGCATCCCCTGAGCATACTTGATTTTCATCAGCAAGGGCAAAAGGTAGGCAGCAGTTTTACCTGTACCCGTCTGTGCTATTCCCAACACATCATGCCCCGCAAGTGCAAGTGGAATAGTTTGTTCTTGGATTGGAGTAGGAACGGTATAACCAGATTCGGCTACAGCATCGAGCAATTGTTTGTTTAGCTTGAAGGCATCAAATCCTATCGGTTCGTTGCTCATTGGGTAGCGAGGGAAAAGTGAGAAAATACAAACCTAGATTGGTTCAGAAACACAAATATAGGCAATCATGGGCGGAATACTTCGGGTAAAGGCCAGACGCTCCACCGCGCTTCGCCGCACCTTCAGTTAGAAATGAGTTGGACCAGCCAGAAGGATCTTAAAAATTGAAAAATACTCTCCCTAAAAATCAGATATAAATTAGGCTCATGTGTATTTTTCAAACAAATAAATTGCCTCGGTCTTGCTCCAAAGAAAGACAGTCCTTACTTTTGCAAACCAATTCGAGGCAAGCTTTGAGTTGAAACCCCACACGGTGATTGTAGCTCAGTTGGTTAGAGCGCTGGTTTGTGGATCCAGAGGTCGCCGGTTCGAGCCCGGTCTTTCACCCAAAAACCCCTCCTTTGAGGGGTTTTTTTATAAATTCCTCTTCTTTTGGCATGGCATTTGTCAATAAATGAAGAACTAAACCAACAGTTATGTTTACGCTATTTAAATCATCTCCGAAATTTCCGGTTGTGAAACCAGTAAATATCCTGCAGATTAAAAACTACCTCAGCAAGTTTGAAGAGTCCATCAAAACCTGCGAGGAACTGCAAAAGGAAGCGGTTCATTCCTGAAATCGAAAAACACTGAAGGTTATGGAGACATAACCTTTATTTTTTGCACTTTAATTTTTCTTGTCCCTGCAATAGCTTATTTTTAGTTGAATTCAATTTTGCGCGATGAGTAGCTATATCCATTTTGATAAATCCCAATTAGTTAACCTGAATTATTCCCTGGACCGAGAGATCATTCGGACCAATCGATCTGGGGTTTACACCAGCACCACGATCATAGGCTGCAATACGCGTAAATACCATGGCTTACTGGTGGTGCCCCAGCCACAAATCGATTCTCAAAATCACGTGATGCTTTCTACCGTGCATGAGACGGTGATTCAACATGGCGCAAGCTTTAATCTGGGCATTGCCAAATTTCCAGGAAACTACTCCCCAAGAGGGCACAAGTACCTCGAAGACTTTGATTCCGAGCCGATTCCCAAACTAACCTATCGCGTGGGAGGGGTGCTGCTTCAAAAAGAATTAATCCTTGATTCCAACCGGGATCGAGTGATGATCCGCTACACCTTACTTGAGGCTCATTCGCCTACCACGATTCGAATTCAGCCCTTTTTAGCTTTTCGTGGGTACCACCAACTTCAAAAAGCCAACGATCGCATCAATCGAGCCTATGAGTTGGTCCCAAATGGGGTGAAGTTTCAATTGTATCCCAACTACGATCCACTTTACCTGCAGTTATCCAAGGAGGCTTCCTTTATTTCAAAGCCCGACTGGTATTACAACCTGGAATACATCCAAGAGCGGGAACGAGGGTACGATTACCAGGAGGACTTGTTTGTGCCTGGATGCCTAGAATTTGAAATTGCCAAAGGGGAGTCAGTCATTTTTTCTGCCGGCCTCACCGATGCAGATCCAGAAACCAGAGCAGCTGCATTTAGTAAGGAAATCGCACGTCGAATTCCGAGAAATAACTTTGAAAATTGCTTAAAAAATTCTGCGGGGCAGTTTATCCGGCAAAGAGATGGAGAAGTTCGAGTCATCGCAGGCTACCCCTGGTTTGGGTGGTGGGGAAGGGATACCTTCATCGCTGCCCCTGGGTTGACCTTGGCTACCGGTGATACTGCCACCTTCCTAGAAATCATGGACACCATGTCCAAGGACTTAAAGGGTGCCCTTTTCCCCAACATTGGAAGTGGAGATTACACCAACATGACCTCTATGGATGCTCCGCTTTGGTTTTTTTGGTCCCTCCAACAATACATTCACTATACAGGAGACAAAAAAACAATTCAAAACAGGTACTTGGCCAAGCTCCGAGGAATCTTAGAAGGATATAAGGAAGGCACAGACTTTGACATTCACATGCTCCCTTCCGGTCTGATTTGGGGTGGACAGGAGGGCCTAGCCCTAACCTGGATGGATGCCATCACTCCAGATGGTCCCGTCACTCCAAGAATTGGCTGCCCAGTAGAAATTCAAGCCCTCTGGTACAATGCATTGTGCTTCTATCATGAACTTAGTGGGGATGATGAATATTTGACACTAGCCACAAAAGTAAAAGAGTCCTTTGATCGGGAATTCTGGTCCTGGGAATATGGCTACCTAGCAGATGTGGTCAATGAAGAAGAAAAAGATTG
Source organism: Spirosoma fluviale (assembly GCA_945901615.1). Lineage (GTDB taxonomy): Bacteria > Bacteroidota > Bacteroidia > Cytophagales > Cyclobacteriaceae > Algoriphagus. Next base: position 12,602 of record CAMDLI010000018.1, read on the forward strand.
GTCTATTCGACCCAACATGGTTTTTGCCACTTCCCTGCCCTATCGGATTTTGGAGGAAGAAAAATGCGACAAAGTATTGGAAATTGTCAAATCCAAGCTCCTGACTCCAAGAGGGCTCCGCTCACTATCCCCAGATGATCCGGGATACAAAGGCTACTATTTTGGAAATCAAATCAGTAGAGACCAAGCCTACCACAATGGAACTGTCTGGGCCTGGCTTTTGGGACATTTTGCGGAGGGATACCTCAAGCTACACGGTAAAGCCGCTAAAATTTTCGTTGAGAAAATCATCCAAGGCTTTGATGGCGTCATGACGCAGTATGGAATCGGCACAGTGGCTGAGATCTACGATGGGGATGCTCCACACCGCCCCAAAGGTTCGGTATCACAAGCTTGGAGCATTGCAGAGTTACTCCGAATGATGGACTTAGTCAAACAGGTTTAATGGATTCCCTATGAAAGTACTCATGTTTGGGTGGGAATTTCCACCCCATATCTCTGGAGGCCTCGGCACCGCTTGCTATGGATTGATTCAAGGAATGAATGTCCACCAGCAAGAGGTGATTTTTGTGGTTCCCAAACTCTGGGGAGATGAGGAGCCAGTGGCAGACTTTGTCAATGCCAGTGGAGTGACCATTGATTACCGGGAAAAACGTTTTAAAAAGCTGTGGAAAAACCTGACTTACCTCGAGGTCAATAGTTTTTTGGTGCCCTATTTGGGTCCCAAAGCATTCAAAAAATTTACAGATTATGCCATCCATGACCGCACCGATGTGGATGAGAGCATATTTTCCACCAAATACCAGTTTAGCGGCAAATACGGTAAAAACCTCATGGAGGAAGTGTCTCGCTATGCCCTCGTCGGAGCACAGATCGCTCGGGACCGAAATGATTTTGACATCATTCATGCCCACGACTGGCTAGCTTATCCAGCAGGAATTGCTGCCAAAGAAATGAGCGGCAAGCCCCTAGTCGTCCATGTACATGCCACCGAGTACGATCGATCTGGGGAGTCGGTCAATTTTCCTGTCTTTGAGATTGAACGTGCGGGCATGCATGCCGCAGACCATGTGGTAGCGGTAAGTCAGTTGACCAAAAATATTTGTGTACGGAAATACGGCATACCCCCAGAAAAGGTCACCGTCCTGCACAATGCGGTACTTGATGCGAGCATCATCAAGTCTTCCTTTCAGAAAAAAGTACCAGAGAAGATTGTGACATTCTTGGGCCGAATTACCTACCAAAAGGGCCCAGAATACTTTGTCGAAGCTGCCAAAAAAGTGATTGAGCGTGATCCCAATGTACGCTTTGTTATGGCCGGATCGGGAGATTTGCTCAATAAAATGGTGGATCGTGTGGCTGAACTTCGCATGGGCACCAAGTTTCACTTCACTGGATTCTTGAAAGGAGACGATGTAGATCACATGTATGCCATCAGCGATGTATACGTGATGCCTTCTGTGTCGGAACCATTTGGAATCGCCCCACTGGAGGCAGTGAGACACAATACACCGGTCATCATCTCCAAGCAATCTGGAGTGGCAGAAGTCCTTCACAATGCCATCAAAATTGACTTTTGGGATGTAGACGCCATGGCAGACGCCATATTTGGACTTTTACACTACCAAGGTATCGCTCGAATGTTTACCGAGTTAGGTGCAGACGAGTTGAAAAAATTGAAATGGGAGCATGTTGCTGCCAAACTAGTGACTGTTTACGAAAAAATCTTAGCTCAACGCGCATGAGAACTGTTTGCTTTTATTTTCAAGTCCACCAACCTTACAGGCTGAAGCCCTATCGATTTTTTGATATTGGGGAAGATCACTACTATTGGAATGACTACCTCAACCGGAATGTCATCCAAAAAGTAGCACAGAAATGCTACCTCCCGATGAACTCCTTATTGTTGGAGCTTATTCAACGCTATGATGGCAGATTCAAGGTGGCTTTTTCAATTTCTGGTACCTTTTTGGACCAGATGGAAGCCTATGCCCCCGATGTTTTGGAAAGCTTCCAGCGATTGGTGGCTACAGGCCATGTCGAGCTACTCAACGAAACCTACTCGCACTCCCTTGCAGCACTTAAGAGCAAGGATGAGTTTTTTGCTTTGGTGCACAAACACCAAGACCAAATCAAAGCACTGTTCAACGGCTATAGCCCAAAAGTATTTCGAAATACAGAGTTGATCTACTCAGATGATATTGGAGCAATGGTCGCTGAACTTGGTTACCAAGGGATGCTTACTGAAGGAGCAAAACATATTCTGGGATGGAAAAGCCCAAATTACGTCTATTCCAATGCGAAGAACCCAAACCTAAAAGTGCTGCTCAAAAATTTCCGCCTTTCGGATGACATTGCCTTCAGATTTGGTGACAACAGTTGGGGAGATTATCCGCTGACTACAGACAAGTTTGTGAATTGGCTCAATGCCTTGCCTAAAGAAGAGCCCGTGGTCAACTTATTTATGGACTACGAAACATTCGGTGAACACCAGTGGGCAGAAACTGGGATTTTTGACTTCATGCGGCACCTGCCAGAGGCGATATTTTCGCAGTCCAACTTTACCTTCTCTACCCCATCCGAGGTAGTAGCGGCTCTTTCTCCCGTCAGCCACATTCATGTGCCTACCCCGATTTCCTGGGCCGATGAGGAGCGCGATCTTACCGCTTGGCTTGGCAATGACATGCAAGATGAAGCCTTTGATCGCCTGTATGAACTGGAAAAGAAAATCAGAAAAATTAAGGATCCGGAATTACTTCGAGACTGGGGCTACCTACAAACCTCCGATCACTTCTATTACATCTGCACCAAGTTCTTCTCGGATGGATCGGTACACGAGTATTTCAGTCCATACGACACCCCATACGATGCATTCATCAATTACATGAATGTCTTGAGTGATTTTATCTTGCGTGTAGAAGCAGCTTCTACGAAATGAACTAGCAGAAGCCCTTTGGGATAGGGGAAGTTAGCAATCTACAAGAACGCGCTACTAAACTTAATAGCTCTCGGAAGAATTGGGGAAATCCTTCGTTTTCACATCCGCAATATACTGCTGGAAAGCTTGGGTCATGATTTGATTGAGATCGGCATAAGCCCGTAAAAATCGTGGCTTAAACTCCTGTGTAATTCCGAGCATGTCGTGCATCACTAATACCTGACCATCCACATCTGCACCTGCACCTATTCCAATCACAGGAATGGTTAGGGCTTCGGCTACTCGCTTGGCTAAAGCTGCAGGGATTTTTTCCAATACTAGCGCAAAGCATCCGCAAGCTTCCAATAGCTTGGCATCTTCCAATAGCTTTTCGGCTTCCTCCTCCTCTTTGGCTCGTACAGCATAGGTGCCAAACTTGTAAATCGACTGAGGAGTCAAGCCCAGATGTCCCATTACAGGAACTCCAGCGCTTAAAATTCGTGCAACCGATTCCTTGATTTCAGCTCCCCCCTCCACTTTGACAGCATGAGCTCCAGACTCCTTCATGATGCGAATGGCAGAGCGAAGGGCCTCCGAGCTATTTCCTTGGTAGTTGCCAAAAGGGATGTCCACGACCACAAAGGATCTTTTCACGGCCCGCACCACTGCCGAGGCATGATAGATCATCTGATCCAAGGTGATGGGAAGGGTAGTTTCGTGACCGGCCATGACATTGGAAGCCGAATCCCCCACAAGAATGATGTCCATTCCTGCCGCATCCACAATCTTGGCCATAGAAAAATCATAGGCCGTAAGCATGGAAATTTTTTCTCCACGCTGCTTCATTTCTTGAAGCGTGTGGGTGGTGATGCGCTTCACAGAAGCAGAGGAATGAATCGACATAAAACTTAGAGAAGGTGAACAGAATAGTTGATGCCCGAAAAATCAACTCGGATATGCTCATTAAAGGTGGTGGCCAACTCAAAACCTGTGTAATCGGGCTTGACTGGAAATAAACCATGGCTTCTATTGACAAGCACTGCTATTTCTATTTTTTCAACTTCATGCTCCAAAAATGGTTTCAAGGCATAAACCAACGTTTTTCCTGTGTTGAGCACGTCATCGACTAGAATAATTGTTTTCCCTTTTAGGGCAATGGGGCTAGAAAGCTGTATCTCTGTGGCGGTTACTGCCTGTTTATCCAAGATTACCTCCACTTCCTCCACTTGAAGAGGAGAGATTTTTCGCAGTTCCGTAGCCAGAAGGTGGCCTAAAATAGTTCCCATCCCGCTAATCCCAGCGACGACCATTCCGCCAGAGGCGTGGAGATTCCGCTCATAGATTTCAAAAGCCATTCGGGTGATCTTTTGCCCTACTTGCTTGTGGTTCAATACTTCGGTCATGGGATGATTTTTAGAAAGTGAAAATTAGACCAATTTGCCTTAGATTCAAAACACTTTATCGATGACTATCCTCTTCGTTTAGGATATTTAAGTAACTCTGGTATCGATACGGGTGGATATAGCCCTCGTTTAATTTTTCGAGCACCATGCATCCAGGCTCATTCACATGGCTGCAATTGTTGTATTTGCACTGCCCAAGGTACTGGCGCATTTCTGGGAAAAAATGCGAAAGCTCCTCCTCTGCCACATCCAAAATACCAAACTCTTTGATGCCTGGGGTATCAATCAGGTCTCCTGATCCTGGCAGGAAAAATAGTTCTGCAAAAGTAGTTGTATGTACTCCTTTTGCGCTGTAATCAGATATGGATTTGGTTTCCTGCCTGGCATCCGGCAAAAGCGCATTGAGCAAGGTACTTTTGCCGACTCCCGAATGCCCAGAGATCAGGTTGGATTTTCCTTGAATTTTGGGCAATAGCTTCGTATCGAGATCCGTATCTTTCAGCGCAGACACTTCTACTACTGCATAGCCGAGGGGTACATAGATCTCATGAATATCTTGAAGCCAGTCACTTTCGTCCTCGCTTTCCAGTTGATCCATCTTGTTGACTACAAGCAAGGTAGGAATGCCATAACTCTCCGTAGCCACTAAAAATCGATCAATAAAGCCTAGCGAAGTTCGAGGCTTCTTCATCGTAATCACCAAGATTGCCTGATCAATATTGCTGGCAATCATGTGCGAAAAGTGCTGCTTCCGCGTGGACTTTCGAATGACATAGTTTTCCCTAGGGAAAATCTCGTGGATCACCGCCGACTCCTGCCCCTCCTCCTTTTCCAATGCTACCCAATCGCCTACTGCAATGGGATTGGTGAGTTTGAGCTCATCTTGCTTAAACTTTCCTTTCAATCGTGCAGAAAGAATCCCTTGGTCTGTGTGGACTAGGTACCAGCTCCCAGTAGACTTGATTACTCGTCCTTTCATTTCGAGGAGATTGTAGTGGATAGATGAACCAGAATGCGGTCTGCTGCACCCAAGTTGGCCTTCACCCAACGTTGGGCTGAGGCAGCGGACTTCGTGTAAAATTCAGGTTGCTCCAAATTAGTTACGCATTCCTGAAGCTCGGAGAAACTGGATACTGCAAAACCGCAGCCTTCCAACTGACTTTGTGCTGCCTCCGGGAACTTGGATGCAGACCTTGGTTTCCCAAATATTACTGGAATTCCAAAACCTAGCGGCTCTAAAATATTGTGCAGTCCCTTGCCAAATCCCCCACCAACATAAGCAAACTGCGCAAATTGGTACAGAGAAGATAACATGCCAATGTTGTCAATAAATAAGACCTGCGAATCTTGGGTAGCATTCCACTGCGAGTATTTTTGACTGGAAATCTCCAATGCCGATGCCCAACGGTCCATCGCTACGGCATCCATGGCATGAGGGGCAATGATCCACAAAAATTCAGGTTTGGATTGAATCAAAGGAATCAGCAGGCTCATGTCTTCCTCCCAAGCGGATCCGATCACTACGGTAGGCCGACCTTGGATCCAGTTTTTGATTGCTGGAAAATCCAAGGGTTGGGCAGCTGTTGCCGCTACCCGATCAAATCGCGTGTCTCCCGTATGACTTGCATTCGTAATTTTCAGATTAGCCAAAAGTTGAATGCTGGCTTCGTTTTGGGTAAAGATCCAATCCATTTGCAAAAGCATCCTGCGAAAAAAGCTCCCATACCACGAGAAATAGGATTGATCTGGGCGAAAGGAGGCAGCAATGAGGTAGGTGGGAACCTGTCTCCGCTTCAGTGCCTGTAAGTGATGGTGCCAGAGGTCGTACTTGACAAAGATGCTTCGAGTTGGTTGCAAAACCGCCACAAAACGCTCTGCCCAAGACTGGCGATCGAGTGGCAGGTAGGTGATGTAATCTACCCCCACCTGAGGCTTCCTAGAGGTAGGCTCATAGCCAGAGGGACTGAAAAAACTAACCGCAATCCAAGTTTCAGGTTCCTTGGCTTTAAGTGCAGCAATGACCGGTTTTGCCTGTTCGTACTCTCCCAGGGAGGCAACATGAAACCAGGTCAAGGGCCCTGGGTTGGCAGCTCTAAAGTCAGTGAGCGAGGCAAACAGATCTTTTCGTTGTGCTAAAAAATGCCTGATTTTTGGCACAAAAACGCCAAGGATTGGTAAAATCCTAGTGCTTAACTCCATAAACAAGGAATACACAACGTTCATCCTTCAAAAGTAGGCAATCCCTTAGATTTCTATATTTTTTTTAGCTTTTGCTTGGATGAATTAGTAAGGAACCTTTTTTTTACAATTTAATCCCTTACAAGAAGCTCAGCACCAACCCTATAGTTTTGAAAGTGGCCCCAGCTTTTGTGTAAAAACCTTCCCCTACCTAAGAAATGATTAAAGTTTTGTTTGTGTGCTTGGGCAATATTTGTCGGTCCCCCATGGCCGAGGGTATTTTCAATGCCAAAATCAAGGGCTTGGGATTGGAAAAGAGCATTCAATCGGATAGTGCGGGAACTTCAGACTACCATATTGGAGAGCTGCCAGATGAGCGAACACTTCGCTGTGCACAAAAAAACGGGGTAGGTATCCAACACCGAGGCCGACAGGTGCACCTCACGGATTTCAGGGATTTCAGCTACATCATCGCGATGGATTCGAGCAACCTTCGGAATTTAGAGCTACTCAAGCTACAGTCTCGATTTCCAAACAAGGAGATTTATTTGATGCGGAACTTTGCAGAAGGGGAAACGGGTCTCGCTGTTCCTGATCCTTACTACGGTGGGGAAGAAGATTTTGAGAACGTGTACCGCATTTTAGATGCTGCTTTAGATGGATTGATCAGCCACCTAAAAGTAGCCCACCCCCAGGTTTTCAAAGCATAGGAAAGAATCTGGAAGACGGTAACACGACCAACTTCCACTAATTCCTGAGGCTAATCTAAGCTACAGACTAATTTTTTGGCCTGTTTTCACAGCTTTAAAAATTGCATCCACGATTCGCATGTCCTTCAACCCTTCTTCTCCATCTACTGGGATTAGCGGTTGCTTGCCATCCAAGATAATTGCCGCCATTTCATCCATTTGGGTGGTTTGATGGGTCACATGGGTATGCTCAAGTGGACCGGAATTAGTCTTAGCCTTGATGGGGCCATATCCTGTGGAGGGTTGCATTTCGGCAAAGCCTTTGGTGCCAGACAGAAAAAATTTGTCCAAATAGTTGAGTGAGTAGGTAGACAAACAGGAGGCAGTTGCCCCAGATGGGAAGCCCATCTGAAAGGTGATGGTTTCATCTACACCTTCTTTAAATTTGATTGGATCCGTTTTCGTTTCTTGTGCGGTCACCCAAATAGGCTCCTCCCCCAACATGTAGCGAGCTCCATTGATGGAGTAAACTCCAATATCCATCATGGCTCCACCTCCTGCCAGGGCTTTGTTTAACCTCCACTGCGAAGGGTCGCCAATGACAAATCCACTTAAACCTTGAAAAAAGAGCGTTTTGCCAAATTCACCTGCCCGCTGCTTTTTGACGATGTCGAGGGTATTGGCCTCAAAGTGCATGCGGTAACCAATCAAGAGCTGCACCCCAGCTGCTTTACATGCTGCAATCATCTCCTCCCCCTCTTGGGCGTTGATAGCCATGGGTTTTTCGCAAATCACGTGCTTGCCCGCCTTGGCCACAGCAAGGGTATGTTCTTTGTGCAAAGCATTGGGAGTAATCACATAGACCGCATCGATGTCTTTGTTATTTTTGAGCTGTGCGACTGTGTCATAGGTGTAGCAATTTTGAGCAGGTATCGAATACTTTTGCTGCCACTGCTCTATCTTGGAAGGAGTGCCGCTGATGACACCTACCAACTTGGTTCTAGAACAATCCTTCATCGCTTCAGCAACTCTGGTGCCGTAGCTTCCAAGCCCCATAATTGCGACACGCAAAACTTTAGGCTCTTGACCCAAAGCTTGGGCAATGCTATCTGAAAAAGGGAGGCTAAGAGCGAGCGTCGTAAGGCCTGCTTTTTGGAGAAAATGTCGGCGTGTGGTCATGCAGATCTGGGATTAGTGGATAAAAAGTTAGCAAATCCCTACTTCAAGTACCACCAAAACCTACTTTTTTCTTCGAACGGCCTGGTAAGTTGTTCGGGTGGTTTGTTCCAAGAGTACCACATACCCTTCCATCAAGGCCGGAATCTCGGCTGTCTTCGGCTTTAGAATGGTCAAGAGCTCCAGGTCCTCGTTGTATCGGATCTCAAAGCTCGACTTGAGACTCTCCACCAGTTGCTCCAGCTTAAACAGTTGGGTATCCACAACGAGAGAAACAGTGATGGCAGAAAGTTGAAGCATATTGGCACGCAGCTTCAATTCCTTCAGCTTCTCGTAAATCGCATGGATGTGTTTTTCTTCAATAAATGTAAAGTCAGTAACCTTAAAGCTGACAAGCACTTGGCTTTTTTTCAAGACCAAAGTGGGCACCTCATGGGAGGCAGCATGCTCATGGATTTTAGTTCCAGCCCCTTCAGGATCTAAAAAGGATTTGACAAAAAGCGGGATTCCTGCATTTGCCAAGGGCTTGATTGTTTTGGGGTGGATGACAGAGGCCCCAAAGTAGGTCATCTCTGCTGCCTCTCGGTACCTGAGTTCTTCAAATTTTTGGGTATTTGGAAACAGTTTGGGATCTGCATTGAGCACACCAGGTACATCTTTCCAAATGGTCACCGACTCCGCATCCAAGCTGGTGGCAAGGATCGCCGCTGTAAAATCAGACCCCTCTCTTCCTAGCGTGGTGGTTCGTCCCAGAGGATCTATCCCAATAAATCCCTGGGTCAAAATCGTTTGATGCTCCAATAGGTCAGCCCAATGATTCTGGCAAGCGTTGCGTGTCTTTTCCCAATCTATTTTTGCAAATCTAAAGTCCGAATCCGTATGGATCACGGTTCGTGCATCCTGCCAAGCAAGAGATAATCCTTTAAAATTTAGGTATTCAGAGACAACAAGAGAAGAAAGCAATTCCCCGTAACAAATCAGCTGATCATATACTTCATCGTAATTGGTTTTTGAAATAGGCAAGTCCAAGATGGGTTGGGCGGTATCCAACAGCTGCTCTATTTTCTCAATTACCGGATGAGCAGTAGGGAAAAGCTCCTCGCATACACCTATATGGAAATCTTTAATCTGCTTCCACTCCTTCGAAAAATCCCCTTGCTCCAACTTTTTAGCCAATACTGCCTCCAGCGCATTGGTTGTTTTTCCCATGGCAGAAACTACGATGAGCTTGTTGGTCTGAAGCCGAGACTGAAGTAGGGTATGGAGATTAAGGAGTGCTGCCGCATCTTTTACGGAAGCCCCACCAAATTTGTACACGTGCAAAGTCCTGTTCATAGGCAAAAAGGAGCACCAAAACTCCTTGCTGCGAAGTTACGCAAAGATGAACGATCCTCCTAAAAATCAGGACTCAAGGAGAGAAGCCTACACGCTAATCCTCTCGAATCACCACTATTCAAAAATTGGCTAAGATTTGATAAGAGATGTTTACATTTGCTCCTCTAACTGAAACAACCATGGCATCACGCTCCCTGTACCTCTCGCTAGCCATTTTAGCAATGGCAGTCACCACTTGGACCTCTTGTGGACCTAAAGCACCCGTCATCGACGAAACCTTCGCAACCCAAACCGAAAAGTTGCTGATTAAGGTAGACACCCTCCATACCGGATTGGAAAACCCTTGGGGCATGACTTGGCTTCCAGATGGAACGCTCCTTGTCACTGAAAGAAAAGGAGAAATCCTTGTTTTCAAGGAGGATAAATTTTCAGGTGAAAAAATTCAAGGCTTACCCGCAGTTCACAACGTAAATCAAGCAGGTCTCTTGGACGTTGCTGTGCATCCCAACTATGCAGAAAATGGCTGGATTTACATTTCTTATGCACAAAATTTTGCCGATAGCACCGCTGCAACCACCATTCTTCGATTCAAGTTGGATGGAAACACTGCGGTGAATCAGGAGGAGCTCATCGTAGCTGGTCCCGCTTGGAAAGGTGGCCGCCATTTTGGAAGCCGCATCGTGTTTGATAAGGCAGGCTTCCTCTATTTCTCCAACGGAGACAAGGGAAATATCCCAATGAATGCGCAGAACTTGAACAATGCCCATGGCAAAATTCACCGCATCAAGGACGATGGCAGCATTCCTGCAGACAATCCTTTTAAGGATTCCTTGGGAACCACCAGCTCAATCTGGACCTATGGCAACAGAAACCCGCAGGGCTTAATTTACGACAAAGCGAACGATAGAATTTGGGAAGTAGAGCATGGTCCAATGGGCGGTGACGAACTCAACCTAATTGAAAAAGGAAAGAACTACGGTTGGCCTGTGATCACCTATGGCATCAACTACGATGGCACTCCCATCACAGAAATCACAGAAAAAGAAGGCATGGAGCAGCCCAAGCATTATTGGGTTCCTTCCATTGCGACTTGTGGAGTGGCCGTAGTCACGTCTGACAAATACCCAGCTTGGAAAGGCAATATCCTCATTGCAGCCCTTGCAAAGCAGCACATTGCTCGCGTAGAAATGAATGGCACCAGCTATGTGAAGGAAGAAAAATTGCTTCAAGACATTGGACGCGTTCGCCAAGTGGCTGAAAGCCCAGAAGGCTACATTTATGCGATTACGGAAGCTACAGGCCTATTGGTCAAATTGCTTCCCATCCGTTAAGCGTCGCTAACACAATTCCAAAAGGCCTTTCGATCGAAAGGCCTTTTTTTGTTTTAGAAAAATTGCGCTGCTAAATCCTTCAATTGAAACAAAAAAGTTAATTTTCCAATCCGTAAACTCTTACCCTCAATAGCGCGTTAATCCTCTATACCCTTGATTCATAAGACTATGAAAACACTTGCAACCTATATTTTAGTCCTTCTCGCCATGATTTCGCCTCTTTTTTCATGCCAGGCCAAGGAGGGAGATCCAGTTCCTGATTCGTTATCTTCTCAAAAATTCATTACGAAAACAGAGAAGATGGTCATCAAGGTAGATACCCTCCACACTGGCTTCCAAAACCCATGGGGGATGACCTGGATCAATGCGGAAACACTCTTGATCACTGAAAAGAAGGGCGAGTTACTGCTATTCAAAAAAGATAAATTCTCTGGCCAAAAAATCACAGGTCTCCCCACATTTTACACCACTGGCCAGGCTGGATTGTTAGACATTGCTACACATCCCAATTATGCCCAGAATGGATGGATCTACATCGCCTATGCCAAGCCTGTAGGCAATGGTGGTGCGACTGCAATTGCCCGATTTAAACTGTCAGGAACTGCTGTTGCTTCATTTGAAGAACTTATTGTCACCTCTCCTGAATGGAATGGAGGAACACACTATGGAAGTAGAATTGTCTTTGACAATCAAAATTTCTTGTATTTCAGCAATGGAGAGCGCGGCAGTCAGGACAATGCTCAGAACTTGAAAAATTCGCATGGAAAAATCCACCGCATTCATGACGATGGACGCATCCCTACAGACAACCCCTTTGTCGCTACTTCCGGAGCCATCCCTTCTATCTGGACCTATGGAAATCGTAATCCTCAGGGTCTATTTTTTGACAAAGCGAGCAACCGCCTTTGGGAAGTGGAGCATGGCCCTCGTGGGGGTGATGAGCTGAACCTGCTCGAAAAAGGAAAAAATTACGGTTGGCCAGTGATCACCTACGGCATCAACTACAACGGCACTCCAATCACTGAAATTACAGCAAAAGAAGGGATGGAACAGCCAGTTAAGTACTGGGTTCCTTCGATTGCCACCTGTGGAATGACACTAGTGACTTCAGATCGTTATCCTGCTTGGAAAGGAAATATTCTGGTAGCTGCACTGGCAGGTACCCACATTGCTCGTGTCGAAATGAATGGAACGAAGCCTGTAGGTGAGGAAAAATTACTTCCTGGAATAGGTCGTGTCAGACAAGTATCCTTGAGCCCAGATGGCTATGTTTACGCGATCACTGAGGGTACGGGCTTATTGATCAAGCTAGTTCCTTCCAACTAGGACTCCTAAAACTACCGCCACCTAAACAAAATCCACATCCACACTGAAGGGGTACTTCATTAGAAATTGAAGTGCTTCTTCGATGGATAGGTCCTCAAACAATACGCGGTGGAGGTTTTCGGTTATCGGGGCCCGTATACCTGCAGTTTTCAAAAAGGCATCTACAATACGTATGGTATTGACCCCTTCGGCAACTTCTTCCATGGTTTCCAGGATTTGATCTAGCGTCTCTCCTTTTGCTAGGCGGTACCCAACCGTAAAATTTCTAGAATCTGGAGAATTGCAAGTAGTGACCAGATCTCCTATCCCTGCAAGACCCATCACAGAACTGACCGTTCCGCCCAAGGCTTTGCTCAAATGTGCCATTTCGACCATACCTCGGGAAATCAGCAGCCCTTTTGCGTTTTCCCCCAATCCTAAGCCCGCCAAAGCACCTGCCGCAATGGCAATGATATTCTTCAGCACCCCGCTGAGCTCTACCCCAATGATGTCAAAGTTGCCATAGACCTGAAATTTTTCGGATCGAAGGAGCCGCTGCCCTTCTTGAATCACCTCGTTGTATTTGCTTGCAATAACTGTGGCGGCAGGCTGGCCATTGCTAAGCTCCTTGGAAATGTTTGGACCAGCCAAGCAGCCCACACGTACTGCAAGGGTTTCTCGAATAATGACTTCACTCATCGTCATGATCTGATTCCGGCGGAGCTTTTTGACGGTATCCCATTGTTCACCCTCAGCCAGCTGAACAGCTAAGCCTTTGGTGCCATGGATGACGAGGTGGTAAGGATGTAAAAAAGGCGCAAAAGTGCGTGTTACCTCCAAGAATGCCGCAGAGGGAATCATTAAAAACAGAACCCCACAAGAGTCACAGAGTTCTTCGGGAGAAAAAGTTGCTCGAATCTTTGGGTTCAGCAATTTGCCAGAAGCGCTGTGTTGCAAATTGATTTCATCTACCACCTCCTGCTTACGGGCATAAACCATCACCTCGTTTTTCTCTGCGAGCATGTTGGCTATCGCGGCACCGAAGCTACCCACTCCGATCACACCTATGGGGCGAGATTTAGAAGAGTTTTTCAAGGCCATACCCATGTAATCTGTTGTGGTAAAAATAAAGCAAACTCATGTCCTCGGTCACTAGGTTGCCCGCCTTGTCTTTGATTAGCGGACGTTTGGCATGGTACATCCCCACATTTTCGAGTCCATGGTTGATTATTTCATCCATAGGTCGGTACAGGTGGGGCGCAGCATCAATTTTTCCTTGGGCTTTCAGCTCAAAAATTTTATCAAGAACCAGTTGACAGGCGGCTTTGAATTCTTCGTAAGTGACCACCAGATCTTCCTGAGGGAGACGAATGAGATCAAACAAATCCATTTTATCATTCTTTGCTTGAATCAATTCAAAAGCTACAAAGGCAACTAGATGGGAGCTAAATACCCGATTGATTTTATGAAATTCTTCCACGATTCGCTTGCCGAGCATTTGGGTATATTCTTCTTCCCGTTGGGCATCAACAGTTACTTTGCCGTTGGACATAAAATACTCCTCGGTATTCACTTCCCTACCCCATTTATCTCTGCTGTTGCCCTCCTCATCGACATAGTTGCCCATCACATCCATGGCACGCCCTATAGAAACAGAGATGTCGGAACCTTTAGTGAAAAACTTGAATAGGAATTTGGAGATCTTGTAGGAGTTGGAAAACTCGTCGTTTTCCTTGTAATAACGTTCTTGACCTGTCTGGCTCAGGTAATCTTGTATCAGGCTAGGCGCCTCCAAGACAAAGTGGTAGTTGATGGTAACGGGGACGATGAAAATCTTACCCGAAACATCCGAAATGCCCTGCTGAAAGTTTGCGCGCTGCGCTTCAATAGCAGTGCTTAGTAGCCCCAATTTCAACCTGGATTCAATGATCCCACTTCTAGAACGGGTTCCTCCAGGAAAAAACAAGCTATGGCAGCCAAACTGAATTGCCTCCTTGGAGTAGGTCTTGAGGGTCTCCAAGTACATCAGGTTTTTCTTTCTGCGATCCACCTTGTATGCACCCAAGGCATTCATAAAATAGGCGAAGATGGAGATATTAAATAGGTTTAGCCCGGCGCCATAAATAAACGGAGGCATTCCCAAGACTGAAATTATCCAGCCGATCAAGACGCTATCAAGGTTCGAAAAATGGGTTGGAACCATGATAATAGTCCCCTTGGTTGCCAACTCCCGAATTTGAGCGGTCTGTCCGGTAATTTGAATTTTATCTTGTAGCGTATATTGGTTGCTGAATAAGGAGCCAAAGCCCTTCACTCGTGCGGCATTGAGTAGTCGAGAAAAGCCATAGGTCACCACACGCCGTGTAAACTTGTAGTGGGTAGCTTTAAAATTGGAGGCAAGTTCCTCGGAATAGCGACTGGTAATCTTACTCAATACGGCTTTGTAGGCGTCCAATTTCTTCGCTTTAGTAAGCGAACCCTCCGAATGAATTTGAAGCAAGCTATTTTTTACTTCCCCCCAGAAAGGGCCTTCATCATCGGGATCTACATCCCAAGGGTTTTGCTTGATGCGAAGCTTTTCTCGGTAGAGGGTGGTTTCTAGCTCTTCTTTTAAAATTTCAGGGTTTTTGCCGATTAAATCTAAAATCCGTTCTTCGGAAAGGGCTGCAACCTTTTT
>CAMDLI010000019.1 GCA_945901615.1 Spirosoma fluviale
ACCATTTCTTCTCTAAAGGTGTATGCGCCAGTCTTTGGAGACTTCACTGCACGAATTACTTTGACGTAAGACACGCCACCTTCTTTTTTTAGGGTTGCTACAACTTTCTTAGCCATTGTTTTTTTGTTTAGGGGACGAGGTCCCGAGCTAAAATTACTTTATTTCTTTATGAACAGTCATCTTCTTCAAGATTGGATTGAATTTCTTCAACTCTAATCTTTCAGTTGTGTTTTTTCTGTTTTTTGTGGTGATGTATCTAGAAGTACCTGGCATGCCTGAGTTTTTATGCTCTGTGCATTCCATAATCACTTGTACTCTGTTGCCTTTCTTAGCCATCTCTGTGTTGATTTAAGGGACTGTGACTGGATTATCTGATTACAATCATGCCGCTATCCTGCGCTTTTTTCAAAACTGCAGTAATGCCATTCTTGTTGATTGTCTTCAATGCCTTAGAGCACACTTTCAATGTAATCCATGCGTCTTCTTCAGGAACGTAAAAACTCTTCTTGTGAAGGTTTGGGTAAAACTTACGCTTCGTCTTGTTGTTTGCATGGGAAACATTGTTACCTACTCGAGGTCTTTTGCCGGTAATGTCACAAACTTTTGCCATGATAATATCTACTTTGTGGTATGCGTTTCTGTATTGGGTCTGCAAATATCGGAACTTTTCGGATAGTAGCAACAACAATCTTAAAAATATTCCTTGATTTTTAGGATTTCGGATAGGGGCAATGCTTACAGCCACTTCCACAACAGTGGCCGCGCTTTAAATGGTATTTTTCAGTAAAAACCAGTAATCCTTGCGCATTGATGTAGTAATCTTCTGTAGTCAAGGGAGGTACGGGCTTCTTTTCTTGTTTCATGGTTTAGCCCAAGGGCATTTCCTATATTTGTATGCAGTCAATAGCCTGACCGCCTACAAAATTAAGCAAATCATGGAGACCATCACCTCAAGTAGTCAAGCAATCGCTTTGGAAGAAAAGTATGGAGCGCATAATTATCATCCTTTGCCTGTGGTTTTAACCCGTGGAGAAGGGGTTTTTGTATGGGATGTGGAAGGAAAGCGCTACTATGATTTTTTGTCTGCTTACTCTGCTGTCAACCAAGGCCACTGTCATCCACGCATCAAAGATGCCATGATTGAGCAGCTCGGTACACTTACCCTCACCTCCCGAGCATTTCACAACGATCAGCTGGGGCCTTTTGAACAGTACATTACGGAATACTTTGGCTTTGATAAGGTGTTGCCAATGAATACAGGCGCGGAAGGGGTGGAGACGGCTATTAAACTAGCCCGGAAATGGGGGCATGAAGTTAAAGGCGTGCCCGAAAATGAGGCTAAAATCATCGTAGCATCAGGAAATTTTCATGGGCGTACCACGACCATTGTTTCCTTCTCCACAGACGATTCTGCCAAAAAGAATTTTGGTCCATTCACTCCAGGATTTATCACTGTACCCTATGACGATATCCCGGCACTAGAAAGAGCGCTAGAAATCGAAGGCGTGGTTGGATTTTTGATTGAACCCATTCAAGGGGAAGCAGGTGTGTATACGCCCGCAGCCGACTATTTGCTACATGCAAAAAAAGCATGCAGCCAAAAAAACGTGTTACTCATCGCAGATGAAATTCAAACAGGCATCGCCCGTACGGGTTCCTTGCTTGCCGTTTGTGGCAACTGTACCTGCCAAGGTCACTGTGAAAAGCAGGACACCTATATACAGCCAGATATTTTGATTTTAGGCAAGGCCTTGTCAGGAGGATTTTATCCCGTTTCTGCCGTTTTGGCAAACGATCACATCATGAATGTGATTAAGCCAGGGCAGCATGGGTCTACCTTTGGGGGCAACCCAGTAGCTGCAAAAGTGGCTATGACCGCCTTGGAGGTGGTTCGTGATGAGAAATTGGCACAAAATGCGCGTCAACTTGGTGATTTGTTCCGTTCTCGCATGCAAGTCTTGGTGGATAAATACGCCATACTAAGTCTAGTGCGCGGCAAGGGTTTACTCAACGCCATAGTCATCAACGATAGCCCCGAGAGCAGTACTGCCTGGGATATTTGTGTCAAGCTTGCTAAAGCCGGTTTGCTGGCCAAGCCCACGCATGGCAATATCATTCGCTTTGCGCCGCCTTTGGTGTTGACCGAGGAGCAGCTGCACGAATGCGTGGACATCATTGAGTCGGTGGTCGCCACCTACGGTTGATTTCAACAAAACATTCTGCACGCAGTTTTCCTTAAAACAATCCTTCTGATGTCTAAAGCAGTCATTTTTGATATGGATGGGGTGATTTGCCACACCAATCCCTACCATGCCCAAGCATTTACCCGTTTCTTTGAGAAGCGGAACCTCTCTCCGACTGAGGAACAGTATTTTCAGCACATGTATGGAAAAAATAATGGCTACATCTTAAGCCATTTCTTGGGAAGAAAAATTGAAGGGCAGGAGCTCCTTGACTTGGAATTTGAAAAAGAAAGTTTGTTTCGAGAGATCTACCAACACCACGTGGATCCCATCTCTGGATTTTTAGATTTTTTCCATGGACTGAAGCAAGCGGGTCTGAAAACAGGCATCGCGACCTCTGCGCCCTTTGCCAACATGGAACTGATCGCAGGAAAGCTGGATCTTTTTCCGCACCTGGAATCTGCGCTGGCCAGTGAGCAAGTAAGTAAGCACAAGCCCGACCCCGAGGTGTACCTGAAGTCTGCTGCAAACCTCTCCCTGCCTCCCGACCGCTGCCTGGTATTTGAGGATTCCTTTTCAGGAGTGAGCGCAGCAAAGAATGCCGGAATGAAAGTAGTGGCTGTGCTTTCTTCCCATCAAAAATCCGATTTGCCTCCTTGCGACTGGTATATCGAGGATTATTCCGAAATTGGCTCCGATTTGATCCACCAACTGTTACCCTGATGAATTCCCGTAGACCCCGTCGAAATCGTAAATCTGAAGCTGTCCGCAACTTAGTGGAAGAAACGCAGGTATCTGTCAAAGACTTGATCTTTCCGTTGTTTCTAGTGGAAGGCCGCGATCAGGAAAGTGAAGTGGCTTCCATGCCAGGTATCTACAGAAGATCTTTGGATGGGATGCTTCGGGAAATTGAGGCTTGCATGAAGTTGGGGATCAGTGCTGTGGATGTATTTCCGGCCTATCCTGATTCCTTGAAGGATGCAGTGGCTTCGGAGAGTTACAATCCTGAAACTTTTTATCTGAAGGCTTTACGACAGATCAAAAAAGAGTTCCCTGAACTTTGCTTGATGTCCGACGTAGCCATGGATCCTTACAGCAGCGATGGCCACGATGGCTTGGTGAGAAATGGCAAAATCCTAAATGACGAAACTTTGGTGATTCTGGGAAAGATGGCTTTGGCTCAGGCCGAGGCCGGCGTAGATATTTTAGGGCCGTCCGACATGATGGATGGACGCGTTGGATTTATTCGGAATCTCCTGGATGAAAATGGATTTATCGATACCTCCATCATGTCCTACACGGCCAAGTATGCAAGTGCCTTCTATGGTCCTTTCCGTGATGCCTTGGATTCTGCGCCCAAGTTTGGAGATAAAAAAACCTACCAGATGAATCCAGCCAATAGCAAGGAGGCCCTGATAGAGGCGGCCTTAGATGTGGCAGAGGGTGCTGATTTTTTGATGGTGAAGCCCGCCTTGAGCTACCTAGACATCATTAAGTTACTAAGTGATGCACACTCCATTCCTATTGCGGCATACAACGTGTCTGGCGAATACAGCATGGTGAAGGCTGCGGCAGAACGTGGCTGGCTAGACTACGAACGGAGCATGAATGAGATGCTGCTTTCGATCAAGCGAGCAGGAGCCAAAGTGATTCTTACCTATTTCGCTAAGGATTTTGCAATGCAGCAATAATAAATTAGGATAATCGTTGGCATACCATGTACCACCGCCCACAGGCAGTCAACGGTCCACAGCTCACCTAATCGAACCTCAAACCCTGTTTTTTTGTGGTTGCTGGTAAAAAAATGGAGAATCATATACAGTAAAAAGAGAGGCTGTCCTGATCAGGGGCGGCCTTTTTTTATTGTTTTCTTTCTTTGTAGATTTTTCAATATCCAACTTTTAAATCCCCCATACCCCCTTTGTAAAGGGGGAGTAGCACCACCTGGTCCTTAAACAGACACAGTTAATTCAAAAAGTTAATTTCTTAATTCATGTTTAATGGATGCAGGAATGTAATTCCCTCTCAACAATTTTTCGGGGCTTTTTTTGTTTCCAATCGAATGATTTGGAAAAAGGACTAGTTGACGGTTCTGAGATTTTTTATTTGGCACGAAGCATTTTTTGAGAAAATAGGTTAAAAAAATAGCCTGTTCTTTGAAAAAAATTAAATAAAAATAAAATATAGGTTTAAAAATGATAAGAAAAATAAAAAAATAATGAAAAAAATATAAAAATAGGTTTGTTTTTTAATCAACAAAACAATTACCTTCGGATAAATCTTCTTCCTAGGATAGAAAAAGAAGTATAGTAAAAAAAAAGAACCCCACCGGAGAAAAAAATGCGACTCTCTTTCGACCGGTTTGGGGTTCCTATTGGTCAACCTATTTATTCACCAACTCTCAAATTTAAGATGAAAAAAAGAATCTTAACCCTATTGTTCCTTTTCTTTAGCCTCGTTCCATTTTTGCATAGTCAGGAAGTGGAGCAAAAAGAAGAGGGAACGCTCACGCTTTCGGGATCGGTAGACGCCTACTTCCGTTCCAACCTAAATGCTCCCAATTCAGGGGATAATCGTCAAGCTCCAGCTTCTTCTTTTGCCAATTTGCCTGGGTTCTCGCTCGGCATGGCCAATATCATTGCCACCTACCAAACTAAAAAAGTGGGTGCTGTGATTGATCTAGTCTTTGGACCGCGTGGAGAAGATGCTGTTTTTGGTTCTCCCCTATACAGTGGCGGGATGGCTGGAAGTTCTCAAATGGTCAATCAATTGTATGTCTATTGGAATGTGTCAGACAAGGTTACCTTGACCATGGGTAATTTCAATACCTTTTTGGGCTATGAGGTGATTTCTCCAAAGTCGAACTTTAACTACTCCACCTCCTATCAATTTTCGTATGGACCTTTTTCCCATACCGGATTAAAGGCAAATATAAAATTGTCTGATAGCTGGTCCTTGCTTGCCGCAGTGATGAATCCTACCGATATGACGGAGTTTAACCTGAATGGAACCTACACGCTAGGGGGACAACTGGCCTACTCCACAGATGCAGGCAATACCTATTTGAATGTGGTGTATGGAGATCAGGATGGAAGACTAAATGAAGATGCTGGGTTAGTATCTGGAGTTACATCGCTTGGAAAGACATTTCAACTCGATTTAACCACTGGGGTAAATTTAAGTCCTACGGTATATGCAGGGGTGAATACCACCTACCAAACCACTGGTCCGGGAGAGGAATTTACTCAATCCGATGTTCGAGATGTTCAAGGTGATGGAGCTGGATTTTACGCATTTGCAGGATATTTGCAGGCCAAGCCATCTGATACTTTTGGCATTGGATTTCGAGGAGAATATTTCTCTGTCTTCAATACAGGTTTGGAAGAGGTAGTAGGATTGAATCCCGAGGGCAATGGATCGGTGTTTGCGGCTACCCTTTCTGGAAATATTCAGTTAGCTAACAACTTGAAATTGATACCCGAACTTCGGGTAGATAGCATGAAAGAGGAGTTTTTTCTTACCAAAGATTTAAACGGAAGCAAGGGATTGGCTTCTTTTCTTCTAGCAGCAGTTTTTTCATTTTAATCGGATTTAATCCAGTCTCTCATTCCAGAAGGTTTATATATCAATTGACCGAGGCGGTATCGCCTCGGTTTTTTTTATATTCGAAGTGGTTTCAGCTTTAAAATTTTTTAATTCGGGAACAAATTTTGCTCGTTTGCTGTATATAGAGCATAAACCCAAATGAAACACCTTGAAAAAAATTAGTTTTTTTCTACTTGCACTAAGCCTTGCCTACATGGGCCATGCTCAAGAAATAAGTCCTGGTTTGAAAGCAAAAAATGGACTCTTTGGCAAATTTAAAGTCCTAAAAATTTCGTTTGTAACGAAAAGTTCCAAGCTCGAGCCGAATGGTCCAAAGGCAAAAAATAAATCTCCTTGGGCCAAGAACCAAGAAAAGGGCAGTCCTATTGAGTTTTCTACTGGAGAACCTGAACCTACTGGACCAAAATCTAAAAACGCAAAACCGAGTAGGAAGAAGGAGCCTAAAGTTTCATCTAAGGCGGCTTACCAAGAACCAAAGTCCATGAGGCCAAGAAAAAGGTGGATCCATTGATAAAAAATTAAGCCCGAAAATCTGTCGATATCGGGCTTTTTTCTTACAACTCCTGCTCTCGTTCGAGCATCAAAATCGCGCCTTGGGAGACGATAAAGTACTTTTCACCTTCGTAGACCACTTCATGTGCTCCGTTAAGTAAAAAGATAGCCAAATCTCCTTCTTTTGCTTGAAGTGGGACATAGCGCGTTTTTTCCTCTGTCTCCATCCAAGGCTCCTGATCTTCCATAGCCATGGGAATTGGATATCCTGGACCTGCTTTGATGATGTATCCCTGCTGCACTTTTTCTTTTTCCTGCACCCCAGGAGGGAGGTAGAGTCCAGAGCCAGTTTTCTCGTGCGGTTTTTTCAGTCGGATTAAAACCCGATCTCCCACGATGATTAGCTTTTTCAATTTATTGTCGGCAGTCAATTGCATGCGCTTCTGGTTGAATGAAAGAAAAGGCCAAGAGTCACGACGAAAAGATCTTGATTCTTGGCCCTTAAACTGAGGCAGCACCTGTATCGAACAGGTGCTGCTTTAGGTACTTATTTTTTGTCTTCGCTGACTTCTTCGTAGTCCACATCAGACACCCCGTCGCCGGTGGTGCTATTGCTTTCTCCGGCTTCTGGTCCTGCACCCGCTCCAGCACCCTGGCTTGCGGCGTACATTTCTGTAGAAGCTGCTTCCCAAGCACTGTTTAGGTTGGCCATAGCAGCATCGATTCCTTCTAGATTTTTGGATCCATGCGCAGACTTTAGGGCGTCCACAGCGGCGCTAATGTTTGCTTTGTTTCCTTCGGAAAGCTTGTCGCCGTACTCTTTCAGCTGCTTTTCGGTTTGGAAAATTAAGCTATCCGCTTGATTTAGTTTTTCGATGGACTCTTTCTCAAGTTTGTCTGCAGAGGCATTTACTTCTGCCTCACGCTTCATGCGCTCGATATCTTCTGCGGATAGACCAGAAGAAGCTTCGATTTTGATCTTTTGCTCCTTGCCAGTACCCTTGTCCTTGGCAGATACATTCAAGATTCCGTTTGCATCAATGTCGAAGGTAACTTCGATCTGAGGTACACCACGCTGAGCAGGTGGGATATCGGAAAGCTGGAATCTACCAATGGAACGGTTGTCCTTTGCCATTGGGCGCTCACCTTGAAGGATATGCAAGTCTACGGCTGGCTGGTTGTCCGCTGCAGTAGAGAATACTTCTGACTTTTTGGTAGGAATGGTGGTGTTGGATTCGATCAACTTGGTGAATACCCCACCCATGGTTTCAATACCAAGGGAAAGTGGAGTCACGTCTAGAAGAAGGACATCCTTCACTTCACCTGTCAATACTCCACCTTGGATAGCCGCTCCGATAGCTACTACCTCGTCAGGATTCACTCCTTTGGATGGCTTTTTACCGAAGAACTTCTCTACTTCTTCCTGGATTTTAGGGATACGGGTAGATCCGCCCACCAAGATCACTTCGTCAATGTCTGCCGCAGTCATGTTGGCATCTTTCAAGGCCTTGATGCAAGGATCCATGGATCTTCTTACCAAGGTTTCGGAAAGCTGCTCAAACTTGGATCTGCTCAAGTTGCGAACCAAGTGCTTTGGACCTGTTTGCGTGGCAGTGATGTAGGGCAGGTTAATTTCTGTAGAGGCCGAACTGGAAAGCTCAATTTTTGCTTTTTCAGCGGCTTCCTTCAAGCGCTGAAGTGCCATTGGATCTTGTCTCAGGTCGATTTGCTCTTCAGTTTGGAATTCAGAAGCCAACCAGTCGATAACCACCTGATCGAAATCATCTCCACCCAAGTGTACGTCACCGTTGGTAGACTTC
This sequence comes from Spirosoma fluviale, assembly GCA_945901615.1. Taxonomy (GTDB): domain Bacteria; phylum Bacteroidota; class Bacteroidia; order Cytophagales; family Cyclobacteriaceae; genus Algoriphagus. The sequence goes on from CAMDLI010000019.1 coordinate 8,102, forward strand.
ACTTCAAAGACGCCGTCTCCAAGTTCAAGGATGGAAATATCAAATGTTCCTCCGCCCAAGTCATAGACCGCAATCTTCATGTCTATGTTTTTCTTGTCCATGCCATAAGCAAGGGCAGCAGCAGTAGGCTCGTTGATGATTCGCTTTACCTCTAAGCCTGCGATTTGTCCAGCTTCCTTAGTTGCTTGACGCTCGGCATCATTGAAGTAAGCAGGTACGGTGATGACAGCTTCGGTTACGGTCTGGCCCAAGAAATCCTCTGCAGTGCTCTTCATTTTTTGAAGAATCATTGCGGATAGTTCCTGTGGGGTATAGGAGCGGTCACCGATTTTAACGGTTACCGTATCGTTTGTGCCTTGCTCTACTTTGTAGGAGGCGTGTTTTTTATCTGCAGAAACTTCTGAGAATTTTTTCCCCATAAATCGCTTTACGGAGGAGATGGTGTTGGCAGGGTTGGTAATCGCCTGACGCTTGGCAGGATCACCTACTTTTCGCTCGCCATTTCCATTGTCAAGAAAAGCAACGATAGAAGGAGTTGTTCTTCTTCCTTCGCTGTTTTGAATGACTACGGGCTCGTTACCTTCCATTACAGCTACGCAGGAGTTGGTAGTACCCAAATCAATGCCTATAATTTTTCCCATGTGTATGTTGGTTTTGTATGTTTTCTTTTTGAAAGACAAAGCACCTTATTCAAGGGTTATGCCATCTTGCCTTTTCGACTTTTTGGTGTCAGTTTGTCATAATAATGACTGCAACAGTCCCCTTTGGGCCTAAAATTTGTCACGAAATGGGGCTTTCCGCCTGTCTTTTCTGTCATACTTCGCTGGCCCACCTACCCTTAAGGAGTTGAAAATTGGTACAGCTCCAATTTTTCCTGTAGTTTTAAGTCATGAGCAGTGCCCTTGTCCTTCAAGAAATTTACCTCTACCCCATCAAATCCTTGGGTGGAATTTCTGTTCGCCAAGCTCTGGTGGAGGAAAGGGGCTTTCGATACGACCGAAGGTGGATGCTGGTGGACAAAAAGGGGGATTTTGTGACCCAGAGGACCTATCCTCAATTGGCAGTCCTGCAAGTGGCACTCGGAGATACGCAATTGGAAGTTTATTCCAAGATTGACCCCTCTCAACGAATTGCCTTTGACTTGGATTTGGTATCGCCTCAAGAACTGCAGGTTCAAATCTGGGGAGATGAAGTGCTCGCCAGGCTGGTATCCGATGAGGTGAGTCGTTGGTTTAGTGATTTTTTAGGGATGGCATTGGATCTCGTGGTGATGCCAGAAAGTTCCGAGCGAAAGATGGATCCCCGCTATGCAGTGCATGAGGAGTCGGTGAGCTTCGCAGATGGTATGCCCTATGTCCTAATTGGGCAGTCTTCTCTTGATGACCTAAATCAAAGATTGAGTGAACCTGTGCGGATGGATCGATTTCGGCCAAATATGGTTTTTTCAGGAGGAGAGGCCTACGCAGAGGATCAATTTAAGGAACTCCAAATTGGCGAGGTGGGATTCCAGGTGGTCAAGCCCTGTGGGCGTTGTGTCCTGATCACGGTCAATCAGCAGACGGCAGAGAAAGGAAAAGAGCCGCTCGCTACCTTGGCTACCTACCGTACGGTAAACAATAAGGTGTACTTTGGACAAAATGCCGTCTCCTTAACTCCGGGTATCGTCCGAGTAGGCGACCCCATTCAGAAGCTGTAGACCAGTAGCTGTATTCTTAAAACTCCTTTACAGTTTGAATAAATACCTTGACCATCTCCGGATCGATGTCCGGGTAGACTCCATGACCTAAATTGGCGATGTGGCGCTTCCCGCGGAACTGTTCCATCATGTCTTGTGTAGCCTGACGTACCTGATCTGGATTGCCATACAATGCCGCAGGATCCAAGTTGCCTTGCAAGGTTTTGTGTGATCCAATAAGGGCACTGGATTCTTCAATGCCCATATTCCAGTCCAAGCCGATGGTTTCGCAGGAGAGTTTGCCCAAAGCTTCTCTTGCAAAAAAGGCTCCTTTGGCAAATACCGTGACCGGCACTTCCGTGATGGCATCGCAGATCTGGGAGATGTACTTTAGCGAAAATTCTTCGTATTGCTTTGGGCCCAAAATCCCCGCCCAACTGTCAAAAATCTGAACCAAATCAGCACCAGCACGAATCTGTGCTTTGAGGTAGTTGATCGTGGAATCGGTGATCAGCTGCAAGAGCTGGTGAGAAAATACCGGGTCACGGTACAATTTTTCCCGGGAAAGGGAGAAGGTTTTGCTGCCACTGCCTTCGACCATGTAGGCAAAAATCGTCCAGGGTGCTCCAGCAAATCCAATTAGCGGCACTCGGCCGTTTAGGTTTTTCTTGGTGATCTGAATGGCATCCATCACGTATTGCAGGTCGTTGTCTCCTTCGGCCACGCGCAATTTTTTAAGATCTGCTGCGGAGCGTACGGTTTGGGGAAACCAAGGTCCTCGCTTCTCCACCATCTCATAGGGCAAGCCCATGGCTTCCGGAATGACCAGGATGTCTGAAAAAATAATGGCAGCATCTACTCCAAGCAGGTCTACAGGCTGAATAGTCACCTCAGCAGCAAGCTCGGGCGTTTGTGCCAGCTCAATAAACCCAGAGACAGATTCCCGAACGGCACGGTATTCTGGAAGAATTCTGCCAGCTTGGCGCATCAACCAGACGGGTGTACGTTCGGTTTTTTCACCTCTCGCTGCACGGAGCAGCAGGTCGTTTTGGAGTATCATGGCGCAAAGATAGGAGTGGAAGGGAAATCAGGAACGGAACTGAATTAGAAATTGGAAAGAAAAAAGTGCCGAGTTTAGATTACTGCGATGGGAAACCGATTTAGCGTAGGGGCGCAATCACATGAACCTCTGTTTCGCTGACAATCTTGTCGATGAAATAGCCGCTCAAGCTTAGTTTATTTGCCTCAGCATATTCTTGAATTTTTTCCTTGATGGTGTCTGGTCCGGGCATCACCCACTTATTACTTTTTACCTGCGCCAGAATGTATCGGGTTTCGGTAAATTTTTTCGACTCCATTTCAGGTGCCCCAAAAGGGAGGTTGATCCCTACAAAAACTTCCATCGTATCGAGCTTTCCGGCAGGCTCAATGTAATACAGGGTGTGGACTGAGGCCCCTGGGTGAAGTGATTTTAAAGACTCGATGGAGCGAAATACTTGTTCCAAACCTTTGTCTATTGGAGTGCCCCTAAATGTTTTTCCTGCCAGTGTTTCAGGCGGAGTAGTGACCAAACTAAGGGCAATTGGACTATTGCCACCCAATTGATCATAGGCCAAATAGCCTCCAAGCCCAAGAATTAGGAGTATGACAGCAGCGATGAGAAGTTTTTTCATTACCGAATGAAGGCTTAAAGTGCAGTCATTTTTAACTGCATTTGATGTAACTGGGTGTAGTAGCCTCCCTTTTCCAACAGAGATTGGTGGGTGCCTGTCTCCACAATTTCTCCTTTGTGAAGCACTAGGATTTGGTCAGCCTTCTGGATGGTGGAGAGGCGGTGGGCTATGACGATAGACGTACGTCCTTGCATCATTTTTTCAATGGATTCTTGAATGAGCTGCTCAGTTTCGCTATCTACAGAGGAGGTAGCTTCATCTAGAATCAAGATTTCGGGGTTGTAGACCATTGCCCGCACGAAGGAAATCAGTTGGCGCTGACCTACCGATAGGGTAGCACCGCGTTCCATCACATTATAGTCCAGTCCACCTGGTAGCTTTTCGATGAATTTCGCCGCCCCTACTAGTTCGGCAGCTTCCAGCACCTGCTCTTTGGTGATGCTTGGATTGCCTAACGTGATATTTTGGTAGATGCTGCTGGAGAACAAGAATACATCTTGAAGCACAACGCCGATATGCTTTCGAAGTGCGCTCAACTCATAGTCTTGAATGTTGGTGCCATCAATGGTGATGGTGCCCTTGTTGATTTCATAAAATCGTGAAATCAAGTTGATGATGGAGGATTTGCCAGCCCCCGTTGCCCCAACTAGGGCAATGGTTTGGCCCTGTTTGGCTTCAAAGGAGATGTTTTTTAAGACATAATCTTCTTCTTTGTATGCAAACCAGACTTGATCCAAGCGGACATTTCCTTGGACCTTTTCAGGGCTAAAGTTGCCTTCGTTGGCAATGTGCTCGCTGGAGGCGAGGAGCTTGAAGATTCGGGAGGAACTTACTACGCCCATTTGGAGGGTATTGAACCGGTCTGCAATCATTCGTATCGGGCGAAAGAACAATTGCAGGTACATGATGAAGGAGATCAAAATACCGATTTGCAGATCCATCCCAAGCACACCTACTGCGCCGTACCACACTACCAGGCCGATACCAATGGCCTGGATGATCTCGGCAACAGGAAAATAGACCGAATAATACAGGACTGAGCGAATATGAGCAGCACTGTGCTCTCGGTTGATCTCTTTAAATTTCTCAAACTCTCGCTGCTCACGGTTGAAAAGCTGCACGATGGTCATGCCCGTGATGTGTTCCTGGAGGAAGGAATTCAAGTTGGCCACGGCGTTGCGGACATCGTTGAAGGTTACCTTGATTTTTTCCTTAAACACATAGGTGGAAATTACCAAAAGGGGGAGTGTGCTTAGGGAGACGAGGGTGAGTTTCCAGTCGATGTAAAACATCACGCCTAGAATGGTGACGATTTGAAGCAGGTCCCCAATGATGGCAGCAAGGCCTTCACTAAAGACATCTGCGAGGGTTTCAATGTCGGATACGTTGCGTGTGACCAGCCTTCCGATAGGGGTATTGTCAAAAAACTTGAGGCGTAGGCGGAGCAAATGCGTGTAGAGGCGAACGCGAATATCTTTGATGATTACCTGACCGATCCAGCCTGAGTAGTAAGTATGTGCCCATTGGGCGATGGCTTGGATGACCATTAAGACCACCAGCACGTAGATGATTTTCAGTAGGCCTGCCGCATCCCCAATGGCCACATGTTCGTCGATGGCGATTTGGATCAGGTAGGGTCGGGCAGGAGCTAAAATCGCCAGTGCCAGCGTGAGAAACACCAGAAAATAAAATTGCTTTTGGTACGGCTTTACATAGGTGTACAGCTGGCGCAAAACCTTCATGTCTAGGATTTCTCCTGCCGACTCTTTCTCTTTTTCTAAGCTCAATGCGGGGTTAGTCTAAGTAAATGTGTGTTGGGTACTCAATATTGCTGAGGAATAATCCTTTAGCAGGGGATGCTTTTCCGGCTTGATTTCGATCCTTGGAAGCAATCACCCGGTGAAGGTCTTCCACTGGTCTATGGCCCAAGCCGACGTCCATCAAAGTGCCTACGATGGAGCGCACCATGCCTCGCAGAAATCGGTTGGCCGTAATGTGAAAAAGCAATTCATCTCCTTTTGGTTCCCAATAGGCTTCGAAAATCTTGCATCGAAAGTGCTTCACTGCGGTATGCACCTTGCTAAAGCACTCAAAATCCTCGTATTCCAGCAAAATTTTGGCTGCTTCATTCATTGCATTAACATCTGGCTGCTGAAAAAGTTGCCAAGAAAGGTCCTGCAAAAAAGGATTTTTGGAAAAGTTGATGCGGTAAAAATAGGAACGCTTGCGGGCATTAAAGCGGGCATGCGCCTCCGGTTTTACTTTTCGGACGGCATGAATGCCAATTTCCTTCGGTAGAATGGCATTGAGGGCTTTGAGAAAATTTTCTCCGAGCTCCATATCCTGTAGGTCAAAGTGGCAGACCTGTAGTTGCGCATGTACTCCCGTGTCGGTGCGTCCGCTCCCCAGGATCGTAATGGTTGTTCTGAAGTAGGTACTCAGTGCTTTTTCAATGCATTCCTGAACGGTAAATGCATTTTGCTGCACCTGCCATCCATGAAATGGACTGCCTTTGTAGCTCAGCTCTAGAAAATACCGTTGGGTGTTGTCGTTCATTGCAGCGCAAAGATACTATTCCCCATGAAATCCACGGACAAGAATTGTTTTCTTGATATTCCCATCTGAACGGGTTTTCTTTGTTAAAAAAAAAGATTGCTATGATTCAGCGTGTACAAACTATTTTTCTTTTTCTGATTGCGGTAGGTATGGGGGTGACCTTAAGTACGCAACTTTGGCATCAAGGTGATGTAGATGGCGATTACTGGACCCTGTCGGCCTTTATGCTGACCAATTTGGACCAGGGCGGTGAGGTGATCCAATCTTCTTCCAAATGGTACCTTGGAGCGCTAGCAGCTCTTGCTGCAATTTTGGCTTTAGCTTCCATCTTCCAGTACCGCCTCCGTTCCCGTCAGCTTTTGCTCAATATGATCAACTCCCTCGTGATGGTCTCTCTCGTTGCCGCAACTTTCTTGACCACTAACGGAATAAACGAAGCCATTCAAGGCGAAGATGGGGGTGAATACGGCCTGGGATTTTGGACGATTTTGGTGTCCATGGTCATGAATATGCTCGCCAATCGCTTTATCAAAAAGGATGAGGCACTGGTTCGCTCGGTAGATCGAATTCGATAAGTGAAAGCCTTGCGAGATCGCAGGGCTTTTTTTTAGAAAGGATTTTCCTCCTGTCCTAGACTTTTATAACTTGTTGCAGAAGACCACCACCCTATGAAATTTGAAACCCTCACCATTCACCTCAGCAATGGGACTCGCGAGAGTCACGGCGCCGTAGTGCAGCCCATCACCTTGAGTACCACCTTTGAACATGGAAACGAAGGGGGGATGCTTTATTCTCGTGCCAACAATCCCAACCGACATTCCTTGGAACAGGTTTTGGCAGCCATGGAAAAAGGAGAAGATGCAGCAGCTTTTTCTTCGGGCAATGCCGCCGGCACTGCAGTCTACCAGGCCCTTGCTCCAGGATCCCATATCGTGGCTCCGGACGACATGTACCACGGCCTCCACAATTCCATGGTGCAGCTTTTTGCGGGCATTCACGAAGTGACCTTTGTGGATATGAGCGATCTCGAAGCTGTGAAAAATGCCATTCGCCCCAATACGGCACTTTTTTGGGTGGAATCTCCTTCCAATCCGCTTTTGAAGATCACGGACGTCCGCGAAATTTCTGCTTTGGCAAAAGCGCAGGGAGCAATTTTGGCTTGTGACAGTACCTTTGCTACGCCTGTATTTCAAAATCCCATTGACCTAGGTGCAGACTTGGTCATGCACAGCAGCACCAAATACTTTGGGGGGCACTCCGACATCCTCGGTGGAGCCTTAATCACGGCAAAAAAAGATGCCTTCTGGGAAAAAATAAGAGTGGTGCAGCGCATCGGCGGTGCAGTACCTTCTCCTACAGACTGCTATTATTTAACACGAAGTATCCGTACGCTGGCCTATCGAATGAAAGGACATGCAAGCAATGCGAAGGCCTTGGTAGAATTTTTAGTAAATCATCCTCAAGTAGAAAAAGTGTTTTATCCAGGATTGGCTACCCATGCCAATCATGCGGTGGCAGCCAAGCAGATGCATGGCTTTGGAGGGATGGTTTCCTTTATGGTTAAGGGTGGGGCAGAAGCAGCGGATCGACTGGTGTCCAAACTTCATTACTTCGCCAATGCCACGAGTTTGGGCGGGGTGGAAAGTTTGATCGAGCGCAGGGCTGCCGTGGAGGGGCCAAATACGACTACTCCTCCTAATCTTCTACGTGTATCTGTAGGGCTAGAGCATATCGATGATTTGATAGATGATATGAATCAGGCGTTAGGATAATTATCGCTAACGGTTGGCAGTCCACGGTCCACAGCTCAACTAACTGAATGTCAACCCCTATTTTCTTTAGTGATCGGCAATAAAGGAAATATCTTTCGGGCTGGTTATTCCACCACGATCTGTTTTATTCCAGAGACACTTGTTATTGAAAATTCTGAATGACCTTTTCCTGCCAAAATTGTATCTAAATCCGATCCGCTATAGCGGATCAAACCTTGCATAGCCCCAGGTTTACCTGCCGGAGGCGGATAAACCTGGGGTAGGTAATGAGATCATCCCATACAACCCGCCGTGGCGGGTTGACCTTCTACGGTAGGCTGACCAAAATCGAAATTAATCAAAAGGTATACTGGTTCGATCCGCTACTGGGGATCGTGAACATCTATCTATTCTATTTCCCACGGGTTACACCCGCGGCTATTCAATGTTGGATCCGCCACAGCGGATCAATTTGGTGTTACAATTAAATTTCAAAATAGTATTGACAATTTGTTCACGGACCATAGTCCACTTAATTGAACTTCAAACTTTATTTTCTTTGGCTACTTACATGTGTCCTTTCGAGCAATCAAAAAATTGTAAGCAAAAAGGTCCCGCACGTGCGGGACCTTTTTGCTTATTTGTAGATTTCTACGGGCCAACTGTCGTTGCCCAAGTTGATGTCTGTAGTGACCTTATCCGGGTCGATGACCACCTGCTTGATCTTCTTGCTTCCTTTGTGGAGGTACGTCCAGGTATCTCCACGTTGCCAGATTTCCACCGGCAACTGTACCCGCTCGGTTGAGTTGTCTGCAAAGGTGATTTCAAGGGTAACTGGCATTGGGAAATCTCCTTTATTCACGAGGCTGATGACCTGATTTTCTCCATAGGGCTGCACGGAGCTGATGCCGAGGTCAATGTTGCCATTGCCATAAAACCAGCCCTTCCAGAACCAGGACAAGTTCTCGCCGGCTACATTTTCCATGTGATTGAAGAAGTCACCTGGCTGCGGGTGCTTGTAGGCCCAGGCCTTGATGTAAGAACGGAAGGCATTGTCAAAGCGCTCTGGACCAAGGATGTACTCGCGAAGCATCATCAAGCCAACAGCTGGCTTCATGTAGGCCACCATGCCAAGGTTGCGCGTGTCGGTGATGTCTGGATAGTTATCTATCCCTTCGCGGCTATCGCTGGTGAAGTAGCCATTGAAATTACGGGTTTGCTGCAGGGAAGAAGGGTATTCTCCATTGTTGAAGGCATTGGAACTGTAGTGGTTGATGAAGGTATTGAATCCCTCATCCATCCAGGCGTAGCGGCGCTCGTTGGTACCGACAATCATCGGAAACCAGTTGTGTCCAAACTCGTGGTCGGTCACGCCCCAAAGTGATTCTCCTTTGGATTGGTAATGGCAGAAGTTGAGCCCAGGGTATTCCATGCCGCCAATTTCTGCGGCCACATTGGTTGCAGTTTCGTAGGGGAATTCATACCACTGCTTGGAGTAGTATTCGATGGACGCCTTGCTGTATTCTGTAGATCGGGTCCAGGCATCTTGTCCATTGCTTTCGATGGGGTAGGCAGACTGCGCGAGGGCTTTTTTGCCGCTAGGCAGGTTGATGCGTGAAGCATCCCAGATAAAAGAGTCTGATGTACCGAAGGCCACGTCGCGTGCATTTTGAATGCGGAAATGCCAGGTCAACATTCCGCTCTGCTTGGGACGGGTGAGTGCGGTGTTTTTGATTTCTTCAGGAGAGACCAAGTAAACAGTTTCTTCGCTTTGTGCTGCTTTCGCATAGCGGGTTTGCAATTCCTTGCTCAGTACTTCGGTGGGGTTCATCAATTTACCTGATCCCACGACGATGTGGTTGTAAGGCACAGTGACCTTGTAGTCAAAGTTGCCATACTCCAAGTAGAATTCACCGGCACCTAGGTAGGGCTCAATGTTCCAGCCTTCGGTTTCGTCAAAGACAGCCACTTTGGGATACCATTGCGCAAAAGCATAGATCCAACCATCTTTCACTTTCAGTCTTCCCATGCGGTCCATTCCTTTTTGAGGTACTTTGAAGGAAAAGTCCATGGAGACGGTTGCTTTTCCACCTTTAGCAGGGATAGGTTCCGCAAACCAAACCTGCATGCGGGTATCGTCGATGAGGTGTTTGCTTGAGTTGATTCCTTTTGGACCCACTTTAGATTGTACGTTGGCAATTTGGTAGCCGCCGTCTACATCCCCATTGTATCGGTTGCCTTGCACGGGAGTGGTGAGGGTACCGCGGGAGGTAGAGGTAAATCTGTTTTGCTCCAGTTGGAGCCAGATGAAGTCCAAGGCTTCTGGACTGTTGTTGGTGTAGGTGATGCTTACCTTGCCGGAAAGGCTGTGGCTGGCCTCATCAAGGGCAACTTCGATTTGGTAGTCTGCAGCATTTTGCCAGTAGGCTTCTCCGGGTTTGCCGGAGGCGCTGCGGTAGCTATTTCCTCTGCGGTCGATGACCTCGGAAAAGTTTTTTTGATTGTTGTCCTTTCCTTGTTGCGAAAAAGTAGGGGAAGGAGCATTCAGAATAAAGAGGGACAACAGTCCGCCTAGTTGGAGTATTCTTTTCATGGGATGTTCTTATTTGTGTTGAAAATAGTGAGAAAACTGCTTTAAAAAAAAGTTAGAAAAATGGGTGAGGTAAGATGCCAGGATTTTGGTTTATCGTAGGTGTGTTGGTGAATTTGGAGTAGGGATTTCTTTTTTCTTCTCATTTTCAATAATTTAAATGGAAACGTAGAAAAAAAACAGGGGAGGGTATTGCATAAAATCTGATTCAGGTTACCTTTGCAATCCCTTCTGAAAAGAAAGTCTAAGGGAGTTTAGCTCAGCTGGTTCGGTTTATCCCGAAGAATTTCGGGAAGCATCTGATAAGGCAAGGTTAAAGAAGGGAATTTCCCTTACAAAATTGAAATTTTGGGAGTTTAGCTCAGCTGGTTCAGAGCATCTGCCTTACAAGCAGAGGGTCGGGGGTTCGAATCCCTCAACTCCCACATCAAATCCCGAAGAAATTCGGGACTTTTTTTTGTCTCAAAAAATTTAAGAAGTCAGTAATTTTTTATCTTAAAACTTATTAAAAACTCAAATTTCGATGTTTTTTGATTTTCAAATTCAAAAATTTAGAGTTTTAAGGGAGTATTTTTTCGCGTAAAAACCCCTACGAATTCTTGAAATTTTTAGACCTGTTTTCGTTAGTCAAATCTACTTGCAAAAAATTTGCAAAAAAATCTGGAAAAGAAGGGAAGGGATTTGCAAAAAGTAAGGAATTCGTAAATCAGTTTGGTTCAAATTTTCAGAGAATGGATTCAGGCCTGAAGTAATCGATTTTTAGGGGCGTTTCTATGAATTATGAGGTTCTTGGCTCGAGCCCAAGACGTAGATGCCCATCTTTATACTTACCGGAATGTAGAGGCTTTTCAATACCTCATGTCCCACATCCAGGCGGCCTTGCTTTCGATAGAGGCCTGGATAAACTCCTTGACTAAAGTCTGGTAGCTAGCGCCGGAGATTTCTTTACCCTTCATTTTTTTAGGCAGGGGAATGAGTTCTTTTGGTTCGCCAAACGTAATCTTCTCTGCTTCCACGATAAGCATGCCGTCGTTAATGTCATAGGCTAAAATCAAACCGGGGAGTCCAAATTGTTCTTCTGGACCGACTGAAACAGGAATATCCGAGGCAAACCAGGCCGTGATTTTCTGGCCTTTAACGTTGTCTTCACTGACGGCTTTCATACACATGTGTCCGAGAATATCGCGTATTTCGTTCATTACTCTCCATTTTGGAGCATGTAGACTATCACGAACAATATAGGTTTTGTTCATTTGGTCCATGTATTTCAGATAGGATTGCTCCTGTAGGTTGTTTTCAATGAAATAGTATTCTACCTGGCTAGAGTAACTCTGCACTTCATAGGGATCACCGAAAGTGTAGCGGCTTTTTTCTGGCCAAAATTGAAGCTTCATTCGCGTGCTGTACCCTTCAGGATTACTCATAGAAAGTTGAATCCGGTCCTTTTCCTGTTGCGTGAGGTAGGGCATGCTGGAATAGATTTTAGCATAGAAAATCCGGTATCGGTATTCCACTTCTCCCACAATATTTTGTGCTTTAATTCCTGTGACAATCAGGATGAGCATTATCGTTATCAGGTATTTTACTTTCATTGTCGAAAAGGTTGGCTGCTAGTTAAGATTACCTAAGTTTTTTTACTTCTACTCCCCGCATGTTGTAAGTGACTCCAAAAAGGAAGTAGCGTGCTAAGGTTTCAATTCGTCCAGAGGTCACGAAGTTTTGACCTGCAAACTGATTGATGGTTCGATTTTGATTGAAGATATCATATGCAGAGAGTCGAAATTCCCATTTTTTTGCCTCTCCGAGCAGTTTATAAACAAATGCGTTCAGAATAGGCACTTCTTGATTGAACCCAAAACTTTCGTTTTCAAATCGGTTGTATTTGAATTTCACATCCAAGTAAAAAGCTTTGGGAAGCTTGAGATTCATGTTGGTATAGGCACTCCAATTAAGGATGTCTTGGTTCTGGGAGGGGTTTTGTTCGTAAGTGGTTTTGCTTAGACGGAAAGAAGAGCCGGCGTACAGGTTTATCCAATCTACTGGGGTGAAGTCCAAACTTCCTCCAATACTCTGACTTAAGGTAGTTGCTTCTGTCTCAAGAGAGTTGATAAGGGCAATATTTCTCGAGTAGGATGGATTTGCAGATAAATAGGCGCTTACCTTAGTTTTTACGATAGGAAATCCAAAACTCAGATAGGAATTATAGCGCTGTCCACCCGAAACATTTCCGGACTTAAATGTGGTAACAAGCGTTTCTGGATCTATGGTTTGGTTTTGAACAACTTGGCTCTCGAAGAAGATTGAGTTCAATGAAAAATTGAAGTTCACAAAAGTGGCAGGATCATACATGTCGAATCCGGTAGATAGCGTGTGCGTCACTTCAGGTTGTAAATCAGGATTTCCTTCACGGATATACAAGGGGTTAGAAATATCTTTGAAGGGCTGCAAAGCCGAAATATTTGGCGGAGTCACGCCCATGGAATAGCCCGCGTTGAGCCGCTTGTTGCCCTTCATTGTCTTCAAGTAAGATAGGTTGGGAGTGAAATTGATGTAATTTTTGTCTACACTACCTAAATTTTGTCCCTCTTTTTCCACTGAAAACTGTCCTCTCAAACTGTAGTTGGCGGCTGCAAAACTCAATCTTAAGTTGGAACCCTTGTTGGCATATCGGATGGAAGAACCCACTCGGTTGTAGGTAATGGTATTGTCAAAGAAGCGGCTAAGGTCGGGATTTAGGGCACGGATATCGCTTGTCTCCACATCGAATACTTTTCGGTCAATTTCACTTGTTGATTGGCTGAAATTGTAAAACGTTTCCCAAAAAAAGATTTTTTTGATTGGCTCGACAAAAAGTAAACTTGACTTGATCGTGTTTGAACTATTAAATGATTCGTTCAATTGATCCAAATTTCTAAAATAGGTTGTTGGATCGGTGGAATTGACGATGTCTACAACGGATTTTTGAATGCCCTCTTCGTCTGCCTGGTTGTAGGTATTGCTGATGCTGGCAGCAAAGTTTCTGCCGCTTTTTTCGAATTTATGCCTGAAGATTGCGGTGCCTTGAAAGGAGCCAGACCACCTATCCGAGCGGTTGTCACGTTCCATTTGGCTTTGCTCAGTGCTACTGCGTATCAGCTCTTGAAAGCTGTTCAGTGAGCTGTTTAGTGTGCTTAGCTTCCCTTTTGCATTTATGGTTAGGGTGTTGGCGCTGTCAAGCTCTTTTTTAAAAAGAAGATTTGCTCGATGGTTACCGGCTATGTTGTTTTGTAGACTTTGGTCAACGGAAGCGAAGGAGGAGTTGTTCTGAAGAAAATTCGTTCTACTGGTGAAATTCTCAATGATTTGATCGCTTCGACTGTAGAAATAGTTGCCACTAACATCCTTTTTGTCCTTCAGGTGGTTGTAGTTGATGCCTATCGCTTGGTTATTGGAGAAGCCCGAACTGAGGTTGTTGAAGGGGATTTCAAAGGATTCTTCAGAATCTTCGCCTGAAATAAAGATGAAATAACCACCGTCTGAATTAAATCCGAAATCTCCCGTATCCCCAAATTGGAATGCTCCGCTCCCTCTAAATTCTTGACGGTCTTCCCAACTCAAGCCGCTTTCATTGACATTATTGCCATAGCCGATGATTGAAAACTGGTTTACTTTGTCAAACTTATTGTAGGAGCCATTGGAAGACCATCGTCCGTCCGTCCCTCCTGCCGCTGAAATCTTTCCAAAGCCCCCATTTTTTGCTTCCTCCTTCAGTTCAACATTCAAGGTTTTTTCCTTCACGCCATCCTCCACGCCTGTGAGCTTGGCCTGTTCTGATTTGTCGTCGAACAACTGAAGTTTGCTGATTGATTCGGCATTCAAGTTTTGCGTAGCCATTTTTGTATTCCCTCCAAAAAAGCGTCGCCCATCCACGGTTACCTTTTGAACTTGTTGTCCTTGTGCTATAATATTTCCATTGACATCGATCTGCATCCCGGGTAGTCTTCGCAGTAGGTCTTCCAAGGTTGCTCCAGGTGGCACTTTGAATTTGCTAGCATCGTACTCAAGTGTGTCTCCACGCATCATCAGTGGCGCTTTTGCGGCTAAAACGACCACCTCATATAGTTCCTGTAGGATAGGTGTTAGGCGAATATCTTCCACTACTAACTCATCTGATTCAGGTAGTACCAATTCCTTTTGAAAGGGGATGTGTCCCATGTAGGTGGCTTTGATCAGTAAGGGTTGCCGATCTACATTTTTGAATAAAAATTCCCCTGCTTTATTCGTCAGCGTGTATGACACCAAGGCTGAGTCTTTTGGACTAAGGAGAAGTACAGAAGTATAGTCGAGTGGGTTATTGGTCGTATCTCTTACCGATCCCCGAATAGTGAGTTTGGATTGAGCTTGCGAGGAAAAAGTGATGGCAATCAGCAGGAGGAATGGGAGGAACAGCTTCATATTTTTATCCTCATGTTTTTATTATAAGGTTATCCGCAATTCAACTTGTGGATTAAATCGAGCGTTAACCTCCCTAATTTAGTTTTTTTTATAGTAGTTTGTTTAGGATTTAGGTAATATGAATCGAAGTGGTAATCTCATTCTGACACGAACGGCCTTTCCTCCAAGTTGTCCCGGGGTCCATTTGGGAGCGTTTTGAATTACTCTCATGGCTTCCTGATCACATCCTCCACCAATGCCTCTAAGTGTTTCTATATTTGAGATTGTACCGTCCGAATTGACAATAAAAGCCATGACGACAGTTCCTTCGATTCCTCGTTCCTTAGCCTCCTCGGGATATTTGAGAGATTCAGCCAAGTAGTTCATCCATCCTTCCATTCCCCCTGCTGGTTTGGGTTGAATTTCTGTGATTTCAAAGACTTCCTCTCCCGTTGGTTCAGTTGCTGTCACAACGAGGACTTTTTTTCCATTTTCTTGAACCGAAGAGATTTCTTTATTCTTCATCACTTGATTAAATAGCTCCTCCTCTGCATTTGCCTCAATTTCTGTCAAAACGAGGACTTTCTTTCCATTTTTTTCCCTCAAAATGGTCACATTCGTGGTATCTCCTGTAGATTCAGCGGTCATTGGAATTACCAGATTTTCAGGAAAATCAGCAGTTGTTACCTTGGAGCTTTTGCAGGAAAAGACAGCAAGAAATAAACCTATAAGTGGCAGAGTCAAAATAAATCTGGCTTTCTGGATTGGATTTGTGTTGGTTTGGGTCATCATCATAATTCGTTTTTTGGTTTGGAATTGATTAAAACTATGTAGTAAATGGTTGGAATTACTTTTGGTTACCAAGCGTAGTAAAAGCTTGGAATATGCTATTTCGGAATGAAATCTGGTTATGAAATGATCTGCTTGAAACTCATGAACTTCCCTGATCATTCGCTCATACATAAAAATGAAAGGATTAAACCAGAAAAAAACTTTCAGTAACTGAACCAAGAGCAAATCTAATGTATGCCTTTGGGTACAATGAACGGACTCATGTTGTAGGATTAACTGATGATCATCGTCAGTTTGATCAAAGCTTGGGAGCATGATGTATCCAAAAAAAGATGCTGGTTCAAAGCGAGAATGAATCGCCAATTTGTTTCCATTGTAAACCTGAAGAGTTGCTGATTTGAGTTGAATCCATAATCTCAAAATTTCCCAGACAAATTTTGAAGCAGCAAATACCAATCCGACGATATAGCAGAAAAACAAAACTTTCTGCCATGAAAAATTACTGGAATTCACCATTGATTCTGGCTCAATCTGTCCACCTACCCAAAACACAGGTAATTGAACTTCTGGGAGGACTACCATACTTGGAGCAACATCAATTGTGAAAAGAGGAACCAATACCGAAGCAGTTAATAATATGAGAAGCATGAACCTGTTCCATTCAAAGAAAGTCAGTTTCTCAAAGAATACTTTGTAAAATCCAACAGTTAAAGCGAGGCAAATACTTCCTTCCCAGAGATAAATTAAAACATCATTCATCATGTTTTTGAGTTTTCATAATCATCAATCAACTTTTGAATTTCTTTGATTTCCTTTTCAGAAAGATCTTTTTCTTTGACCATAAAAGAGAGGAAATTACCTACTGAGCCATCAAAGAAGTGATTCACCATTCTATTGATACTTTTCTTACTGTATTCTCCCTGAGTAATCAGCGGAAAATACTCGTGAGTAGTACCGTATGCTTTGTGTCCCAAAAAGCCTTTTCGTTCCAGCAATTTGATGGACGAAGCAAGCGTGGTGTAGGGAGGTTTGGGTTCAGGTAATTGTGCCAATACCTCTCTCACCAAGGCACGCTCTTCTTTCCAAAAAATCCGCATAATACGTTCTTCATGTTGTGTTAATTCTTCCATGCCATTAAGCTAAAATGAGATTTTTATTATTCCTACGAAAATTTCGTAATTCTACGAAAAAATAATTATTCTCATAACAAAAAAATAATCAGTTGAAGGGCTGCTATCTTGATCAGGACATTTTTGAAGAGAAAATAGTTTGCACTAAAGTTAAATCCTAAAACTCCTCAATTGAATAGTTTTTCCATCTAAACTCTCCCCTTTACTTTTTAGACTCCTCCTTTATACTTATGAAAAAGGAGGTTCACATGTCAAATCAATTATTGAATAAGTACGCGGAGATTATTAGTTCTCTCAAAGCATCCAATGGGATAAAGGTTGTATCAGTCGAAGAGATAAATGACAACGAGGTTTTTCTAAGATTGAAGGATTCATTTGTTGCCTGAAATCAACAATTTTCTTACATAAAAAGGACCCATAAGGGTCTTTTTTAGTTTGTGACCCATTTGAATTTTCCTGAAAAAAAGTAGGAAAAGGTTGATAAAACTAAAATTCAAGGTGAATTTAGTTTTTGATTGACTTGAAAGCCCATCTTAGTCAAAAAAATATATTATATCTTTTTTGAATTCTTTGAAAACTTGTACGGTTAGACTTAATTCATTTTATTTAGCTCGTTCTTAAATTATTTAATTATGGAGGCTCATTTTAAAAAAGGATTTTTCGAATTTATTTCAGCTGCAGATTCTGAGAAAGTACATTCACGAACAGTAGGATGGATTTTTTCAGAATACTGTAATGTTTTTAGCCCTGAAGAAAAGAATGCCATTCTTAATGAGCTTTGTTTTAATGAAGAAATCATTAAGCATGATTTCAAAACCATAAAAAAAGTTGATGTTGAAGTAAAAGACATTGATATTCTAATTGAAGGAGATGATTGGCGAATAGTGGTTGAAAACAAGATAAAGTCGTCACAACATAGTAATCAACTTTTAAAATACGAGTATATCACTGCAAAAACTATAGAGGATGCTAAGAAAATAGAGGAACACTGTTACACCAAAAATTTTTGCCTTGATTTAACACCATCTATGCGCTTAGATGGTGAAAAACAGCCTTTTTATATTTATCTATCATTAATCGAAGAAGAACCTAATGGTTTTAATTATTGGAACCCTATTAATTATTTTAAACTACATGGCGTAATAAAAAAACACATTAATAAAAAAAGTGCCGTTGAGCATACAGATTATTCTTTTGTTGAATCTTACCTTCAAACAATTTGTAATTTGTCTAGTACGGCAGATTCTTTTATTAAAAGTCCTAAGGAGTTTAGTTTTGTGTTTTCTGAAGGGGAAAAGACAAAAAGTCAATTATTGAATCTGAGAAGTCAAGAAAATACAGCTTCTTGGTATATAAAGAATTTGCAAATGGAAACTTTATTACAAAAATGGTTCTATAGCAATCTTGTAAAGTCAATATATTGTAGAGGTTTTAATTTTGAGTATAGCATAGGGGAGACTCATGGAACAGCTTTACTTGATTTCTTTTTTGATGAGATCACCATAGATGATAAAAAGTATACATCCATTCTTCAATTCCAAGGGGATGCTGTCAAATTGGCTTTAGCAGGAAACTCTGGAAGTAAGAATTTAAATAATTCTGATTTAGCAGAATTACGAAGTCGAAGAAAAAATAAATTTGCAACAAAATTAGCCCAGAGTCCTACTTTTTTTAATGAAAGTGGTTATGTGTTATTAGAGGAGGACAAGATTATTTCTAAAATTGTCTCTGATTTAAGTACCCCAAGAAGTTTAGAAGGGTTTATTTCTATTAGGCTAGAAACTCAAAAGAAGCATGATGAATTTTGGCAGTTAAAGGACAATCCAATTGATTTTGTGATTGGGATGATAAAAAAGGCTCAATGTATTTTTAAAGAATTAAATGATTGATATCATTTCTGAACCATTTATTTTAGTTTGCACATCTCACTAAATTATCAAAAAAATAAAATTTTGGGACCAGAATTTCACTAAAATTGATTATTTCCAAATCCAATGCTCCGCCTAATTGTTGCTGGTACCCGAGATTTTGAAGATTACGAACTTCTAAAATCCAGCTTAGATGAATTTATTTCCTTCCATTTTTTGAAAGATCCGGATCCTGGTGTTGTGATTATTTCCGGAATGGCCAAAGGAGCGGATCTCTTGGGTGTTCGCTATGCCAAGGAACATAATTATTCTGTGGAGGAGTTTCATGCAGACTGGAGCAAGGGGAGGAGCGCAGGGCCTCAGCGAAATGCAAAGATGGCCAAGTCAGCCAATGCCTGTATTGCATACTGGGATGGAAAAAGCAAGGGGACCGCAAGCATGATTGCCTTGGCCAAAAAGCATGAACTTTATTTGAAGGTTATATATACGAAGGAACCGTAAGGAGCTTAGTAAATCAAGATTCTGAACTTTAGAGTCCCCTCTTTGCCGATTGTTTCAACTCTTTATCTAGGTTAAAAATACCACAATTTAATTGTTTCAAGATCTTGGTGTCACTCACTTACAGCTGCCCGAATTTTGGGTGTGTAATTCTTGACTTGGAAAAAAATCAGTTGCAAAATTTCGATAAGCTGTTCTAGATCGACTTTTGACTCGTCTTTGGAAAGGGGCATGACGTAGCGAAAATAAACCAGTCCTGATTGAGGATCGCAAACAAAGCCAGGGGTAACCAATTCACTATTCATAAAGTGAAG
>CAMDLI010000020.1 GCA_945901615.1 Spirosoma fluviale
GAAGTTTGGGGAGCAGATGAAGCATTTATCTCAGCCACCACAAAAATTATCTTGCCAGTTACACAGATTGACGATAGAAAAGTAGGCTCTGGAAAAGTAGGGAAAGTCTGTTTGGATTTAATGGCAAAATTCCGCGAGCGCGAAAAAGCTTACTTACAGTCAAATATGGATTAATCCTGATGTACAGAAACTTGTCGAGTGGTTAATTCTCTACCAGCTTTCCTTCTTTTAGGATGTACATCAACTTTTCTGGGTCAGCCGTGTTGAGCGTCAGTTTGCCCCTTACTTTCACCCGCTTGGAAGTGTATTTGATCGGTGAAGTGAGCATCACCTCCATGACGGTTTCCGGTCCTCCTGAACCACAAAAAAAACATTCTGCAAGCGGTAAGCTCGACAAGATGATGTGGGTAGGTTTAAACATCCCCTCAAAAGGGATGATGTAGCCGTCTGCCTCTACCACTTTCCCTTCCAACTTCTTGATGTTCTCAGAGAAAACTGGAACATACAACTCTCCAAAATTGTCTTTACTGATTTTGTAAGTCACCTCAGACAAACTTTTCCAAACCCCTTGAGCATACGTCTGCTGGGAAAAAGTGGCTAGAGCCAAAAGTAAACCGATAAGGAATGCTCCTTTTTTCATCTTGCTTTAATTTTTATGCTAATTACGTTTTTGTAAGCTGCTTTGCAATACTCGTTTGGTAGGCAGACCAAGCAGGGATCAGGGAGGCGATAATGCCCACTGCCAAAGCATAGCCAAAAATCAATCCTTCTTCAGGTAAGAATAGCCAAGGATCCACCAAGGAAACCACCTCCTGGGAAGCAAATTCTACGATAAGTGCTAAAAAGCCATGCCCAAAAGCAATCCCAAAAATAGCTCCCAGGATCGTCAGGGAGATGCCTTCCAGAAATACCAAGGCCACCAATTGCCCACGAGAAGCTCCCAAGGTTCGTAAGATGGCTAAATCATATTTCCGTTCCTTGAGTGAATTGTAGAGCGCAATAAATATGCTCAAGCCCGCGATTACCACCAAAGCGAGAGCCAAGCCCTTCAAAAGGCTGATCCCAACTCCCAACAATTCAAATAAACGAGACATTTCAAATGCAGGGGATGCTGCCTGCATGGAGGTGCCCGAGTTTATCATTCGAGGCAACTGAATCGCGGCCATCGGATTGCGGTAGCGGATAAGTAAGGTGGTCACTTCCCTTTCCTGATCTGATATCGGAAATCCTCGAGCAGCAACTGGAAGGAGATGAGGATCTATAACTTCTTCAAGAGTTCCCTCTTCTTCAACGATGCTTACTTCCTCTCCCTGTGTGGTGGTATCTGGCTCTGCCCCACCCGCTTCATCGTGGGTATACCAGACCGATTCGATGCTGGTCAGCACGAGCCGATCCACTACCTTTCCGGAGGGTGCCAAAATACCAGTTACCCGAAATGCATGTTGATCGTGATCATGGCTGCCCACACTTATCCCATGACTTCCGCTAAAAGTGTCTCCAAGTCTCAACCCGAGGATCTGAGCACTTTCCGCACCCAGGGTAACCTCAAAGGGCTTCTCCCAGGCTTTGCCAGCGGCGAATTTTACCGCATACAGGTCCAAATAATCGTGATTGGCACCCAGGATTCGTAGTCCTTGGACATTGTCACCCATGGCAAGTGGAATCACTTGCTTCACCAAGCGACTTCTTGAAATGCGTTGCGCCTCCTCCATCTTGATATTCCCTGTAGGAAAATCAATGTTGTACACCGAGGATAAAATTAGCTGGAGCGGACTGCCTTTGGCACCCACCACCAGGTCGATCCCAGCAGCATCGCGGGTCATTTTTTGCTCAAACTGATGCTGAACTAGGAGTAAAACAGTGATGATGGCAAGCCCAAAGGCCAATAAAATCACATTCAAGCCAGTAGCAAGTGGCCGAAAGCTGAGGTATTTCCAACTGAGGGTGAGTAGGTTCATGCGCTTTTCAGTTCGAGTACCTGTGAAACTTCTGATTTAACGCGCTGATCATGCGTAACAATCACCAGGGCCGCCCCAATTTTGGCAGCTTCGCTTTTTAAAAGTGTGATCACCCGCTGTGCATGTTCGTCATCCAAGCTGGAAGTAGGTTCATCGGCTAGAATCAACTTAGGTTTATTAATCAAGGCACGAGCGATGGATACCCGCTGCGCTTCTCCTTCACTCAAGGTGCCTACTGCTGCAGATGCTTTGCCCGCTATGCCCAAATCTTGGAGTAGGTCGGCAGGAGAGCCTCCTTTTTTATTGCTTAAAAACTGTGCCAGCTCCAAGTTTTGTTTCACGGTGAGGGCGGCAATTAAGTGTG
The DNA here is from genome assembly GCA_945901615.1 of Spirosoma fluviale. Classification (GTDB taxonomy): domain Bacteria; phylum Bacteroidota; class Bacteroidia; order Cytophagales; family Cyclobacteriaceae; genus Algoriphagus. Next base: position 2,323 of record CAMDLI010000020.1, read on the forward strand.
GCTTTTGGAATACGATCCCAATGTGCTGCCCCCGAAACAAGTCCAAACGATGACCTTGAAGGGCAGAAAGGACCGTACCATCCAGGATCACTTGACCATGACTGGGGCTGAGGAGCCCTGCGAGCAGATTCAGAAAGGTAGTTTTCCCAGAACCAGATTTACCTAGTAAGAGTACCGTCTCCCCCCCAGAAAGTGAGAAATCTGGAAAAGAAAGGCTGGGCTGCCCGGGATAGGCAAAACTTAGCGAAGTGGATTGTAGCAGCATGAATCTCGTCTTGGGCATAGTTGGGAAGTAGCAACCTCGATTCCAACTACCAATTCAAAGTTAATTTTTTAGAACTGAAAAATCACACCTCAATTTGATTGAGAAGAAGATTTCCTATTCTTGGTTCAATTCATAGCGACGGAAGGAATTAGGAAGGGCTTAGGTTTTCGAAAAATGAGAAGGGCAAAGCCTAACCGACATAAAATTACCTGTAGAATATTTCTTTTTTCTTTTGAATGGGGGGTGCTTTCTTCTATTTTTGTCCGAAACAATAATCAGCGCAACAATGAGTGTACTCGTTAATAAAAATTCTAAAGTAATCGTACAAGGCTTTACAGGAACTGAAGGCTCTTTTCACGCCCAGCAAATGATCGAGTATGGCACCCAAGTAGTGGGAGGCGTCACTCCAGGCAAAGGCGGAACGCTACATTTGGAAAGACCTGTGTTTGATTCGGTAGAAGATGCCGTACAGAAGACGGGTGCAGATACCTCTATCATTTTTGTTCCCCCAGCATTTGCTGCTGATGCCATCATGGAAGCTGCTGATGCAGGTATTAAAGTAATCATTGCCATCACTGAAGGAATTCCCGTGGCAGACATGATGCGTGCCAAGCCCTATATCAAGGAAAGAGGTTGTATCCTGATCGGCCCCAACTGCCCAGGTGTAATCACTCCTGGAGAAGCGAAAGTGGGAATCATGCCTGGTTTTGTCTTCAAGACAGGAAGAATCGGGATTGTTTCCAAATCTGGAACCTTGACCTACGAGGCTGCGGATCAGGTGGCAAAAGCTGGTCTTGGGGTTTCTACCGCCATTGGTATTGGAGGAGATCCAATTATCGGTACTTCTACCAAGCAGGCAGTGGAGCTATTGATGAACGATCCAGAGACGGATGCCATCATCATGATCGGCGAGATCGGCGGAAATTACGAAGCTGAAGCCGCACGTTGGATTCGCGAAACAGGCAACAAAAAGCCAGTAGTAGGATTCATTGCTGGCCAAACAGCACCTCCAGGCCGTAGAATGGGTCATGCTGGCGCCATCATCGGCGGAGCAGATGATACCGCAGCTGCAAAAATGAGAATCATGCGCGAAAATGGAATTTTGGTCGCTGAATCTCCTGCAGAAATCGGAGCGACCATGGCTAAAGCCCTTGGCGTAACCGCATAAACTAAGCTATTTCGGGCCACAAGCCCTTCAATACCTCAGGGAAATCTCTGAGGTATTTTTTTATGTCTAGCCGCGGCATCCATTTTATAATTCCAATTCATAAAAAAGAGGAGGAAATTTAAGCTAAATACCCTGTTCCAAAAAAAGGTTACAGGTTAACTATTGGAATAGAATTCAGCTTGAAAAATCCCCCTAGCCCCCTTTTAAAGGGGGAATCACACCATTGCCTCCTCGATTGATTCCTGTGATTATGAACTTTATTACAAGAAACAAGGAAAATAAATTTTAAAATTTAGGAAAGTGGGCTGTCAACTGTGGACTGTTGTCTGTCGACGATTTGATTTTTTATATTTTTTACTTATAACTCAAACTTCTTTAATTTTTTTATTAAAGTAATCGGTTTTATTCCCAAACTTTTTTAGATTTGAATAACCCATACGCTGGTCTCCTTGCTTAAGGGAGACCCATTTATGGGACGTTCACGTTTTGTCTTTTAACGACTATCCCATGCACGCAAATCCCCAGTTTTCCGAAGTAGAAAAGGCTTTCCTAGCAGAGTCTGGAGTCACAAAAATGACGACAAAGCTCCCCTATCTTTTGGTAGACAACTTCCCCAAGCTAGGCCTCCTCACCGCCTGCCGCTTTCTGGAATGGGTAGCTGCAAATCCAGAAGGAGTGGTAAGCTTACCCACCGGCAAGACTCCCGAATACTTTATCAAGTGGACGCAGTACCTTCTTGAAAATTGGGACAGCAAAAAAGGCAAGGAAGTACGCGAAAAATACGGGTTAGGCAACACCTCCAAACCTAGCCTCAGTGAACTCACCTTTGTACAAATCGATGAGTTTTACCCCATCTCCTCCAAGCAGCACAATAGCTTTTACGATTACGTCAACAAGTTTTACCTCAGCGGATTTGGACTCTCCAAAGAAAAGGCCATCCTAATCAATTCAGATGAGATCCGCCTCGCGGAAGGCAAGCACTTCAGTAAAATATTCCCTGACCTAAAGGTAGACCTAAGCCTTCGGTTTCGAGACCCCATCAATGAACTCGAGCAACTGCAGCAAACCTCCATCTACCTTATCGATCAGTGGTGTGGAGACTACGAACAACGCATCCGCGCAAAGGGTGGCATTGGCTTTTTCCTAGGTGGCATAGGCCCTGATGGACACATTGCCTTCAATACCCGAGGATCACATCCCTACTCCGTTACCCGTCTTACCGAAACCAACTTTGAAACGCAAGCCGTAGCAGCAGGGGATCTGGGTGGAATCGAAATTTCGGCCAACCGGCTCGTGATCACCATCGGGCTAGATACCATCGCATACAACCCAAATGCGGTAGGAATTGTCATTGCTGCCGGTGAAGCCAAAGCAGGCATTGTCCGAGATTCCTTGGAGTCCGGCCCCAACACCCAGTTTCCTGCTACCATCCTCCAAAAACTTATTCAAGGTAGATTTTACCTGACCCGAGGTGCAGCCGTCAAACTCACGGACTCCATTGATGCCTATTATTCAACTGGCTCCTGGACTTTTGAAAAAACGGAGCGTGCAGTCATTGAACTTTGCAAGAAAAAGAATACCTACGGACACCGACTCAAGTTGGAAGATTTAAAGGCAGATCCCTACTGCAAGCTCATTCCAGGCCTCTCCGAGGACACCGTCAACCAGGTGATTCAAAGCATCTCTGCCAAAATATCCAAGGGTTTGGAACAAGAACAAAACGAAGTACTCCTTCACACCGGACCACACCACGACGATATTTCCTTGGGAATCTTACCCCACATCACCAACCAGCTTCATGACCCAAGCAACGAGGCTCACTTTTCGGTGCTCACCTCGGGATTTACGGCAGTGACCAACAAATTTGTGATTGATACCCTGCTCCATACCAAAAAATTATTGGAAGATGGGAAGATCCAAATGACGAATTACGAGGACTTCTTTGAGGTGGGCTATCGCCTCAAAACAGACAAGGACGTCTACCACTTCCTCACCAATGTAGCTTCCGAAAATGCAGCTGCCCGCTCACGAGGGCTTTGCCATCGCGTAGTCCGCGCGCTATGCATCGTCTGGGAGATCAAGGACAAGGAGCAGCTTCGAGAAACCATCAACGAGGTCATCCAAATTCTTAAGAAATCCTACGACGGCGAAAAAAATCCGCCCAAGATCCAGAAGCTAAAAGGAATGATCCGGGAGTTTGAGGAAGAGCTGGTTTGGGCCCACTTTGGGGTGCAAGTGAAAAATGTACACCACCTCCGCCTCGGCTTTTATACCGGAGATATTTTTACAGAGCAACCAGACAAAACCCGCGATGTGGATCCGATCGTGGACCTCCTTCAGAAAATCAAACCAACCAAATTGAGTCTTACGCTTGACCCGGAAGGATCTGGACCTGATACGCACTACAAAGTACTGCAAGCCACCGCCGCGGCAGTAAAAAAATGGTCTGAGCAGTACGATACCAGCAAGCTCCGCATCATTGGCTACCGAAATGTGTGGTTCAAGTTTGAACCTCATGAAGCCAACGTCATCGTACCTGTTTCCTTAGGTGACATGGCCGTCATGGAAGACTCTTTTGCCAACTGCTACCTCAGCCAGGTCAAAGCCTCCTTCCCGAGCTATGCACACAACGGAAAGTTTAGCACAGTCGCCAAGCGCACCTGGGTAGGTCAACTCAATGACATCCAATTGCTACTCGGCAAAAATTACTTTTACCAGCACGAGCATGCCAAAGTCAGAGCAAGCCATGGACTGATTTTCTTCCGCGATATGAATGTGGATGAATTTTTGGCCACTGCCCGAGAACTCGAAAAATCCATCGAAGGCCTGCTTTAAAAAACCCATTACTCGAAATTTTATTAAACCTGATTTTCAACTATACTGAAATTCAGGTATTTAAACCCCCATTATTCCTTTTTTCGAATGGAACACGTTATTCTAGGCATCGACATTGGCGGCACCAGCATCAAGGCTGGCGTGCTGGTATCGGGTCATCTCCAAGATATCCGAAGCATCCCCACACCTGCCTTAGAAAGTCAAGAGGTGATTTTGGAAAGCCTCGCCACCTTTATTGAATCGTACCTGCCCTACTCCTTTGAAGGGATTGGAATTGGCATTCCAGGACTCGTAGATCCTTATGAAGGAGTTGTCTTGGGCTTGGCCAATATCCCATCCTTCCAGCATGTGGAGCTGCGGAAATTTCTTTTTGGCCGATTCGGGAAACCCGTATTTATAAATAACGATGCAAACTGCTTTGCACTGGGAGTGCATCAATTTGGAGTAGGAAAAGGATTTCAACACCTAGTTGGCATCACCTTAGGCACCGGTGTGGGTGGTGGAATAGTGATCCATGGGAAGCTCTATTCTGGCCTCAATTCTGCTGCTGGAGAATGGTGTGGCGCAACCTACTTGGATATGACCTTTGAGGATTACTGTAGCGGCAAATTTTTCAACCGTGTGTACCAGAGTAAACCTAAGGCCCTGGCCAAACTTGCGCAAGAAGGAGATCCGATCGCCTTGCAGGCCTTTGATGAATTTGGACGGAATGTGGGTGAACTACTAAAAGTAATTCTTTTTTCCCTTGCTCCCGAAGCGATCGTCTTGGGTGGTTCCATCCGGAAGACCTACCCTTTGTTTGAAAAGTCCATGCAGGCCACCTTGCAGACTTTCCCCTATACATCTGTCTTGGCCAAACTTCAGGTGCTCGTTTCTGATCTAGACGAAACAGCCATTCATGGAGCAGTAGCCTTGGTGAACTTGCAAGAAGAACCTGCTACACAGTCGCGCTAAAAATCGATAAATCCTGCTTTCAAAAAATAGGATTAAAACTAAAAAGGTCCCAGTGAATCAAAATCACTGGGACCTTTTATTAGTTGAAGGTTTAAGCCCCTCTACCGGTTGCCTGCAAGGGAATGCTAGTCAGGTCTTGGATGCGAATGGGTTTTCCTTGTTCGATGGAATTTCTAGCAGCAATCCCAATCAAACAGGACATGGCCCCATCCCGACTGCCGGCCGATTGCCTCCAGGGATCCGCTTGATTGGGATCCAGAAAAATCTTGTTTTTCAATCGGGTATCACCGCCTCCATGACCTCCAGCTCCATGGGGAACTGGAATGATTGTTCGCTCCCCAAAATTCTTCACCAAAACCAATTCATCCTCTTTTTTCTCTTCCCAAGGCTGACTTTCCTTGATCCAAGCCTCTAGTCTTCCCTCTGTTCCATTAAAGGCAATTCGATAGCCCTCGTAAGGGGAATAGGTGGTCAGTGAATAGCTCACCTGCACCTTGTTTTTGTATTTGATTTGTACGGCCATTTTGTCGTAGCTGTCGATTTCTTCACGGAAGACACATCCATCTCGGTGGTAGCCATCGTATTTCTCATTGTCCACATAGAGCTGATGGAGGTACTTATTTTTGGTGATGTCCCAGTAAAAATCACAGGAAGAAGCATGCGGGCATCCTCTACAGGTTTTGGAACGGAAGGGCCCATTTTTTCCATAAAATTCAAGGGATCCATAGGCAAATACCTCCTCCGGATCCGAGTTAAGCCACCAGTTGAGCAGGTCAAAATGATGTGAAGCTTTATGCACCAGCAAGCTGCCACTGTGGGCCTGAATCCCATGCCACCGACGGAAATAGTCTGCCCCATGGGAGGTATCCAGGTACCAATGAAAATCGACCGAGGTCACCTTCCCAATAGCTCCCTCCTGCAAGAGTTCGTAGAGCTTCTGCCGATGCGGGGAGTAGCGGTAATTGAAGGTGACCAGCACCTTCTTCCCAGACGCCTTTTCAGCATCCAAAATTGCCTGCACCTTCTTTTCATCCGTGGTCATCGGCTTCTCCGTGATCACATGCATGCCCGCCTTCAATCCTTTGATGATGAATTCGTGGTGGGTGCTATCCATGGTCGTCACGATCACCACATCTGGAGTAGTTTCACGGAGCATTTGATCAAAATCCAGGAACAGGGGACAACTCACTTGCAAGTACTCCTTCCCGAGGCGCATCCGCCCTTCGTTCTTATCCGATAAGCCGACAAACTCCACGCGTTCGCTGTAAGCCTGCACCACATCCCGCCCCCACATGCTGAGCCCTCGTACACCCGTACCCACAAGTGCGATTTTCATTTTCCGGTCTATGCCAGGAAATAAGTTGAGCGCTTGCGCAAGGGGATGAATCAAAAAAGAACCTGCAAGTGCAGTGCCGGAGCGTTTGATAAAGTTTCTTCTAGAAGAATTGGACGAGTTATTCATGGGTCATAGGATCTTAAAAATTAAGATAAGGAAAATTAAACTTTCCCATATAAAAAATGAACTGAAATTTCGGAGAGAAGACCATAAAATAAACGACGATTCATCCCACAATTCTCTTATTTTTAACCTGCAATCAAGCAGATGGAAAAAACCTTATCACTTCGGGGACTTTTTAGAATCAGCAGACCGATCAATCTACTGCTAATTGCCTTTGCACAGGGCATGACTGCTCATTTCCTGATTAAAACCAACGCCGAAGGTCTTCCAGTTTTACAGGATTACAGACTTTACCTCCTGCTGATGGCCACGGTACTGGTGACAGCTGCAGGCTACATGATCAACGACTACTACGATGTCAAAATCGACTACATCAACCGTCCCAATACCGTAGTGGTTGGGAAAGGCATCAAGCGTAGAGTCATTTTAGTTCTCCACAGTCTTTTTAACTTCATCGCGGTAGGATTGGGATGGGCAGTAGCTCCTCGCATCGCTGCAGTTATCTTTTTTGCTGGGGTACTACTTTGGTGGTATTGCAATGGACTCAAGCGGAAACCTTTTATCGGAAATGTTGCAGTGGCTTTTTTGACAGGGCTTTCTATTTACTTGGTGGGCTATTATTACCAGAAAAATGAATTGTTCGTATTTACCTACGCCTTATTTGCATTTTTCTTGAACCTGATCCGAGAGCTGCTCAAAGACTTGGAGGATCGGCATGGAGACCAATTGCATGGCTCCAAAACCCTACCTATTGTACTTGGTTTTCGTAAAACCAAACAAGTAATCTACTCCATTGCCATCACCTTTGTCGGTGCTATCCTCACGGTTTCCTTCCAACTCAATCATGCACACCTGTATTACTATTTTGGGAGTTTGGGACTTATTTTCTGTTGGTTTATGTGGCTCATCTACCGTGCAGACCGCAGGGAACAGTTTACGCAACTGAGTGCCTTTGCCAAAGCCATCATGCTTGTAGGAACCTTGAGTATGGCGTTTTTATAGATTTGCTAACGGTCCACAGTCCTTCGTCCAAGCCAACGGTCAACAGTCCACTGACGACAGCTGGGTCGTTGTTGCTACGGGTTTAGGATGTGATTTTAATACGTTTTAATAAGCATACACCTACTGACTGTGGTCTGTCGACCGTCAACTGTTGACTTGTTTTGGTCAACAGCAGACAGTCCACTAACGAAATTCTTCTGTGCTTTTTCTCACAAAGAGTTCGTCCTGAATTTGATAATTTTGTAAAAAATTAAACACATGAAAACGACCTTCCTATCCGGCTTACTTATTCTCATGGGCCTCTATGGGTGTCAACCGAGTTCCAAAACAGAATCCGCTAGTACAGAAAGCACAAACCAAACAGCTAGCGTCATCACCTTGCCTGCACAGGAGTTTGCAGCCAAGAGCGGTGCAGGTACTATCCTAGATGTGCGTACCGCGGGTGAGGTAGCCCAAGGAAAAATTGAAGGGGCACTAGTCATCGATTTTTACAGCCCAGATTTTTTAGATCAGGTTAGCCAGATTTCAAAAGACCAAGAAGTATACCTCTACTGTGCGGTAGGGGCGCGAAGCGAGGAGGCTTCCCGCATGCTCTTACAGCAGGGCTACACCAAGGTCTACCACCTACAAGGAGGAATTCAAGGCTGGAGCCAAGAGGGATTACCGGTGGTGCGGTAGAGTAAATAGATCTTGAAAAGTATATATCCCTACATTCTGATGGGATTACTCCAAAAAATCATAAAAAAGCCCTTAATTCTAGGAATTAAGGGCTTTTTTGTGTGCAGAGAGGAAGGGATTCGAACCCTCGATACCCTTTTGGAGTATACACACTTTCCAGGCGTGCTCCTTCAACCACTCGGACACCTCTCTGTTTGTGGTTTGATCCGCTACGCGAATCGGAGTGCAAAGAAAAAAATTATTCCTGCCGATTCCAAACGGCATTCGGAAATTAAACAAAATTAGGTACTGATCTCCCCCGCAATAGACTGCGTGAGCTGCAAACAAATCTCCTCTCTGCTCAGCTTTTGGCCAAGCAAAAACATCAACTTCGTGACTGCTGCCTCGGTCGTCATGTCAGCTCCACTCACCACCCCTACTGCTAGCAACTCCTTGCTCGTCTCGTACCTGCCTTGAATTACCCGGCCTCCATTGCACTGAGACACATTCAAGAGGATCAAACCCTTCTTGATGGCAGACTCCAAGGACTTCATAAACCAGCTTAGAGAAGGACTATTTCCTGATCCGTAAGTTTCTAAGACCACTCCCCTTAAACTTGGAATAGCAAAACAAGCATCTAAAATTTTGTCCGTTATGCCAGGGAAAAGTTTCACAATCATCACCCCATTGTCCAGCTTATTCCGATTGACCAACTTTCGATTGGGCTCGTAAGATCTGATGGCTGTCGTGTTGTAATCAATCACAATACCCGCCTCCGCTAGAATGGGGTAGTTTTCAGATTCAAAGGCGTCAAAATGGACACTCTGCACTTTTTTAGACCGGTTGCCACGCAGCAACATGTGGTTGAAGAAAATACATACTTCCGGAACGATGGGTTTTCCCTTGGACTTGGCCGTTGCAATCTCCAGAGAGGTCATCAGATTTTCTCGTGCATCGGAACGCATGGCTGAAATCGGCAGTTGTGCCCCTGTAAAAATGACGGGTTTATTTAAGCCCTCCAGCATGTAACTCAGCATGGATGCGGAGTAAGCCATCGTATCTGTTCCATGCAAGACCACAAAGCCATCGTAACTGTCGTAATTCTCCGTGATGATATAGGCCATGTCCATCCAGTGGCTCATCGTCACATTGGAAGAATCGATGGGCTCAGGAAATGAAATCACGGTGATGGCAATATTCATGTTGGACAGAATCGGGATTTTCTCCAAAATCTGCCCAAAATTGAAGGGCACCAAAGCACCTGAATCATCGTAAGACATACCCAAAGTTCCTCCCGTGTAAATAATCAGCACGGAAGATGCCTTACTAGTTTTGATTCCGGTATTCAGTCGAACGATCTTGTAATTCATTTTTCGATCTTTGTAAACAGTTGAAGTGCCTGAGCACAAGTTGATTCTGCTACTACAGCAACAGGTACCTGAAGCAGGTCTGCTACTCGTTGCGAAACAAAGGGCAAGAAAGCTGGGGTATTTCTTTTCCCTCGATGTGGAACCGGCGCTAAATAGGGCGCATCTGTTTCCAATACCAAATGTTCCAACCCAATATACGGAATCACCTGATCTAAACCTCCATTCTTGTAGGTTGCAACGCCTCCAATCCCCAACAAAAACCCCATCTCGACAATGCGTTTTGCTTGGTCAAGCGTGCCCGTAAAGCAATGAAATATTCCCTTCAGCTTCCCGTTATGTGCTTTCTCGATAAACTCAATGGTCAAATCGATGGATTCTCTACAGTGCAATACAATGGGGAGTTCCTTGGCTTTGGCCCAGCCCACCTGAATCTCCAAGGCAGCTAGCTGACGATCCAAATTGGTCTTATCCCAGTATAAATCCGTACCAATCTCTCCCACCGCAGCAAAAGATCGGCTATTGAGCCAGTTTTCCATCACCTGCAGCTGCGCCTCAAAATCATCGCCTACTTCACAAGGATGTAATCCCATCATCGGTACACACAAGTCCCCGTAGTGGGCCTCACATTCCAGCATACGGTCGATGCTATGCACATCTACATTGGGCATAAAAACGGTGGTCACGCCTGCAGCACGGATCTCTTCTATGACCTGATCTCGATCTGCATCAAACTTGCTGGAATAAATATGGGCGTGGGTATCGATCAACTGCATGTAGGGAAGCAGGGTTAAGGGGTCAATTATGCCTCAAAAATAAGAAAGTAAAGATGCAATATCCCGAATAGAACCAATTGGTTAAAAAATTAGTGTAAGAAACCCAGTCGCAGACGGAGTCAACTAGCCTTCCAAGAGCTGCGTGGTATATCCCTCTACGACCAAAAAATCCAAGTAATCAGGCAATACCTTCTTTAGCTGTTCCTTGGTCTTCTGCTGATCATGAAAGACTACAATCGTCCCGGGAGCTGTTCTCGAAGTACATTCCCGAATCAAGATCTCCGAAGACAAATCCGGATCAAAATCATAACTCAACAAATTCCACATCACAATTTTCTTGGCAGGAACCAGTCCCTTGGCTTGCCCAGGACTCATCCAACCATAGGGTGGACGAAAAAACCGAGGTGCCTCCCCTACAGTATCGGCAAGGATAGCATCGCAACTTGCCACATCATCCAAATAGGTCTGTGTGGATGTTTTCCAGCCAGAAAGGTGATGGTAGGTATGGTTCCCCAGTTGATGTCCTGCTGACAGGACGGATTGGGCTAAGGCAGGATGCTTGCGCACATTATCCCCCACCATAAAAAATGTGGCTTTCATGCCTCGCTTTTCCAATTCCTCCAGCACCCAATCCGTAATCCCTGGTACAGGTCCATCGTCGAAGGTGAGGGAGATTTTTCGCTCCGATGCTGGCCCAGACCAAAGCCGATTGGAATAGAGAAAGGGGAGAAAAAAAGGAATTTGGTAAGCTCTCATTGACTCGAAAATCGAAGGCTCAACAGCGTTAAATCGTCATGAAAAGGCACTTTCTTGGAGAATTTATCCATCGCTGATCGAAACTCAAGATGAAATTGAGCAGGATCTCGGTCCTTGTTTTTCCCAATAAATTCTCTCAATCGCTCCTCGCCAAACTCTTCTTCCTCCGGATTCATGGCCTCAGTCAAGCCGTCCGTATAGAGGTGTATCGTAAAATCTCTCAAGCCTTCCCGCATCCCTACTTCCAAAAATGGGACAAATTCAAAAGCTCCCAAGATGGTGGTACCCGCCTCCAAAAACTCTGTGGTGCCTGAAGTAGCTCCATACAAAACAGGTGGATTATGCCCTGCATTTACAAAGCGTAAGTTGCCAGAGGCAAACTCATATTCTCCAAGGAAAAAAGTCAAAAATCTCTCCCCTTTGGTCAGATCAAACAGCGTGAAATTCAGTTGTTGAATCAAGGTTTCCAAGTCTGTATGGCTTCGCAACAAGGTCCGAAGTGCGGCTTGAAAATTAGACATCAGCAGAGCTGCTGCCATTCCCTTGCCGGACACATCTGCGATACAGAAATACAGTTTATCCTCCCCACTTGTAATCAAATCATAATAGTCGCCCCCAACCTTGCTATGCGGAATGTAGGTTACCTCCGCCTTCAAAAATTCTGTATTCGGTAAAACTGCAGGAAATAAAAGTTGCTGCACCTGGGAGGCAATCTCCATCTCTCTTTTGACTACTTCCTGTTCCAGCTGCCGTCTCGCAAAACGTTTATTCTCTAAAGCAACGACCAGAATATTGGCAAGGGCCTGGGTAAAGTCCAAATCCAATTCAAGCTCCTTATTTTTTCGTTTCAAAAACAAAATCGCCAGCAGCTTCTCCTTATGGTATACAGGTAAGTAGGTTTCCAGCTCCCCAAAAGAATAGCCTTCTTCGAGACGGATGGATAAGCTGCCGGTTTTTTTATTTTCTTCTACGGCATCGCCTGAGAGCAGGGCAGGGATTTTTGATTTCACACCATGAGCGATGCGCTGCTCAAAGTCCCCTTCTTTTGCTAAATACAAAATCAAGGAACGAATATCGAGGTGTACCAAACAGGTAAACTTGAAGATGTTGATCAACACTTCTTCCGATTGGTTTTCATTGATGGCCTGCGTGATTTCAAGCAAGGCCTTCAGCTCCAGTTCTTTCCGTTGGTATTTGTAACTATTCGATTGCACGTTATAGGGTATTGTGAGCCATTAAGCCCTTTTTTGTAGCCAGATACAGGAGCGACTTCCCTACTGCATGCAGGTCAATGTCGTCAAAGCATTCTTGGTCTGGTGCTGAAAAGCATTTGATCCAACCTTTGTCTAAAAGCAAAGTAAGGGTACTTAGGAGCTGAGAATCCTCCCAACCCAAGGCCTCTTGCAAGACTGCATAGGGTTGGACAAAATACAATTCATCTAATAAGTCAAATTCTTCGTCACTCATACGTACTCAGCTAGTTCCTAAAAATAAGGAATCTTATTGGAAACTTGGTTAGCCTGGAAGGGCCTAAACTGCCTCACAGGGAAAGGCCTCCAGTCGAGTGTAGCTGGCGCATGATTTTCAGGGTATTTCCCTTAACTTGGTTTCGTGAAAGCCCCTGATAAAAAACTGCCTGAAGAGAAGATTATTTTAGGAATTGATCCTGGAACTAATGTGATGGGCTATGGCTTGATTTTGACCGAAGGCAAGAAATACAAGATCCTCCAATATGGGGTCATTCACCTCAAAAAATACGAGACGCACGAACTGAAGCTCAAGAAAATCTTTGAGCGCATTTCAGGCATTTTAGATGAGTTTGCACCTGATTCTGTAGCCCTAGAGGCCCCTTTCTTTGGAGTCAACGTGCAATCCATGTTGAAGCTTGGCCGTGCACAGGGAGTAGCCATGGCAGCTGCACTCTCCAAAGAGATTCCCATTACCGAATACTCTCCCAAAAAAGTAAAGCAGTCCGTGACCGGCAATGGAAATGCGTCCAAAGAGCAGGTGGCTGCGATGCTTCAAACCTTACTAGGCATTGAAGAGCTCCCCAAACTGTTGGATGCAACCGATGCTTTGGCAGTTGCGCTATGTCACCACTTTCACGAAGGACGAATGCAAACGCGGGGAAGAAATGAGGGATGGAAATCCTTTATTCAAGAAAATCCAGATCGATTGAAAAAATAAACAGGAGCTATTGTTGCTCCTGCTCCGTTTTTTCTTTTGCCTTTTTAGAAGGAAGCGTATAACCTACGGAGAGTTTATACACCGTGTTATTTACGTCTGCTTGAAAGTATTTGAAAGGTGCAATCCCAAAATCATAGCTGGCTTGAAGGTTGATTCCAGATTTCAATTTGTAGCCCACACCAAAAACACCTCCAATTTCATAGCCTCCAACAGGCGCGGTGTCGGTGATTTTTACACTCCCTTCGGTATACGTTCTTGCAATTAGAAATCCTGCCTGAGGCCCAGCAAAGACATTGAAGTCTTCATTCACCGCATAGCGTACCAAAACAGGAATATCCAAGTAACTCAAACTTTCTTTGAATTCTTTGTTAGTAACCTTACTTGTGGTGCTAATCCCTTTCCCTGAAAAAAACATACCCGGCTCAACGGTTATCTTTTCGGTTACTTCCAACCCATAGTAGGCGCCAAGGTGAGGTCTGATCAAGGAGGTAAAACCACGTTGGACATCCCCATTGGAGAAGTTGGAGGAACCAAGACCTGCACGAAGTCCTAGCTGAGCTTGCGCAGTGGCGGCGAAAATTAAAAATGCGATTAGTAAAAGACCTTTTTTCATAACTGGGGTGATTATTGTTTCTTAAAACTAAAACAAGAAATGTGAAATTCTAGCTGGAGACGGATTTTTATTCTGTAAAGCTTAAACCCATATCACTTTAAATTTACTTCCCGAGAAATCACCTGAATAAATGGCATTTGGATTCCCTCCCAATTTTCTCGAAATTCCCCAACCAATTCTAACAAACCCAAATCAACCCAAGTTCGGTTCAAATTCTTTGCCCGATTGAACTCAAAATTCAAGTGACTAGCAAAAATTAAAAACCATCCTGAAGGTGCAAACAGTACGAAGCATGATTCGATCCCTTCTCATTTTTTCTTTAACATTCATCCTTTTGAGCTGCGGTTCAGAATCTAAGGAACAAACTTACGATAGTTCCAAGTTGCGCCGCGCCACAGTGGAAGAAGTAGAGGCCTTGGTGGAAGCCTTTATCCTCGCAGAAGACTCGAGCACCATCCGTATCCCCGCTGGCTTTTACGAACTCAAGACGCAACTCATCCTAGACAACAAAACTTCAATCCGCATCCAAGGAGATGGAATGGATCAAACCGTCCTCTCCTTCCGAAACCTGAAATCTGGAGGAGAAGGGGTGAAAATCGTGGGCAAAGACATTACCATTGAAAACTTGAGCATCGAAGACGCTCCTGGCGATGGCATCAAAGCACAGCATACGGACGGCATCACCTTTCGCAAGATCAATGTCACCTGGACCAACGGAGATAAATCTAAAAATGGCACCTATGCCATCTATCCTGTGCAATGTAAAAACGTACTGATCGAAGAATGCATCGCCTCGCACTCCAAAGACGCAGGGATTTACGTAGGGCAATCCGAAGACATCGTGGTCAAAAACTCCCTTGCTTTCGGCAATGTAGCCGGCATTGAAATTGAAAACTGCGACCGTGCAGAAGTCTATGGAAATACTGCTAGAGACAATGCAGGAGGAATCCTGGTGTTTAACCTACCGGGACTTCCCAAGGGAGATGGTCGTCAAACCCGCATTTACGACAACGACATCATTGATAATAACCACGAGAATTTTGCCACTCCCATTGGCGATGGACCCAACGGCAATACCGTAACCATGATCCCTCCAGGATCAGGTATCGTGCTCTTGGCTGCCAAAGAGGTGGAGATCTTCAACAACAGAATCCTACGAAACAAAACCTATGGAGTGGCTATTGCTAGCTACCAAGTCACTGGATTCCCCGCCGAGGCTCCCAACTGGTCGCCATACACCACTGACATCTCCCTCCACGACAACGAGTACGATCGAGGATCCTGGTTCAGCCTACCTGATCTCACCCGGGAATTGGGACAGTTGGTCAGCATTTACAATGCCCATGGCTGGCTTAAAACCCAAGACATCATCTACGATGGAATTTGGGACGAGTCCCTTGCCACTTCCATTGACTCCAATCCCATGCGCATGTGCATCCAGGAGCCCAGCATCAAGGACCTACGTTTTACCCGCTTTTACCTGATGGAAGGCGAGGACAATATCGACGCATTTGAAGACTATGCTCCATTTCAGAGTTGCAAGCCTTCCCCTGCAGGGCAAGACTCCTTGCGTATCCTCCATTCAAAAATATTGTAAGCATGGAAGGATCCTGTCTCAATCTTTCAAAATGGGCAATTGCAAGCCTTTTCCTTTCCCTGCTCTGGTCCTGCCAGCCAGCAGTGAAAGAGGAAATTCAAGCGACTGTAGCGGAAGAAGTCTTAGCACCTGAAGAAGCTTCAGGAAAGTTCCCTTACCGAAGACTCTCCACCTATGGTTTTTTTGAAGGAGAACTCGCAAGCTTATCTCCCAACGAATCGATAATTCCTTACCAACCTGCCTCCTCCTTGTTTACCGACTATGCCCTCAAGAGTCGCTTTGCGTACCTTCCCGAAGGAGAGAAAGCCATTATAGCAGGAGAAGAACTGAATTTGCCGCAGGGGACGATCTTGATTAAGAATTTCTACTATCCTGCTGATTTCCGAAAGCCGGAGGGAGAGCGTAGAATCATCGAAACCCGTCTGATGATCCACGAGGCAAGCGGCTGGCAAGCCTATCCTTACGTCTGGAATGATTCCCAAACAGATGCTGCCTTGAAGGTGGTGGGCGCTGAAAAGGAAGTTCGCTTTATCAACCAAGCAGGTGAAGAGCAGGTCATCAATTACCTCGTTCCCAACAAGAACCAGTGCAAGAGCTGCCACAACAAAAATGAATCCTTAGCACCCTTGGGCGTGCAAACCAGGCACCTCAACCATGAGATCACCTTTGCAGAAGGATCGGAAAACCAATTGGCACATTGGGCCAAACTTGGAAAGCTTGAAGGGTTCTTAGGCAAAGCAGCACATCCTTCCCTTATCAACTATGAGGATCAAAGCCAAACGCTCAACGATCGAGCCATGGCTTACCTTGACATCAACTGCTCCCATTGCCATCGCGCGGAAGGCCCTGCCAGTACTTCGGGACTTTTTCTTACCTATGGCCAGAAAGACCCCTTGAAACTAGGAGTATTCAAAACTCCAGTTGCGGCAGGTAAGGGATCTGGTAAACACACCTACGACATCGTGCCTGGTCAGGCTGATGCATCTATTCTGCTACATCGGATGAATTCCACAGAAATGGGAGTAGCCATGCCAGAGATCGGGCGAACCAGCATCCATGAGGAAGGGGTAGCCTTGATTCGGGCATGGATCAACCAGATGAACCAATGATCAGCTCAAACCAAAAAGGGCCAGCAAATGCTGGCCCTTTTTGGTTGAGAAAGAATCTCCTCCTTACATGTTGTCGCTACTGACCACAGCAGAAAAATACTCTCGATTCATACGAGCAATATTGGTGATAGAGATGCCCTTTGGACATTCTGCCTCACAGGCACCGGTATTGGTACAAGCTCCAAAGCCTTCTGAATCCATCTGAGCCACCATCTTTTCAGCTCTAGTTTTGCGTTCCACCTGTCCTTGAGGCAACAAGGCCAACTGAGATACTTTTGCCGAGGTGAATAGCATTGCAGATGCATTTTTACAAGCTGCGACGCAAGCTCCGCAACCGATGCATTGGGCAGCATCCATGGCCAAGTCGGCCACAATCTTTGGGATTGGAATTTCGTTGGCATCAGGTACCCCTCCAGTATTGACAGACACATAGCCACCCGCTTGGATGATTCGATCAAAAGCAGAGCGATTGACTACCAAGTCTTTTACCACAGGGAAAGCTTTGGCTCTCCAAGGTTCAATCGTGATGGTCTCCCCGTCAGAGAAGGAACGCATGTGCAGCTGGCAGGTAGTAGTCTGCAAGGGTCCATGAGGTTTGCCATTGATGTAGAGGGAACACATTCCACAGATACCCTCTCTGCAGTCGTGGTCAAAGTGTACTGGATCCTCACCCTTTTCAGTAAGCTGATCGTTCAATACATCCAACATCTCCAAGAAAGACATGTCTTTGGAAACATGGTCTGCTACATAGGTAACAAATCCACCCTTATCCGCTGTATTTTTCTGTCTCCAGATTTTTAAAGTCAATTTCATCTGTCTACGCTAGTTTTATTTTAGGTCAATGACTTTGAAGTATCTTTTTTTTATTAAAAAAGCCAAAGTCTAATTGAGCTGATTGCCTACAAATTATTTATATGAACGCTGAGTAAGTTTGACATTTTCAAAGACCAATTCCTCTTTGACAAGTTCTTCCTCTTGGCCCTCTCCTAGGTATTTCCAGGCAGCCACATAGGCATAATTTTCATCGTCACGAAGGGCTTCCCCATCTGGAGTTTGGTATTCTTCTCTGAAGTGTCCTCCACAGGATTCGTTTCTGCTGAGGGCATCGTCCACCATTAGTTCTCCTAGTTCCAAGAAATCCGCTACTCGATTGGCCTTCTCCAAGGATTGATTGAGTTCTTCGTTGGTACCCATAACTTTCACAGTGGACCAAAACTCCTTTTTCAAGGCTTGGATTTCAGCTTTGGCACCTTTGAGTCCTTCTTCAGTTCGCGCCATGCCACACTCATTCCACATGATTTTTCCTAATCGCTTGTGGAAAAAATCTACGGGCTTTGTTCCATTGATTTTTAGAAGGGTGTTGATTCGACCTTGAACTTCCTCCTTTATTCTTGCAAATTCAGGATGGGTGTCGTCTACCGGCTTCGGAGCAAGCTGCGCTAAATAGTCACCCACGGTGTACGGAACCACAAAATACCCATCCGCTAGGCCCTGCATCAACGCAGAAGCACCAAGTCGGTTAGCACCGTGCTCGGAGAAGTTGGCCTCTCCAAGTGCATACAAACCGGGTACAGTGGTCATCAAATTGTAATCTACCCAAAGACCACCCATGGTGTAGTGAACCGCAGGATAGATCATCATTGGCATTTCGTAAGGATCCTCTCCAGTGATCTGCTTGTACATTTCAAAGAGGTTGCCGTACTTCTGTTCGATGATTTTTCGCGTATCGCGTTTGATGGCATCACGGAAGTCTAGGTATACTGCTTCACCTGTTTCGTTGACACCACGACCTTCGTCGCATACATATTTGGCATTTCGAGAAGCTACATCTCGAGGAACCAAGTTTCCGAATGAAGGATATTTTCTTTCCAAGAAGTAATCACGGTCCTCATCCTTGATGTCGTTTGCTTTAATCTGCCCTTTTCTTAGTCTCTCTGCTATCTCTTGCGTAGCTGGAACCCACACTCTCCCGTCATTTCGGAGGGATTCTGACATCAAAGTCAACTTGGACTGGTGGTCTCCCGATACTGGAATACAAGTTGGGTGAATCTGGGTAAAGCAAGGATTGGCAAAAAACGCCCCACGCTTGTGTGCTCTCCATGCTGCGGTAACATTGGAACCCATTGCATTGGTAGAAAGGAAAAATACGTTACCATATCCGCCAGTGCAGAGTAGCACAGCATGTGCTGCATGTGTTTCTACAGCTCCAGTAATCAAGTTACGCGTCACAATTCCTTTGGCCTGGCCATCGATCACCACCAAATCCATCATTTCGGTCCGTGGAAATAATTTTACCTTGCCATTGGCTACCTGACGGCTCAAAGCTGAATAGGCACCTAAAAGTAATTGCTGTCCTGTTTGACCGCGCGCATAAAAGGTTCGGGACACTTGAGCTCCTCCAAAGGAACGGTTGGCCAAAAGCCCCCCATATTCCCGGGCAAAAGGAACCCCTTGAGCCACACATTGGTCAATGATTTTTACCGAAACTTCCGCAAGACGGTACACGTTGCCTTCACGAGCACGGTAGTCACCACCCTTGATAGTATCGTAGAATAGTCTGTAGACAGAGTCCCCATCGTTCTGGTAGTTTTTTGCTGCATTGATACCCCCTTGCGCTGCAATGGAGTGCGCTCTTCTAGGGCTATCTTGGAAGCAAAAAGCCTTCACATTGTATCCGAGCTCCGCAAGGGAAGCTGCTGCGGATGCACCTGCCAAACCAGTACCTACGACGATCACATCGTATTTACGCTTGTTGGCTGGATTGACGAGTTTACTTGAAAACTTGTGCTTAGTCCATTTTTCTGCCAAAGGACCAGCGGGTATTTTGGAATCTAGTATCATACGGGACTTTATTAGTAGCTAGAGAAGTGAATGTACAAGGGCATGGAGGCAAATGAAGCAGGTACCAAAATAGAGTAAGCGGTACCAATGGCTTTGATGGCCGGGGAATACTTCTTATGGTTGATCCCTAAGGTTTGAAAGGCTGAAGCAAATCCGTGAGAGAGGTGAAAGCCTAGGAAGATCATGGACAACACATACAATGCAACAAGCCAACCTTGCTTGAAGGCTTCGTTAACTATAAGGAAAAGGTCTTTGTAAACTTCTCCATCGTAGGTGACGGTGGGCATTTCGCCCCAATGCATTTTGGCCCAAAAACCTTGAAGATGGACTACTAAGAAAATTAGGATGATAGTACCAAGCACACCCATGTTGCGGGAGGACCAAGCGCTGTTCGTACTCCCTTTGGAAGTAGAGTAGGCGACAGGGCGAGCAGACTTGTTGTAAAGCGATAGGGAGATTGAGTAAATGATATGTCCAATCACTGAAATGTAGGTCAGGTAGGACAACAACTTTACTGCTGGATTGGTAGTCATAAACTTGGCATACATGTTAAATGCCTGACCCCCATCTCCTTTAAACAGAAGCAAATTTCCTGACACGTGGCCCGTCAAAAACAGGATAAGAAAAAGACCGGTCAGCGCCATAATCAATTTTCTTCCGAGGGTGCTATTCAAGGTTTTGGTAACCCAAGTCATAAATAATTAAGATTAGTTTAAAACAAACTGGTTTTGCTGTTCAATTGCCCAAATTTACATCCGAGAAGGCTAGTATCCAATCTGTGAAAGAACTGCTTTCTTATTTTAAACGATTCTAAATAAGCTACTATTTTTAAGTGGAAAAGACTTTAATTTATTTGGTTCCCAACAGTCTGTTCAATTTTATTGTTTTAATATTTGATGGTTTTTCTCCATCCATCCGTTTACTTCGTATACACAGAAAAATTTGAGTGAAATCAGTTCGTCTGAACCCCTTCTCAGTACCCATTTTAATCCTAGCCTAGTCACCTTGACCGATATGAAGCTTAAAATTTATTTTATTCTTTTTTCCATCGTATTTTTTTCATCCCTGAATCTCACATGGGCTACACACATTCGTGCTGGTGAAATCATTGCAGAGCGAATTTCGGTTCAGACACTCACCTACCGAATCACGGTAGTAGGCTACACAGATACCCGTTCCTCTGTAACCTTCGGCCCAGGGCGAATCAATTTTGGAGACGGCCGGGAGGAGCAGCTTAATACAAAAAGTGATTTTTCACTTGTTGAAGATTTAGGAGACTTGATCGAAAAAAACACCTTTGTCATCACGCATACTTTTCAGGGTCCAGGTAAATACAAGATTCGTTTCTTAGAATTCAACCGAAATGATCTGACCCTCAACATGAATAATTCGGTAGATACCCCATTCTATGTGGAAACCGAAATCACAATTGATCCCTTCATCGGGGTAAATAACTCCCCAGTTTTGACCATCCCACCGGTGGATAATGGCGCCGTAAATGTGCGGTACATTCACAATCCTGGGGCCTACGATCCGGATGGAGATAGCCTTTCGTACCGCATTGAAATTCCCAAGCAGGGATTTGAGCGTGTAGTCAACAATTACAGAGACCCTGCAAGCGCAGAATTCAGCAAGAATAAAGAGGATGGCACTGGCCCAGCTTTTATGAGGGTGGATGCCATTTTTGGAGACCTGGTCTGGGATGCTCCTGGCACTGCAGGGCAATACAGTGTGGCAATGCGGATCACTGAATGGCGTAAAATCGATGGAAAGTATGTGGAAATCGGCTACGTGGTTCGGGACATGCAGATCATCATTGAAAACTCGAAGAATAAACGACCCAAACTGATTCTTCCCCCCGACCTCTGCGTAGTAGCAGGAACTCGAATCAAGGAAATCATCCAAGGACAAGACCCGGATGGAGATCCCATCAAAATTGAAGTTTTTGGGGAACCCATGGAAATCAACACTTCTCCAGCCACCTACAAACCAGAAAACGAGTTCCAGGTGCAGCCAGGCATTGTGAATTTTAATTGGCAAACGGTCTGCAACCATGTGCGGGAAAGAGAGTATGAGGTACGTGTACGCATCACGGACAAACCGCTCTCTGGACCTAAATTGGTAGATATTCAGACTTGGAAAATTAAAGTCATTGGTCCTCCTCCTGTTTGGGATGAACTAGAGCAATTGCCTGGTAGAACCCTAAAGTTATCCTGGGATCCTTATGCCTGTGCCAGTTCTGCGCAAGAAATGCAGGTCTGGAGAAGGCTTAATTCTGATCCTTATGAACCGGATTCTTGTGAAACAGGCATTCGAGCTGGCTTCGAACTCATTGGAACTACCAACATGACCACCTTTGACTTTACCGACAAGAATGGAGGGGAAGGATTAGCTCCAGGAAACACCTATTGCTACAGATTGGTGGCAACATTCCCTACTCCAAGATTAGGCGAAAGTATTGTTTCAAAAGAAATCTGTATCACCATTGACGTGGATGTACCCATCCTAACTAATGTAAGCATTACTGCTACAGATGAGAAAGACGGGGAGATTTTTGTCAAATGGACTCCGCCCTACGACTTGGATAAAGTCCAATTTCCAGGCCCCTATTCCTATGAATTGATTCGAAGCGAAGGATTTACTGGCGCGCAAAATCGTCTGTCGTTGGGAAAAACCGCAGACACCTTGTTCACCGATAAAAAATTGAATACCAAAAACCTGGTTTACAATTACAAGGTGGTGTTGCTTGACAATAACATTAAAATTGATACGTCTACTGCAGCCTCTTCGGTTCGACTTGAACCTACCATTATCAATGAAGCGATTGAGCTCAAGTGGTCTTTTAATGTTCCTTGGAATAATTCCATTGCTAAATACACGCACGAAGTTTACCGAAACCGAGCGGATGCCGCAGCGCTAGATGTGACCAACTTCGTTAAAATCGCAGATGTAGATGTGACCCAAAAGGGGCCTATTTACCTGGATGAAGGCAAATTCAATGGGGTGAAGCTTAAAAAAGACTTAGAGTACTGCTATTATGTAGTGACCAAAGGAGCCTACAATGTGGCTGGCCTGGTATATCCCCTCGAAAATCGATCTCAAATTATCTGCGCCAAACCAGATGATAACCGCCTTCCTTGTGCCCCAGTGCTAACATTTGAAGGCCCTGACTGTGCTAAATATGTTGCCGAACAGTCCTGCGGTACGATTACCTACACGCATGAATTGAGCTGGAAACCAAATTTCAGTGGCACCTGTGACGATCAATTGAGTGGCTACCGCCTGTACTTCAATCCGGATGGCAGCCCAGAAGGAACCTTTACCCGCATCGGTCAATATTCCGCGATCCAACTTCGAGCCACACTTAGAAATCTTGCGAATTACAAAGGCTGCTATTACATCACCGCAGTAGATCGATCCGGCAATGAAAGCCCAAAAAGCAATGTGGTATGCCTCGACAACTGCCCGAACTACCTCCTGCCAAATGCATTTTCTCCCAATGGAGATGGGCTCAACGATACCTTCATGGCTTTTGACAACCCTTTCTCAAAATGCCCAAGATTTGTCAGCCAGGTGGAGCTATTTATAGTAAACCGATGGGGCACGGAAGTTTTCCGCTATGCAAGCCAAAGCGCAACAGAAAATGATCCTTTTATCCGTTGGGATGGGAAAGACCCTAGTGGAAATGAACTTCCAGCTGGAACCTATTACTATTCTGGAACAGTCTTTTTCGATGTGGTGGACCCAACCAAGAAACAACAGACCTTGAAAGGGACGATTCAACTCCTCCGCTGATGCACCGGGAATCCATCTTGCTTTTTGATGGACACTGTAGCTTGTGCAATGCGGCAGTGGATTTTGTACTGAAGCGAGATGCCAAAAAAAAGTTGCTTCTAGCCTCTATTCAAGGACCTGCAGGCCAAAGGGTGCTGAAAATGTACCAGTTACCCCCAAGCTATTTGGAAACCCTGGTATTGGTAGAGGAAGGACAGGTCTACCTCGGAAGCACAGCCGCTCTCCGCGTAGCACGACTTTTAGGCGGAGGCTGGCCCCTCTTCTACTCACTCATTATCATCCCAAAAGGATTACGAGACCGAATTTACCAGTGGATTGGAAAGCACAGGTACCAGTGGTTTGGTCGAAGAGCGAGCTGCAGAATGCCGACAGCCAGTGAAAAATCACACTTTTTGAATGAAGATCATCCCCTACTCAAGTCGCTTGGATAATCATCCAATAAATAGGCATCCCTAGGGTAAGGTTAAAAGGAAAGGTCACCGCCAAGGCCATGGGAACGTATAGCCCTTCATGTGGAAAATCGGCTTGAGCTCACCACTAACGAAGCCGTCAAACAAGCACTGATGGCGGGCCTAGGTACCTCCCTACTTTCCAATTATTCAATGGCACAAGAAATCAAAGAAGGTAGAATCGCACTGCTTGAATTCCCCGACCTCCCACTTAAGGCCGATTGGAAATTGATCTGGCTGAAGCAAAAAAAACACTCCCCTGCCGTCAAAGCCTTTATTCGTTGGCTTTCAGAAAATCGGAAAGAAGTGCTTTCCAAACACTTCCCAACCTTGGAGGCGCTCTAGCCCCTTTCCATGGACTGTCAAAAAAATTCTATATTTGCGGCTTAAATTTCGTCAACTCAAGAAATGAAAGCAATCGTATTTCCAGGCCAAGGAGCCCAATTCCCAGGAATGGGAAAATCCCTCTATGAAGAAAACCCAACTGCAAAGGCCTTATTTGAAAAAGCAAATGAGCAGCTTGGATTCCGAATTACGGATATCCTTTTTGAAGGAACAGAGGAGGAACTCAAGCAAACCAAGGTAACGCAGCCCGCAATATTTTTACACTCGGTCATTCTCGCGAAAACCACCCCAAATTTTACCCCAGACATGGTAGCAGGACATTCCTTAGGGGAGTTTTCCGCCTTAGTCGCCAACGGGGTATTGAGTTTTGAAGATGGGCTCGCCCTAGTGTTTCAACGTGCCCTAGCCATGCAGGAAGCTTGTGAAATCAACCCCTCCTCGATGGCAGCAATTCTAGGATTGGAAGATCAGCTTGTAGAAGAGATCTGTTCAGGCATCAGCGAGGAAATCGTCGTAGCTGCAAACTACAACTGCCCGGGCCAGCTCGTGATATCTGGATCCACCAAGGGCATTGAAATCGCCTGTGAACTACTTAAAGCTGCGGGAGCAAAAAGAGCTTTGCCTCTACCTGTTGGTGGCGCATTCCACTCTCCCTTGATGGAGCCAGCTCGAGAAAAACTTCAAAAAGCAATCGAAGATACCCAGTTCAATACCCCAATCTGTCCAATTTACCAGAATGTGAGTACGACAGCGGTAACAGATGTGGCCGAAATCAAAGCCAATTTAATTGCTCAGCTGACCGCACCAGT